>NZ_JBNPVS010000075.1:0-28080 GCF_050434225.1 Paraburkholderia sp. GAS32 | reverse complement strand
ACCCGAAACGCTTGCCGGGTTGCATTTCGTGGTCTTCGCAATGCTCATGCTCGTTCACGCGGTGCCAGTACTTCCAAGTTCCTAACACGCTCTAATGTCGGGTGGTGAGCAGACGCCTAATCAGCGCCGACAATTCCTCCAGTGAAACCGGCTTGCGGAGAAACCGTTGCGCAAAGTGGCCCTTCCGTCTGTAGGTGGCGGGTCGCCCGACACGAGAATGACCGGCAGGTCGGCGCGGGGATTGCTATGTGGCAGCATCTTGGACAGCGCAAGCCCGTCAACATGCGGCATCTTCCAGTCGGTTATGACGATGTCCGGCTGGCGCCCAGTCGCAATCTCAAAGAAAGGCTTCCAGGCCATCTAGGGCGGTTACCGTGTGATGACCCTCCGTCTCCAGGAAGATGCGCAAGGCATCAATAACATCTGGCTTGTTATCCACCTGGAGTATTCGGCTCATCGCTTTCCCCCGAAAGGCAGGTTTCGCTTCGCGAACGACATGTGATTACATCCCGTCACGGACACAAGCCGGTCACCCCTTTATCCACAACGGGGCACGTCCGTGAATGCAGATGGCGTGCCCCGCAATGCTTCCCGGCGTTTGCTGCCGGACCGACAGGGGCGAGTGCTTGTCGCCCGAAGCGCTACGCTCAACGTATAAAAATTGAAGGCTTTAGAGTGGACGCGCCCGGCCTCGGCTGAAAAGTCGCAGAACAGCGAGCAGGATGACCGCGCCAATCAGCGCCGTAATGAGTGAGCCGATGATGCCGCTTCCCAGGTGCAGACCCAGCGCCCCGCCAAGCCAGCCTCCTATGAAGGCTCCGACAATTCCCACGATGATGTCGACCACAATGCCGAAGCCGCCGCCGTCGACGATACGACCCGCCAAGGCGCCAGCGATGCCTCCGATAATCAGCCAGAAAATGATTCCATGTGAGACCGGGTCCATGTTTCTTCTCCTATAGAGCTAAATCAGCATTAGCGGCGAGCAAGCATGCCGATGATGAGTCCGCCGATGAGTGCCATCGTGACCGCTTTCCACGGAGCCTCATGAACGTAATCGTCGGTCGATTCAGCTACGACTCGGTACTTCGTCTTGACCACCTCCTGTGCGCCGGCAATCTTGTCCTTCACGTCGGACAGCGTCCGGGCACTGGTTGTTCGGTCTCCGTCGCTGCCGCCGGACTTCGCTGTAGAGCCGTTGCCCTGTTGAGATGAACCGGCGGAACTGGCCGGGTCAGACGCGACGGGCAAGGGCCCGGCTGCCGGGGCGGTGGGTTGATTCGACTCGGTCATTTGAACCTCCATATTTCGTTTGAATGGTCCTATGGTTGAGCAAGTGGCGTGCCCCACAGGGAAGTTGAACGCGAGCGGAGGTCGTCATCAGCGGCGCTCGCGGCGATTCGGCCTCGCGACGTTTCCGGGCGCATGCTTCGGACGACGACCGAGACGCATGCTATTCCCGCGGAAGGACTGCTATCAGACCTGCTTTCCACAAGCCTCAGTGCACACGGCTCCAGCGACCAGGAGCTCGCGAAGGACGAGAGAGTTGGAATCGAACGGGCTAGCTCTATCACCTAAAGCGCAGCCTGGAAAAAATCGTGGATGAGGAGTTGGAACATGAGGATGGGGCAGCGGACTGCGATACACCCTTGTGATTCGCAAGGGAGTGTGGCCGGAGAGCCTGGTGTCGATGCCTGAAGGCATACACTGATTCTCGACGTAACTATCGGGACATCGTCGCCGTCCATTTGCCACCAATCAGACGGCCGGCAACTGAGTCGCTTCCGGTGCTAACGACCGCTTCGTTTGAGGAGACTGCTATGCGAGTCGCGCCGAGAGGAATTTTGATTTCAGCCTCGCGCTAGCAGTGCAGTGCCTGAATGCACATGAACTGGCGACGCTCCTGGGGTGCCACTTCAAGCACCTTGCGATGTGATGGCGGAGACCCCGGACGTAATGGCACTTCGCGATGCCGGCTTCGCTCAACTGGCTGACTCTGGACAAGGCACATCCAGGTTCGCGATTACAGACGAAGGAAATGCAGTGTTGCGGATACTAAGCGCTGTTTGATTCGGCGGCTGGAGTCGGAAGCCTGGTGCCTGTGGTCACGCTGCGACCAAACGAATGGGCGCGTTAATTTTCTGAGCCTTCGGCTTCATGACTTATGATAAGGCTGGTACTGCCGCGAGTCCGTCCGGGGCAATCTGGCGGTTGGGTCAACAAAAAGCCGATGAACCATGGACAGCACTCTCGCCGCAGAAGCCAGCGTTTCCTCCGACGGAAAGCTAGTCATTTTTGTCGCACACATTTGTCGCCGTGCACTGCGATGCTCGATTACTCGCGACGCGCTGGAACGGCATTTCTGGGCGCCCATTGGCGCAAACGAAGCACGCTTGCTAAAAGCTTATACGGACGGACACGGCCGGATTGCGGCGGCCGTCGAGCGAAGGATGCTGCGAGCCCCGGACGAGCCCATAAAGCTGAACGCCGCAGATTTTTCTCACTGAGCGTTGCGTTATTCCATTTTTCGCGCAGGCAAAAAACCTGCTGTCGTGAAGAGAACTTTGGCAGATGCATGGCAGGTGGGACGCCGTTAGCCGGTGAGTAGCGCTGACGCGACAGCTTCCCAACTTCGCAATGAGCGCGTTCATACGGACGTTCGGCGCGCAGGACATCGTGACAACCAACGCTGGAATCACACAGATGGAAGACGACGAGAAAGATGGGATGCTTGAGACGCGGCTGGTGAAGGTGCGCGGCCTCGTGCAGGGCGTCGGCTATCGGGAAGCCTGTGTACGCCGCGCCTATGCGCTGGGCGTTACGGGCTGGGTCCGCAACCGCATGGACGGCTCCGTGGAGGCGATGATTCAGGGCTCGCCTGAGCAGCTTGCAGATATGTGCGCCTGGTTAAGTGAAGGTATGTCCGCCGCACTTGTCGACGAGCTTGAGGTGACCGAGGTGCCGCCACCGTTCGCCCGCTTCGACCACTTTGAACGACTGCCGACGTTGTAAGGCGTCGCGATTTGCCGCAATGCCGGCGCCGCTATTCGCACCTATCGATGTGCTCCGCTTTGTCCGTGAAACAACGCACGACTAGCCAAGGTAGCAATAGTGGCAATAGCCGCGCACGTGAGCGTAGCAAAGCGGACGGCAAGAGACATTCAATGACAGTGACCGAAGTGGCGACAATGCCCTCAAGGCGGCGACTCCGGCACGTCAGCGAAAAGGTAGACCGACCAAGATGAAATCACCGAAGCATGCCTTGGCTCGATAAGTCATCAACTTCGCAAGGTGGCACTCTAAGACACGCCGCCTTCCTGTTCGAAATACCTGCCGTCGAGAGATAGCGCTATTCCGAATACCGAAGTTTGACGCCGGCCCGCGGCGCCCCAGAACTCAACCCGTCCGGAGTGGCATACAACGATGACTTCGGTTGCGCCGCCCTCCAGATAGCTTGTTACCCGGCGGTCGATGTCATGCGCCCTGTCGCTATCGAGAAGCACTTCGACGCATAGGTCAGGGACAAACGGTACGGGGTCGTCGTGGTCGAAGCTTTCCCACCTGTGGCACGGCATCCAGACAACATCGGGAACCCTGATGCCAAGGGCTGGAGTAATCACGGGTACTGACATGGCGGCAAGATGCCCCATCTGCTCAGTTACGTGGCAGTAGACATCAGTGAGCACTATCTGACGCCTGGCTGACGGAGAAGGATTCAGTATTGCTTCGCCGAGTTCGTCTAGCTCGTATCGGTGCTGTCCGGCAAGTTCCGCCTCCGGAATGAGGCGATGCCACGCGGCAAGCAGTTCGTAGCGGTCCAGAAGAGCAGGCGTGCCCATAGTCGTCTCGCGGGGAAGTCGACTGAGCGTAAACCCTCTCCTAGCGGCTTGACAATCATTATCTATTTGTGCGCTGCACAAATAGCAGCTATGTTAGCCAGCATCACGCAAGCAGCTGTTTCGCGTCAGCGGTATCGTCCATGCGCCGCATCCCTTACGTTGCTGGCAATCGCCGCCTAATACTCACGTGATTTCTCAGATTTATTGTGCAGTAAGCTGCGCAATCCCCTTGGACCCATCGATTGGGCCGTACAGCGGCGCGAAAACTCGCGACAGACAATCCTGGCGTATTGTCTGCGCTGGGCATCGCTGAAAGGCAGATGTGGATACTGAAACGACTCGTTGGCGACCTGCTCGACGCGTCCCGGATAACGCATGGCGAACTGTCCGTCCTTCGTACGGATTACTCCAGGATATCGTCGCAGACGCCGTGGCGGCGATGAAGGCCAACATCAACGAAGGCGACCATCATGATTCTGCTCGTAGAGTCGACTGTCCCGGTAACCGTACAAAATTATCAATGAGCCGCAGCAAGTCCGTCTCGTCCGGGCGGGTACCCCATCGGCTGTATCCCGCGACAGATGCAATGGCAAACCAAGAATGCGGCGGAAACCATTCTGCTCGCACTGTGACGCCGCCGATGATTCGTAGCCGGCCCGTGTCGCAGAGAAACTCTGCCTGAATCTTTTCACCGCCTACGGTTTTGCTGGCAATAACTGGGGTGGACCGAAACATAGTGTCCTCCTGCGGTTTTCTGCTGCTGAAACGAACGCTCGTGTGATAGCTCCCAGAGAAAACGAACATGGACTCAATGTTTTCACCGCCCCTCAAATCGACGAGGGACATAAACCCTGCAGACAAAGCCTGACTGGCAAGCCGCAAGTTACGTGCCGGATTGAGCAAACGCCCAGCAATCGGTCTTTTGACCAATCTGGCGCCTAGCCTAAGCCCTTTTCGGGAGCAGTGACGCACTAGCTTGAAGACCGAAGCACCTGCTGCGTGCTGCGTCGGTCACCAGCCGACCCTCTTTTTATTTATATTTTTACGCTTGCGCCGGCGCTCCGCGGAGTCCGATACTGACTTGGCCCGCGTTGTCTCCTCTGCGGTGCATCAGTCTTGGCCCGCTCCACGCGGGCTCCTTTTGAGCGATGCCTGCGAACGCTGGCCAACGGCCGGACGCGTAATTCCGGAGGCGCCATGGAAGTCTGCGACGGATGTGCCGACATAGACGGGCGGCCCGTTGACGTTCAACGGAAACGGCGAATCTGAATATGCAGATTTGCGAGCATCGGACAGGCAAGCCGCCTGTTTGATTGAGCGCCGCACTCTCCGAAGCCTGCGACGGGTGTCATCGGAGCACAATCCGCTGACACCCACGTCGAACCCTCGACCAGAAGCTCAACTACTCACGACGCGCTGCCTGTTTCTGGCTCTGCCGGGTTGCCCCCAGCACCTAGCTGCTGCCGCGCCTTCTCCCAGTATTCTTCGGAACGCCCGTCGGGACTTCCGTCTTTTTCCCA
This sequence comes from Paraburkholderia sp. GAS32, assembly GCF_050434225.1. Lineage (NCBI taxonomy): Bacteria > Pseudomonadati > Pseudomonadota > Betaproteobacteria > Burkholderiales > Burkholderiaceae > Paraburkholderia > Paraburkholderia sp. GAS32. Next base: position 22,721 of record NZ_JBNPVS010000075.1, on the reverse strand, counting down.
AAGATAGAAAGCGAGCGTACGAATCTGGTCCTCGGTGACTGGCACATCCATTTTCACTCTCCAAAGAAAAACTGCCTCAACGGGTTAGCACGCCGTCGCTCGCGTCAATCTCGTGTGGGCCTCAAGTGCGCGCCCTCGGCCGCCGCTGAAAAGGCGCAGGACGGCGAGCAGGATGACTGCACCAAGAAGTGCCGTGAGCAGCGAGCCGATGATGCCGCCACCCAGGTGCAGTCCAAGCACTCCACCGAGCCATCCTCCGATGAAGGCGCCAACAATGCCTACGATGATGTCGACAAGAATGCCGAAGCCGCCGCCGTCAACAATCCGACCGGTCAACGCGCCAGCGATGCCGCCGATAATCAGCCAGAAAATGATTCCATGCGAGACAGGGTCCATTCAGTTCTCCTAGGGCCGCCAGGTTAGTGGCCAACGAGATATCCGTTTTGAGACTGTTGATTGCACCGTCGGTACCTACCGCGCCGCAGTGCAATCAACAGATTTCGCAATCGATAGAATCCAGCTGGAGTTTGACAAAGGCGGCGCTGGCCGCCGCCTGGCGTAGAGTCGGCCTAGTTTCCCAAGGCTTCTGCCGCCACCTTTTCCATAGCGAGGAAAGTTAGCTTGTCGTCGGTAGCCTTTTCTTCTTTGAGCGTTTCGGCCAGAAGCTTGACGGCAGTGGTTTCGCCAAGCTGTTTGGCCAGTGCTATTAACGAACCGTACGCTGCAATTTCGTAGTGCTCCACTTTCTGCGCTGCTGCGATGAGGGCGGTGTCGAGAACCGGGCCTTTCTCAATTTCGTCAATCTGCTCTTGGCCTTCTTCGACAAGACCCTCCATGGCAACGCACTTGATGCGTTTGAGTTTGATTCCGCTGGCTTCGACCACTTGGTCAATTCTTTCAATCTGGCCTTGCGTTTCTTCCAGGTGCGTCTCGAATGCTGACCGAAGGTCAGGACTGGTCGCTGCCCGCGCCATCTTGGGAAGTGACTTCGTCATCTGTTTTTCGGCACTGTAAATGTCCGATAGCGAATGAATGAACAAATCCTTCAGGGTCTTAGTAGCCATGGTTCCTCCTTCACTTGGTTGGGGCCCGCAACTTCCAGCAAGCGCGGCGCGCGCTGGAATGCCGCGCAACCAGCATGCCCGGGGGGGGGGGCGACGGGAACCCGCTTTTGAAACCTCTTGCACTTGCTGTCCCCGGCCGGCTCCGCGCCAGTCTTGGACGGGTTACTAAGAGAGCGAGTCTCCCGCGCCGGCCGTGCCCGGATTCGGAGTGGAATGGTGTCAGCGCGCCGTTTTCGCGCCGCAGAAATCGACGCCGAAGTTTTCCAGGAATCATGAACCGGTGAAAGCCGCACTTAAGTTAAGGCCACAAGCCAGCCCCCCACCCAGGTACGCCTCATGCGCACTCAGCAGCGCAGCGCTTTTCATAGTGTGGCCCAAGCTGCACATTCGCCGGAGCAAATTGCTCCGAGACCCGGACGCCCGCAAGGGTGCGGCCTGAGCAAGCAACACGCCGCTGTCCGGGCTTTACAACCAGCCCGATTACGCTCCTGATGTTATTGACGGTACTTCCTGACAGGGCAGTCCGTGGCGTCGGGCTTTCAACGGAGAAGTGAAATGTTCGTGCACAACAAACGGCTTCAATATACCGTCCGTGTGGCAGCGCCGAATCCCGGCCTCGCCAATCTGTTGCTGGAACAATTCGGCGGTCCGCAAGGAGAACTGGCTGCCGCTTGCAGGTATTTCACACAAGCAGTCGGCGAAGACGACCCGGGCCGCAAGGATTTATTGTTTGACATCGCCACCGAAGAATTGAGCCACCTCGAAATCATCGGCTCTATCGTGGCAATGCTAAACAAAGGAGCGAAGGGGCAGCTAGCAGAAGGGGTGGATGCGGAGGCCGAACTCTACCGGTCGCTGACGGGAGGGGGCAACGACTCCCACACGACTGCCCTCCTATACGGAGGCGGCCCGGCCCTCACCAATTCAGCCGGCGTTCCCTGGAGCGCAGCATATATCGACACAATCGGCGAGCCAACGGCGGACCTGCGCTCAAACATCGCCGCAGAGGCGCGGGCCAAGATTGTCTATGAACGCCTGATGAATGTGACCGATGACCCCGGTATCTCTGAGGCGCTTGGATTTCTGATGACCCGAGAGATTGCTCACCAGAAGTCGTTTGAGAAAGCGCTGCATTCGATTCAGCCCAACTTCCCGCAAGGCAAACGTCCTGGGGTGCCGCAATTTACAAATGTCTACTACAACATGTCACAGGGCGATGAATCGCCGCAAGGTCCCTGGAACGAAGGCCCGGGTTGGGAATATGTAGACGCGCCCGAGCCGGCGGTCGACGGTGGCGACGGATTGGCCACGGTGAACGTTTCCGGCGCGGATGTAAAAGTGCTGTCAGCGATGGCTGCACGGACAGCTTCGGACACGACTTCGAACCCAACGACAGGTGCCGACCTCGGTGCCGGCCAGGAAGTGGCAGCGCCGGAAAAGTGACCTTACGGGTAGGCGACGGCGAATTTCGCTGCCGCTTCCCATCTCCGGGGGCAACGGAACGGCCGCGCCTGCAGCGCAGCGAGCGTGCGTGTTAGGCGCGCTCATTCGCACTGGAGGCTTGACGGTCCCGCGCCCTAGGCGCCTCACGTTTCGCGAGCGCCGAACAGTCGCCTGTGGAACTTGAATAGCTATAGACATAACCGGTGCTGGCAGCACGTTCGCCGCGCCATCTACGCGAAGTGGGCCAGCGCGTTATCAGAAGTCTGGCAGAGGCACGGTGGCCTTCCATGGCGTCGGCTCTTCGGTTGGTCTCAATCAAGTCGTAGCAAAGGAAGTCGACTTCGCGGAGCCGGACGCGCCGCTATCTGGTTGGTGATGAATGGCGGAAGAATGGGCTTGTTGCAATTCCCGACTGCCGCAGGTGGTGTCGTGCCGGTCGTCATATCAAGCTGCGACACAGGGATAAGTGCCGCTGCGAATCCATTCGCCTGTATTCCCCGTATATGCGGTCAGACCCACGCAATCACGCGTGGCGACTCAGGGGAAGTACACCATGAAATACAAGACTATGTTTGTCGCTGTCGCACTGTCGGCAGCTGTATCAGGCGCCTTTGCCGCTAGCGACACGGTCATGGTCGGCGGCCAGGCCATGTACCCGAACAAAGACATCGTGGATAACGCGGTCAACTCGGCCGACCACACCACGCTCGTTGCCGCGGTCAAAGCCGCAGGTCTCGTCGATACGTTAAAAAGCCCCGGCCCGTTCACAGTGTTTGCGCCGACGAACGAAGCATTCGCAGCGCTTCCGGCTGGCACGGTCGATACGCTCGTCAAACCTGAGAACAAGGCGATGCTGACCAGCATCTTGACGTACCACGTCGTCCCAGGCCGATATGACTTCCGCAAGCTCGACCAGGCCATCAAGGCCGGTGGCGGCAAGGCGGAACTGAAAACAGTCAATGGAGAGACGCTGACGTTCACAGAGAACGGTCCGCACAATATCGTAGTAGCGGATGCCAGTGGCCACACTGCTGACATATCGACCTACGACGTCATCCAGAGCAACGGCGTCATCATGGTTGTAGATAAGGTTCTGATGCCAAAGTAGCCGGGCCTGCGTGCACTGTTAGGAGCTTGAACTTAGTGCAGCGCTGTCATTTTCGGCGTCGAACCGCGACTGAACCACATGCCTCACATCGGGACGCAGCAAATAGCTGTTCTGTTCAGATGCGGGTAGCTGCTTGCGCGTCGCCGCTACGCAACCAGTCAGCCTTGAGCGGTATATGAGACTTCGGCGCTGAAAACGCGCGCCGACCCCACAGGAGAAATACCATGGAAAAGTTGACGATGAATGCTTTGCTCGCGCGTGTAGCTGTCGCGTCACTCTGTGCATGTGCTGCGACGTTTGCGCAGGCCGGCGGGAATGGCAACGGCGGAAACGGCAGCGGCGGCGCTCACGGTGCCGCGACGGCAGGGATGACGTACCACAGTGAGCCCGTATCGAGCCCGTGGAATCGCGTTCCCGGCGATATGAGCAGAAGCGCGGACACCACGAGTGGCATGGGCATGTCCGCTATGCACCCCGAAGACAGCAGCATGTCAACAAAGTCTGTTCAGTAAGACCATTCAGGATTGCCGGCGGCGCATCTGACTTCTGTTCCTGCGCCGCCCGCTTTACCTGCGGTTTAATAGCGGTGATAGTAGCCGCCTGCAGGCACGACGATGCAGCCGCCCAGCGCACTTCCAAGACATATGGCCATCAGCATCAGCACAAAAATTCGTTTCATAGCACGCCTCACTTGTCAGTTGTGAACGCACTATATTGAGACGGAAAATTACCTGTGTTTTTGTGTGTAACGAGACGTGTGATTTGAAACACGTGCCCCCGTTCGCACGATTCTCTGAAGTCCAGTCAACACGAAATATTCGGTTTCAGAACTCACAACTCTGCGGTCAACATCGTGGTCGTCCAACACGTTGAGCAGATGAACGGCCAGAAGCCGTCCCCATCTGCCTCGACAACTCCGTTCATCAACTCGCGAGAGCCTTACGCAGGAAAGTCCGTGCTCGCACTAACCGTTTCCCACTCGTCGATTTCACCGGACAACGTGGCGATTTTTTCACGCACGAACTTAACAGCGTCCGTTCCGAGCAGGAGGTGTACCGGCGGGTTCTCAGCTTTGACGACCTTAATCATGGCCAGCGCTGCGCGAGCGGGGTCGCCAGGCTGCTTGCCTGAACGGGCCGCACGTGTGGCTGAAATAGGAGCGAGGAGCGCTTCGTACTCCTCAATCGTACGGCTCGCGCGAGTCATCGAACGACCTGCCCAGTCAGTGCGGAAGGCGCCGGGCTCGATGGCCGTGACCTTGATGCCGAACTGCTTGACTTCGCTTGCAAGTGCCTCGTTGATACCTTCGAGTGCGAACTTGCTTGCATTGTAGACGCCGACACCGGGGAAGGTCATCAGACCGCCCATCGACGTGACATTCAGAATATGACCCGCGCGACGCTTGCGCATGAAGGGGAGAACAGCCTGCAGAACGCTGATTGCGCCGAACAGGTTCACGTCGAACTGAGCGCGGACCGCTTCCGGCGTTGCTTCCTCAACGCTGCCCTCGTAACCGTAGCCTGCATTGTTCACGAGGACGTCGATAGCACCGACCTCTTTTTCAATCTGCGCCACTACGCGACCGACGTCGTCGTGATTGCGAACATCAAGCAGGTAGCCAAACGACTTGCCGTCGGACAACTTGTTGAATTCGACTCGTTGCTCTTCGTTGCGAAGCGTGCCGACGACTCGCTCGCCGCGGGAGATGAGGGTCTCGGCAAGGGCACGACCAAAACCAGAGCTGACACCAGTGATGAACCACGTTTTCATTCTGACACTCCTTAAACTCGATTGATGATTACGTGACGTTGACCTCGGCCAGTCATCGCGTCCAACACAGTATCGGCCGCCTCGGGTTCCCTAAAAAGAGGCATAATCCGAATGGTTTATGCAAGGAATTCGCACAATGAACGGCGCTGACCTTTCCGCTCTCACCCTGTTTGCCCGCGTTGCGGAGGAGCAGAGCTTCACCAATGCTGCTCAAGCGCTGGGCATTTCAAACTCAGCCGCGAGCTACACCATTCGGCAGTTGGAACAGCAACTTGGCACCAAGCTCTTCAACCGAACCACGCGCAGCGTCAGCCTTACCGAAGCTGGCGCCGCGTTCCTGGCTCGGATTCAACCGCTACTGGAACAACTCGACCTCGCGTTCGGTGACGTAGGGCGAGCGTCGAGTGAGTCGATGGGCACGCTACGGCTTAACGTTCCGCCCTCTGCAATCTCGCTAGTCATCACCCCGGTACTGAAGGACTTCCTCAAGGCCTATCCAGACATCAAGGTTGATGTCATGTCCGAAAACAGCCTTGTCGACATCGCCAGCAAAGGCTACGACGCTGGCATCCGTTACGACAACGTGCTTGCACAGGACATGGTCGCAATTCCTCTTGTTACCAACATGCGCTTCTGCATCGTCGCTTCACCCGAGTACCTTGAAGGAAAGACACTGCCAGTGCATCCGCGCGACCTACTGAAGCACGAGTGCATCAACTACCGAAGCGCCGATACCAAGGCGCTATACCGCTGGGAATTTCAGAAAGACGACGAGAAGATTCGTATTGCGGTCCCCGGACGTGTCGCGACAAACGACAACGACTTGCTGTTGCGCTCAGCCGTTGACGGGCTTGGCTTCAGCTATATCCAATATCGGAACGCGGAGCCTTTCATCACCGCAGGTCGCCTTGTAAGCGTCCTCGATGAGTGGATTCCGATTGAAGCTCTTTACCTCTACTACTACAACCCAAGCGGGCTGCCGCGGAAGCTTCGCGTCTTCATCGACTTCGTGCGCGAGCGACTCAAATCGCCGCCCGCCTGATTCACGACGCTCTTTGAATCACGGTCTGCCCATGCGCCACGACCTCGTTGCCCGAAAGCCGAGTTTCTCGAACGCTAGTTCCGACGACTGGAGCGATTGGAATGGCTCCAGCTTGTTCTTCACCTCTACTTCAGGGAAATACGTGCGCAGTAACTCGTCGTTCGGGGTGTCCATCATCGTGTCCGGAGCAGCGATAATCATGCTGTGGTGGCCCACGAGGTCGCTTTCTACTGCCAGCTTTATCGCTTCACCCGCGTCACGAGAGTCGATGTAGCTCCAAAGATTGAACCTCCCCACCGTCGGGTCCTTTCGGCTCTGCTTCAGTGCCTCGTAGTCGCCAGGCCCAACAACGTAAGAGAGCCGAAGAGAAATGATGGACATCTCGGGGTTCCACTGAACCATTGCGTCAGCGATATTTTCGCCAAGCGACTTGCTGAGACCGTACGACCATTCCGGTTGTATTGGATGTTGTTCATCCATCGGCACGTAAGCCGGCTTGGTGTGCTTGAAGGGCAACCCAAGCAATGTTTCGCTCGATGCCCACACGACCTTTTTAACGCCCAAACGCGCTGCCGCGGAGAACACGTTGTAGGTCGCCATAAGGTTGTTCTGGAACACCTCGTGGTCAGGAACGTATCGGGGTCCAGGAATTCCCGCAAGGTGAATCACAGCATCGGGACGTCCACTCATTGCGTCGACGGACGTCATTGCAGCCATGACTGACCCGAAGTTCGCACAGTCAACGTGAACGCCCTGAAGTCGCTTCATTGACACCCAGTCCCAAAGGACCGTTTTGTGACCGGCTTCCCGCAAGGCGGCGTCAGCCTGAACGCCACATTTCCCGAGACCACCGGTAATGACGATATTCACTTGAATTTCCTCAATTAACGCGAGTAGCGCGTAGTCGCGTTGACTTGCGAACTTGTCAGTGCGTATTTGGCGGGAGAACAGAGTGCGTAACAACTATCAAAAGGTCAACGAGGGTTTCCAATTTCGCATGCGTGTAGACGAGACGTGGCATCACCGTCATTCGCCCGCGGCACGGCTTCTCGAGGTGTCCTTTGCTGGCTTCTTACCTTCGTTGTCAAGGCGTCCGATGGCGTGCCGAATCGCCTGGTCGAAGGTGGCTTCGGTCGCAAGGCGGCGGTGGTCAATGGAGACCAGCCACCCATCGGCTGAGTTACACCAGCGGATACGCCGCTCCTCGTAGAGCTGAGAGAACATCCTCCACAGGTGAGCATCTTCCTGGTTCGCAGATGCCGCCGCCGTCAAGCGGCGCATCTCGAAGTTGGTCATTGCGTTCACGAACGGCTCCGCGTTAACACGTCCTCGCGCTTATACGCGTTCAATCACTACTGCGATGCCTTGGCCCACACCAATGCACATCGTGCAAAGTGCGAAACGACCCTTGATGCGTTGCAATTGATACATCGCCGTGGTCACAAGGCGCGCACCGCTCATGCCGAGCGGATGCCCTAGAGCGATTGCGCCGCCGTTCGGATTTACACGCGGGTCGTCGTCTGCGACGCCAAGAGCGCGCAAGACCGCAAGGCCCTGCGACGCGAACGCCTCATTCAGTTCGATAACGTCGAACTGGTCAATCGTCATATTGAGTCGCGCGAGCAGCGACTGCGTGGCTGGAGCCGGACCGATGCCCATCACGCGAGGCGCAACACCCGCTGTTGCCACGCCGAGCACGCGAGCCCGAGGGGTCAGGCCGAAGCGCCTTGCGGTATCTTCGTTCGCCAGCAGCAGCGCCGCGGCGCCGTCATTGACGCCAGATGCATTGCCAGCGGTGACGGTACCGTCGGGTCGGACTACGCCTCTGAGCTTGGCAAGTGCTTCCAGGCTGGTCTCGCGTGGGTGTTCGTCCTTCGAGACTACGATTGCATTGCCCTTCTTTTGGGGAACGGTCACAGGGACAATCTCGGCGGCCAAAGTACCGTCTTGCTGAGCACGTGCCGCTTTCTGTTGGCTGCGCAAGGCGAAGGCGTCTTGGTCGGCACGACTGACCTGATAATCGGTCGCGACATTTTCCCCAGTCTCCGGCATGGAATCTACGCCGTAGATTTTCTTCATGAGCGGGTTGACAAAACGCCAGCCAATCGTCGTGTCATGTATCTCGGCTTGACGGGAGAAGGCTGTTGCCGCTTTTCCCATGACGAACGGAGCGCGGCTCATGCTCTCAACGCCGCCAGCAATCATCAGCCCGGCTTCCCTCGATTTGATAGCACGTGCGGCAATGCCCAGCGCGTCCATACCTGAACCGCACAGCCTGTTCACAGTTGAACCCGGCACCTCTTTCGGCAAGCCTGCTAGCAGCAACGACATGCGCGCGACATTGCGATTGTCTTCCCCGGCCTGGTTCGCGCAACCGTACACGACGTCGTCGACCGCGTTCCAGTCGACTTCCTTGTTTCGCTCCATCAGTGCCCTGAGCGGCACCGCGCCCAAATCGTCAGCGCGCACCGACGAAAGCGCTGCACCATAACGGCCAATCGGCGTGCGGACTGCGTCGCACAAGAATGCCTCAGTCATCTTGCATCTCCAACGTAGGGTTGAGGACTCCTCTGCCAGCACGCATCGACGTGAGGCATCGGGAAAGCTTTAAAATTCAATTGCTCGCTGGCAGCCGGCGCGCGGGCGTTGCTCCTAGACCGCGCCGACCAGTTCTGGAACGACTGTGAAAAGGTCGCCGACGAGACCATAGTCGGCCACGCTGAAAATCGGAGCCTCGGGGTCTTTGTTGATGGCAACGATGACCTTCGAGTCTTTCATCCCCGCGAGGTGCTGAATGGCCCCTGAAATGCCAACAGCGATGTAAAGCTGTGGCGCGACAATCTTGCCGGTCTGTCCGACCTGGAAGTCATTTGGAACGTATCCCGCATCTACGGCTGCACGCGAGGCGCCCAAGGCTGCGTTGAGCTTGTCGGCAAGCGGCTCAAGCACTTTCGTGTAGTTTTCGGCACTTCCGAGACCGCGACCGCCCGAGACAATTACGTTCGCGCTCGTCAGCTCGGGCCGGTCCAGCTTGGTCACTTCCCGACTCACAAACTGCGAGGTTCCTGCATCGGGCGCGACATCAATAGCTTTGAGCGTCGCGCTGCCACTTTCGTCCGATACCGCGTCGAATCCGGTCGTGCGTACCGTCACGACCTTGACTGGTTCCGACGACCGGACCGTCGCAATGGCATTGCCTGCATAGATGGGCCGTTCAAACATATCCGACGAGAGCACTGCGGTGATGTCGCTAATCTGAGCCACGTCCAGTTTCGCCGCGACTCGAGGCGCGATGTTCTTCCCGTAAGCAGTGGCAGGCGCGACGATGTGGGAGTATTCCTTTGCGATTCCCAAGACGGTCGCCTCAATGTTCTCCGCCAGGCCATCAGCAAGATGCGGTGCGTCGGCAACCAACACCGTCGTGACCCCGTCCACCTTTGCTGCCACATTTGCAACATCTTGGATGTTGCCTCCTGCGACGAGCAGATGGATGTCGCCGCCAATTTTTTGAGCTGCAGCGACTGTATTTAATGTGGCCGCCTTCAATCGCGCGCCGTCGTGTTCAGCAATTACCAGAATCGTCATTTCTTCTCTCCGCAACCATAGGTTGGATTCAGAGCACCTTGGCTTCGGCCTTGAGTTTCCCAACGAGCGCAGTCACATCCGCGACTTTTACGCCAGCGGCGCGCTTGGGCGGTTCGCTGACCGTCAAAGTCTTCAATCGCGGTGTTACGTCCACACCCAAGTCCTCAGGCTTCAAGGTTTCGAGCGGCTTTTTCTTTGCCTTCATGATGCTCGGCAGCGTCACATAGCGCGGTGCATTCAGGCGTAGGTCCGTTGTGACAACTGCCGGCAAGCGCACCGAAAGGGTCTCCGTGCCGCCATCGACTTCACGAGACACAGAGGCCCGGCCGTCTGCCACGGTGACTTTTGACGCAAAGGTTGCCTGCGGAAAGCCCGCGAGCGCTGCGACCATCTGCCCGGTCTGGTTGGAGTCGTCGTCGATGGCCTGTTTGCCGAGAATGACGAGCCCGGGTTGTTCCTTTTCGACAACGGCCTTGAGCAACTTCGCGACCGCCAGTGGTTGCAACTCGGTACTCGTTTCAATCAGAATGGCTCGGTCCGCGCCGATGGCCAGCGCCGTACGTAACGTCTCCTGACACTGCGCAACGCCTGCTGACACTGCTACTACTTCCGTCGCGACGCCTGCTTCCTTCAAACGAACCGCTTCTTCAACGGCAATTTCGCAGAAGGGGTTCATTGCCATTTTGAGATTGCTCAGGTCCACTTTGGTGTTATCCGACGCGACACTGACCTTCACGTTCGCGTCCACAACCCGCTTTACTGCTACGACGATTTTCACTGCATCACCTCCGCCAACTGGTCGCATCAAGCGAGAGAGCGTCTCGCTTCTCGCGTTACTGTTTCGAGAAAATCAGGCTCAGGTCGCCACCGACGAAGTCAGGTCCGGTAGCGGTACGCAGATGCCTTACCATCTGATGGACTTTGTCGGCACCACGCTGCTGCGCCCAAACGACCGGACCGCCGAGATGGCGGGGAAAGCCATAGCCGTGAACGAGAGCGAGGTCGATGTCGCTCGCCCGAGCAGCGATATCTTCTTCCATCACCCGGGCCGCTTCGTTGACGATTGCCGCCATCGCACGCTCGACGATTTCGTCCTTGGTCAGAGCGCGAGGTACAACCCCTTTCTTCTCTTGCTCACTAGCAATGATTGAATGCACTTCAGGGTCAGCCGCACCGCGTCTGGCGCCGGCTTCGTACTTGTAGTAGCCCGCACCCGTCTTTCTACCAAAGCGACCGGCCTCGCATAGCGCATCCGGAATCGTCACGTAACGGAGCGGTCTACGTACGGCATTGAGCCGCTGCCGCATCTTCCAGGCGATGTCCAAACCAGACAGGTCTGCAACAGCAAACGGGCCCATTGCGAAACCGAAGTCCTCAAGCGCGTCGTCAATCTGCTCTGGCCACGCCCCTTCTTCCATCATGTATTCGCACTGCCTGCGGTAGGCGGCGAAAATGCGGTTCCCGATGAATCCTTCAGCCACTCGCGCGACGACTGGCACCTTGCCAAGACGTTTGGCAATTGCAATAGAGATGTCTACAGTCTCGGCACTCGTGTGCTCCGTCTCAACAATCTCCAGGAGACGCATCGCTTGTGCTGGACTGAAGAAATGAAGTCCAACCGTGCGACTCGGACGTCCTGCCTCGCCAGCAAGCTGATTGAGGTCAAGGTAGGAGGTGTTCGAGGCGAGAATCGCATTCGGCGGCAGCACCGCGTGAAGCTTGGCCAAGATGTCGCGCTTGACATCAAAATCCTCGAACACAGCTTCCACGGCCAAGTCGACGTTGCTAAGCGACTCGAGGTCGCTAGTCGTACGTACCCGTGCAACTCGCTCGCCCATTTCTCGCTCGTCGAGCTTGCCCCTCTTCACAAGCGCCTTGTACGTGACTTCAAGCTTTGCCGATACTGCATCAAGGGCCGCTTCATTGTTGTCAAACAATAGAACGTCGTATCCCGCATCAGCGAAGCAACCTGCGATGCCGACGCCCATCGTTCCAGCGCCGACCACGCCAACTCTGCGAATACTCGCGGCGCTCGGATGGCCACCATAACGTGAGCGCAGTGCTTCGCGCTCAGAAAAAAACAGATGTCGAAACGCTCGCGCAGCGACGCTCGTACGCAGCACGTTGAAAACGGCACGTTCGCGCGACAGCGCTTCGTCGAACGGCACGTCGCCTGCCATATTCACGGCATCAATCGCCTGCTGAATGTGGGGCAACTGTTTCCGTAGCCGCAGTGCGGCACGCGTCGACGATTCGATTTCTTCGGGTGTCGAACTTGGGACTGCACCGTCCCGGATACGCCGTTTCTTTCCATCGTACGATTCGACGAATTTTGCGGCAGCATCAGCCAAGTCGTCGTCAACAACCTGGTCGATGAGGTTGAGCGTCAGAGCATCAGCCGCAGTAAGACGTCGAGACGAAGTGACGATGTCGATTGCCTTCGCCTTTCCGGCAAGGAAAGCAACCCGTTGGGTACCACCAGCACCAGGAATCATGCCGAGGCTGACTTCTGGCAAACCCACCATCGAGCCGGATACCGCGATGCGTCCGTCACAACCGAGCGCCAACTCAAAGCCACCACCAAGCGCGTTACCGTGGATAGCCGCAACTACAGGGACCGACGCTGCTTCAATCGCAAGAATCACCTCGGGCAGCGAAGGCGATTCAATCGGAGCATCGAATTCGCGGATGTCTGAGCCCGCGACGAAAGTATTTCCGTCACCGATGATGACAACGCCGCGGAGCGTGGAATCGTCTCCGAAAGCCTGGAGTCCCTCGAGGAGGCCTCGACGCACCTCCACCGAACTTGCGTTCACAGGGGGATTGTCGATAACGAGAAATCCGACTTCGCCGTGTTTTTGGCGACGAACAGCCTGTGCTTTAGCCTCGGACGATGAGTTTGACAGTGTGTCCATGTTAGTTCCCGATTTTCACGAGCGCATCGACAGCCAAGACGCCTTTGCCCTCCTCGAGCACCATGACCGGATTGACTTCAGCCTCAAGAACCGGCGCCCCGGGACGCGTTGCCAGCTTGGACACCGCTACGATGGCGTCAGCCAATGCGTCGAGGTCGCCGCGCGCTTTTCCACGGTAACCGTCGAGCGCGCGCATTGCCTTGACCTCAGAAATCATTTCGAGCGCCGACTCCCGACTGACGGGCGCGAGGCGAAGAGCACGGTCACGGTAGATTTCTGTGAAAATCCCGCCCGAAGCCAACATCACAATCGGACCGACCTGTGCATCCCGGCGGTATCCAATGAGCACTTCACCGAGGCCCTTGGTCATCTGCTGAACCAGAACGCGCTCGAGCTTGAAACCCTCAACGTTTCGTGTGACATTCGCACGAATGCGCTCGATAGCGGACGCAAGCTGGTCCGCGTCGCGAACTCGAAGCTCAACGCCGCCGACGTCGGTCTTATGAGGTACATCTGCAGACAAGACCTTCACCGCGAGCGGATACGGCAAGTTTTCAGGCAGAGCTGCGACCTTCGTCACATCAATCGCTACGGCGGGTGCATGAGCGACGCCGACTTCCGTCAAGAGCTCGTAGGCCGCCAATTCATCGAGAAGCTGAGCCTGTGCTCCGACCGTCACTTCTGCTGGTTCGACAATTGACAGGGGGCTACGCCGCGCATAGGCCGAGGCAATCGAGTCCGCGCAAGACTCAGGCGTCCGGAAACAAGGCACGCCGCCGGCAGTGAGTCGCAGCAATGCTTCAGGCGCGTCTGGGACCACGAACGCAGCGAGTGGGAGCAGTTCAGGCGATTGGGTGGCGCTGTCAAGAATGGGACGCACCGCCAACTCGGGCGAAAACCGTGCGGAAGAGCCGGCGACTGCGACTATCAGGTCGAACTCCGGCGCCGACCGCAAGATGCCGAGCGCAGCGCTCATCACGTCATATCGTGTGCCCGCAAGGGTGAGGTCCACAATGCGACCACTGTTGACCTTCACGCCGGCAACAGCCAGGCGCTCGTATGTCTCTAAGCTCGGGTGCTGGACATCGATGTTGCGAACACCCAGCTGGTCAACAACCATCGCGGCGCCTCCGCCGGTCGTCGTCACTACTGCGACGCGGGGCTTGCTTGCCGACCCGGCTTTGGCAACCGGAACGCGCGCAAGAAGTGGCGAGCATTCGAGAAAGGCGTCGAGCGTTTCAACGCGTGCAATACCGCAATCGCGCAAGAATGCGTCCGCGACGTCGTCTTCTCCCGCGAGAGCACCCGTGTGCGAGACCGCCAGTTCGGCTGCGGCGCTCGAGCGACCCAGCTTGTATGCGACGACCGGCTTACCCTTCTTTGCGGCTTCCACGGCAAACTGGCGGAGCTTGTCGGAGTGCCTCAGCGTCTCAAGGAAGAGCATATAGCCCGTGACCTCGGGGTCATCCAGCGTTGCCGCGCAGATTTCACCGACACTCAGGTCAACCTCGTTGCCGACCGAGACGAGTCCGGCGAACCCGACACCTCGTGCCTTACCTCGGGACACCAACGCACCAATCATGCTCCCGCTGTGAGACGCGACGAAGAGACCGCCTACAGGCAAGTCGGGTTCGGCAAATGCTGCGTTTGCCGTCAGCGCCAGCTTGTGGCGGACATTCACCATGCCAAGGCCGCTCGGCCCAAGAACTCGGATACCCGTGCGCTTAACGATTTCCCGAACGCGCTCCTCACGCGCCTCTCCTTCGGGGCCGCTTTCTGAGAAGCCCGCAGCGAGAATGGTGGCCACTGGCACGCCAAGCTCAGCGCACTCCTCCAACGCGTCAATTGCAGCATCGGTCGGAGTGAGAATGAAGGCATGCTCCGGCACAACCGGGAGCTCACGCACACTCGGCCATGCCTTCTCGCCGAGAACCGTGTCGCGATTCGGGTTAATGGGATAAACGTCGCCTTCAAAGCCGCCTTGGCGGATGAAGGTAAGCGGACGCGCTGCTGTCTTCGAGGGGTCGTCCGATGCACCAACGAGTGCGACGCTTCGCGGAGCAAGAAGTACTTCTGCCAGCGACCTGCGCGGCGATTCGCCCTTGGGCATGATGCTGTTCTCCATGGTAGACGCTATCCTCTTTACTTACGCTGGTCGAAACGACGGTCGAACACGGACTCGGCGATACGGTTTTTGAGAACCTCAATCGAGCCGCCCGCAATCATCCAGCCGCGCGTACGACGCACACAGTACTCAACGAGCGACTCTTGGCTGTAACCCATACCGCCCATAACCTGGAGCGCTTCGTTCGAAACATCGAAGCCTGTCATGTTGCAGTGCGCTTTCGCGATGGCAGTGTTGTAAGCAGTCGGCAGTTCGCCGTTCGGAACGTTCGCTGCGCGATAGAGAAGAAGCTGCGAAGCTTCGAGCTTCAATGCCATGTCGGCAAACTTCCACTGAATCCCTTGGAACTCGCAAATCTGTCGACCAAATTGCTCGCGAATAGCCGCGTGGTCACGGGCCGTATTGAACGCGTAACGTCCGAGCGCCAGCGCGCGCGACGCATTTCCGACACGCTCGACATTAAAGCCGGAAATTTGCTTCTTGAACCCACCCGGTCCGAGCAAGACATTCTCAGCTGGAATCCGGCATTCCTCGATATAGAACTGCGACCACTCCTCACCACTCATGAAGCTCGACGGCTGACCGACCGTGAACCCGGGGGTGCCCTTTTCAATCAAGACGGAGCCGATGTTGCCGACGCCCGGTCCGAAACGGCAGTAGACGAGGAAGAGGTCCGCGTCAGGACTGTGCGTCGAGAAAATCTTCGTGCCATTGATTACATACTCGTCGCCTTTTTGGCGAGCGGACGTCTTCAGTTCTGTGACCGCGGAGCCTGCACCGGGCTCTGTCATACCGAGCGAGATGACCTTGCGCCCACCGAGGAGGTCCTTCAGATATCGCTTTTTCTGTTCCGGCGTTGCGTACTCGACGAAGGTACGAATCGGCCCAAAATTGCCCGCCTGAACAATGTCAGCGCTCTTCGGACACACCAACGCGATTTCCTGAATCGCAATGACCGCATCCATCAGCGTGCCGCCCTGGCCGCCATCTTCTTCTTTCATCGTGATGCCAAGCAAACCTTGCTCTGAAAGTTGCCGTGCAACATCGAAGTCGAATCCAGCATGGTGCGCGCGCTTGAGCGCTCCGTCCGCCAGCGTGTCACGCGCGAATCGCTGCACTGCATCGGCGAACGCGGTCTGCTCCTCATTAAGTGCGAAATCCATGTTTTCCTCTCTGAACGTGGGACTGCTATGTGATTGATTATTGCAGCCGTTCGATTGACACACTACTTCACATACGGTACGTTTCTATGACTTTTTGGAACACCGCATGCCTCGTACTGTCCCGCCTTTAAACCCCCTCCACGTGTTCGAAGCAGTCGCTCGTTTGGGAAGCCTGACTAGCGCCGCCGTCGAGTTATGCGTGACTCATTCTGCAGTTAGCAGGCAACTCACAACGCTTGAAAATTACCTTGGCGTAAGCCTGTTCGACCGCGGTCCGCGAGGCGTAAAACTCACCAAGGTGGGCGGGGCTTACTACAAGCAGGTTGGTCCTGCGTTCTCAGCTATCGTGAGCGCGACCGAGACAATTGTCGGACGTATGGAGGGGGAACCGCTGCGCCTGTCGGTGTACAACACCTTTGCGGCCAAGTGGCTCATGCACCGTCTTCATCGGTTCGAGAAGGCATACCCCAATATTCCCGTCGAGTTGAGCACGACTGTCGCGAAGATAAATTTCAACGAAGTGCAGGTGGACGCGGCCATTCAGTTTGGCGACGGCAACTGGCCTGGTGTCGACTGCGAACGCCTATTCGACGATGTAATTGAGCCGGTGTGTAGTCCCGCATTGCTGAAGAATGGACCACCGCTGGAAACAATCGATGACCTCTCGCAGCACCGTCTTCTCCAGTCTCGATATCGACGCCATGATTGGTTTGACTGGCTGCGTGCGGTGGGCAGAAGCGACCTCGAAGAGTTGGTTAGCCGCCAGCGTGGAGGATTTCAGAATTCGCTGCTCGCTTATCAGGCTGCCATCGAGGGAATGGGCATCGTGATGGGCCAGACGCGCCTGCTGGCAAACGACCTTGCCGCCGGAACATTGGTTCGGCCATTTGAGCAACCAGTGACTCGAGAACTCGCTTACTATTTTCTGGTTCCCGACAATCGACGGCATTCGAGGAAGGTCGACGCGTTCAGGTCCTGGCTGCGTTCCGAGATTGAATCAAAGTCAAGCTAATCGCGACAACTGTCAGACGAGTTGCCGCGCGCCCTTCTAGCCAACGTCGAAGCATCGCTACCGATAGTAGCGATTGCGCTTCAATCCATGCGGCAGCAGGTTGGCAAGACTCAAATCTGCGACCGCAAGCTCTTCCATGCTCCAAAGCTTCGTCAACAGCGAGGAAGCCGTCTGGGAGCCGAGAACTGGTTCGGCCAGCTCGAGAAACTTCCCATTGATTTCATCGTCGCTAAGCGGCGCCTCAGGGTCGCCTCGGCGGTGAGGCGCAAAGACTTCAAACGTTCTGCCATCCGCCAACGTGAGCTCAACGCGAGCTGAGCGTATTTTGGGGAAGTGACCTGTCAGCTCGGCGTCTGCGACGAGTTCCACCTTTTGCATGAGCTCGCGTATCAGATTATCCGAAAGACGCTTCTCCGTGAACGCTTCCAGTCGAACGGACCCGTAGATTGCAGCATGCGACAAAACGTACGGCAAGCTAAACCGTGCTTCGAAAGCAGACTTCGGCTCGCGAATTCCAGCCACCTCGAGTGCCGGAGCGTAGGTCTTGACGACAATGCGCGCAATCTGCTCCCAACGCGCCTCGCTGTTCTTTATACACTCCAGCAATGCATCGATGGCAGCAAAGGTGTGGCCGCAGCATCCATGGTTCTTCTGCGTGATTCGTTCGATATTGAACGATTCGCCCAGCCCATCGGTGA
The DNA here is from genome assembly GCF_050434225.1 of Paraburkholderia sp. GAS32. Lineage (NCBI taxonomy): Bacteria > Pseudomonadati > Pseudomonadota > Betaproteobacteria > Burkholderiales > Burkholderiaceae > Paraburkholderia > Paraburkholderia sp. GAS32. Next base: position 4,796 of record NZ_JBNPVS010000075.1, on the reverse strand, counting down.
CCGTGCTCCAATCCGGTGAGTCGCACAGCGCTGCGCCAAATCCAGCGCTGCCTTCCAGAATGTCGGCAACGCCGGTGATGCCCGCGGCTGCGCCTTGTGCCGACGTGACGCCGACCCATGCCGCGTGCCCCGCGTGAAGCGCTTTGGTCATGGCATCGGACCTGAACGCCTGTTGCAGACCGGATGCGAAAGTAGCCGACGTGGCCATCGCGTGAAGCGCCGCCTTGTCATCGCCGGGCGATGTCAGCAGAACACCTGCGGCAGCCGCACCAAAACACCCGACGGTTCCCGTGGTATGGAAGTACCGGTAGTGCGCAGGCTGAATGGCTGCGCCGATACGAGTCGATACTTCATAACCCGCGACAATGGACTTGAGGAACTGCAAGCCCGATGCGTGGGTATCTTCGGCAAGGGCGAGCGAAGCGGCAATCGTGGGACAACCTGGGTGGTAAATCGCATCTCGAAAGATGTCGTCAAATTCGACAGCGTGAGACGTGCTTCCATTAACCCACGCTGCGGTTGGCGCGAAAGCCGTGGTCTCACTTCCAGGCAGGCTGGACCGCCCGTGGCCAAGCTCGGCTCGATGCGCTTGCAGCAACTGGATGCCGGGCGCCGCCTGCGTCCCCGGCAACAGGGCCGAGAACCAGTCAATGAGCACGCGTTTAGACGCGCGGAGCGTCTCGAGCGTCAGCTCCGAAGTGGCCTGTCGGCCGACATATTCTGCAAATGTATCCAGAATCATGGCATTCAACCTTGAAGTGAGCCTAGCTATCTAGCTACGCGTGTTGACGATGAGCGTGCCGCGACGATATGAACTCAAGCACGTGCTTGTTGAACCAACTGGCGCGCTCGTATTGGAGCCAGTGAGCAGCAGGCTCTACCGATGCGCGATTCGTCGGTGAGAGGTCCTTAATCCATTTTTCGCGCGCAGCTAGTTCATGAGTCTGATGAGGGTCTTTCGAGCCCAGGACGAGCCAGACTGGCGCCTGCACCAACTCCACATTCTTTCTAGTGGGATTCGTCCGTGCGATGGGGCGAGTGAGCACCCTTGTCGCCTTGACGTGGTGCGCCGCCAGCGCGGTGAGTTCAGGCGTGACCAGTGCGTGGTCAGACAGCATGATTTTCTTCAGCGAGACCTCTACGCCCTGCTCCATGCCCCGCGTACGGGCGACTTCAGACGCCTCTGCCTGGGCGTCGCTCAGGCGTTGTGCAACGGGTCCCATGCCAGCAGGGTTGACCAGCGTAAGCGTCCTTACTCGCTCAGGTCTCGTCGCCGCCATATAGCTTGAGATGCAGCTCCCGAAGGAAAAGGCAACGAGGTCAAACAGCGCAACCTTCAACGAATCCAGCAAATCAAAGACACGGCCTCCAACTACCTCAAGTGAGAAACCGTCGCTGGGACTTGCCGAAGCACCGAAGCCCGGAAGGTCCGGTGCGATGACTCGCCGATGCATTGCGAGAGACTCGATATTAGCCATCCAGTGATACCAGCCGCCATGACCACCGTGGACAAAGACAATGGGGTTACCGCTGCCAAGGTCGAGATAGCTGATGCTGCCTGCGCTGTCCGTCATCTGCTTCGCGAATCGCGAAAGCCGCTGGAAGTCCGACTCCATCATGATTTCACCGTGCTAGATTCGATTCGCTTGCCATTGGTCTCAGCCATCACAAGGTATGTAACCAGGCTCACTGCGGAACCAACGCAGACATAGATGAGGAAAAACTGTTCTTGGTGACGTGCCTGGAGCCACGTCATTAGGTACGGAGTCGTTCCTCCGAGTACTGCGACAACGAGATTGAACGGCAATCCGATACCCAGCGCGCGAACGTCTGTATCGAAGAGCTCCGCCATGACGGCTGGTGCAATGGCCGTGTAAAGTGCGTAGAGAATCATCCCGAAGAGTTCGACTCGGAAGATGGACCAGAACGTGTCGCCAACCGAGAGTACGACCGGATAGAGAAAGAGCGCGTACGCTGCGGCCATTACGATGAGTTGAGGCCGGCGGCCGAACCGGTCGGACAGCATGCCGAACAGCGGCTGGACCACAGTGAAAGCAATCAGGCTCCATGTGCTGGCAGCGTAGGCGGTTGCCGGCAGCGCTCCCGAGCGGTGAATCGCGTAGACAGGCACGTAGACAATGAAGAGGTAGAAGGCGAAGGCTCCGAGAATGCTGGTGCCAATCAGCGTCATCACCTGGCGCCGATGGACAGACAGAAGCGTGCGGACCGAACCACTTGTTCTGCTGCCTCCTTGCTCCGCAATCTTCTGAAACGCTTCGGTTTCGCTCACTCGTGTGCGCAGCCAATAGCCGAACAGCCCACCGAAGGCGCCGAGGAAGAACGGAATGCGCCATCCGAAGCTCGTCATCTGTTCATGACTGAGCGACTGTGTCAGCCCCCAGGTAATGCCGGAGGCGAGGACGAGTCCAATTCCTGTGCCAAAGAACAGGAAACTGCCGTGATAGCCGCGCCGGTTCGGCGGAGCGGTTTCAGCAAGAAAAGAGCATGCGGCGGCGAACTCTCCGCCGACCGACATCCCCTGCAGCAAGCGCGCCATGGTCGCAATCAACGGCGCCGCGAGGCCGATGCTCGCGTACGTGGGAACGACAGCAATCATCAAAGAGCCCACCGCCATCATCGTGACGGACACAGTCAACGCAGTTTTCCGTCCATAACGGTCGGCGACAATACCGAGCACCCAGCCGCCTGCGGGCCGCATCACAAAACCCAACGCATAGACACCAAATGCCGCCAGAAGCGCCGTACCCTGGTCGTTGCTTGGGAACAGTTGTGACCCGAAGAAGATTGCGAGATTGGCATAAATCGAAAAGTCGAACCATTCGATTGCATGCCCGATGCAACCGGCGGCCCGACTGCGCAGGTTTGCGCGCGGCGAGGCTGCCGTTCCCTCGACGGTAGATAGTATGTGCGACACGGTGTCTCCTTTGGGGCTGTTATCGTCGTTCGAGACCCGCCCGCGTCAGTCTGGGCCGGGATAACCGGAACGTGCCCAAAGTTTGGCCGTCACCGCTCACGTTGAATACTTCCTATCGCTCACAGAGACATTCCAAAAAGTCACAACGGAAGCTCGGGAGGTGCACGCCCCTGCTGAGTTCCGGTCGCGACTCGCCCATTGAGGTCAAATGACGCCCTACGCGCTTACCTGTGCATTCAACCGCTCCTCAAGATGACGGCGCTCAGCGTCGCGCAACAATCCCCTCACGCTGATGTCCTCATCTATTTGGTCCCAACTCAAGCCCACGGTCGAGCAATGCTGCGAGGTGATGGCTAGCAACAGCACGAACTACAACGAGGCCCTCGGCTGCCAGGTGCTCGCCTGGGACGATGGACGTCGCTTGACCGACTGGGGTTCCCAGATGACTACGCAGACGGGCTACCTTATTGAATACATCGACGCAGACTTGATGTCGCTGCTTGAAGGGGTGGTGACTGAGGATGGCGCACCGGATTGGTGGGATGACAGCTGGACGCGCCACGAGTACTGGGGCACTCGTGGCCAGACCTTCCTTACGCGTGAGGAGCTGCCTGCAGACGACCCACGCAGCCGACACTTCCAAGGCTAACCTACGACTTCAAGCCCCGCTCAACGCGGCGTTCTTTAATGAGCAATGCAGCCTTCTAATGAACGTGGATAAGCACGGAGCTAGGGCTACATGATTAGAAACCGCGTTGAAGTCCGAGAGCAGCTCGCATGGAAGTGAACGTTTGTTTTCACTCCCTGAGCAGGTCGTCTTCAGTCTGAGTGCGAAAGTACTGCGTCCTCGCTGCATCCCGTTCCGCCTTATAGGTGCGGGCCGAATCCTCGTCGATGACGGTCTCGCCGTCTTTACCAACACTTCCCCGCAGTTCGCCGCGTTGAAGGAGCAGGAGCACATGTGCTCGACTGACGAATATGAAGCGTGCTACCTCGTCTACCGTCATACCCGACCTCAAATACGGCGCTTCCTGAGATGCGCGACGGCGAGGCAACGCTAACCGCGGTCAGCTCTCGCGCCACACGTGCACCAAGGCGATGGACAAGTAAGTTTTCGTCCAGTTGCACGTTACCAGCCGAGCAAGACCCGCAGCCGTTGTATAAGCCAATCCGTCTCCACAACACTCGTCCATCCCTTGCCTTCAATTGCTCGTCGCATGCGTCGGAGCGTCACATCGCGTGTATTCTCGGGATACTTTGCTGCGTCTTTGAGGGTCTTGGGAACAAGTTGCCGCGCCAAGTCTTCGCAAAGGTCCCATCGCTCATATCGTTCCGGCGCCGTCAGTCCGACGACAATCCTTCCGGCAATCCTCCGCGCGGCGAGTTTTGACTGTGACCCGGACAGCGATGCGGGCGTCGTGTCTCGCGGAAAGTCGTCGGGTATCTGCTCGCTCAGCTTTTCCTCAAGTAGAAGTTGCTCGGCGTCGTACATGAGCGCGCTGACGCAGACATCCTCGTTCAACTGGTCCCAGCGCAACTGCGTGCCAAATGCAGAAACTCGAACTTCACTTCGTTGCTCGGGCGTCGCTGCTAGTACTCGAGGAAGCCATCGCCAAGGGATTCGAAATTCGCGGCCATCTTTTAGAAAGAGTCTGAAATTGTCCTCATTTGCGGTGACTGAGATTGCTATTAGGTCGTTGGGATTTGTCATTCGTCACCACCGCTCATAGTCGACGAAAAGCGCTTGCAGAGATTGCTAACGACGCGCTTAGAGGCCAGTTCAAAAACCCCCTGAGGGGGCTGTTTACTTTCTCGGCAAGCTGTTAACCTTGGATGTCTGAACAACGGAACCCAAGGGATG
>NZ_JBNPVS010000074.1:0-29359 GCF_050434225.1 Paraburkholderia sp. GAS32 | reverse complement strand
ATTGTCGGCATCATCGAGGGTATCGCCTTCCAGACCAATATCCTTGCGCTGAATGCTGCTGTCGAAGCAGCGCGGGCGGGTGAGCAGGGACGGGGTTTTGCGGTGGTGGCCTCCGAAGTGCGGTCGCTGGCGCAGCGCTCCTCGGCGGCAGCCAAGGAAATCAAGGAGCTGATCCACGATTCCGTCGAGCGGGTGCGGACAGGTGCCAGCCATGTACAGGACGCCGGAACGAAGATGCACGAGATCACCCGCGAGATCAGGCGCGTGACCGACATCATGGGTGAAATCACCGCTGCATCGCAGGAACAGAGCAAGGGCATTGGCCAGGTCAACCAGGCCGTCACGCAGATGGACGAAGTCACGCAGCAGAACGCGGCCCTGGTCGAACAGGCGGCCGCCGCTGCCGGTGCGCTCGAGTCGCAGGCGAACGATCTGAAAGCCGCTGTTTCGATGTTCAGGCTGGACGTTTCGCACGACCCCGGCAGGGGCGCTGGCGCGCAGATGCACACGGCGGCTCCGGCGCGCGCCAGGGCGCCGGCCAAGCCAGCCGTAAAGCGGTCCGCTCCGCAGCCCGTTCTGGTGGCGCAAACCGCCAAGGCTGACGAATGGAACAGTTTTTAGGCAGCCCCTATCACGGCTGACTGGCCGGCAAAGCAAACTGCATCCTTCGGTGCCGGCACCGAAGGATCGCACGCCCCTTTGTCCAACGTTGAAGCCAGAGACGACTCCAGTCATTAGCGCAAGGAACACCATGTTGCGACGGATACTGGCGCGGCGGACTGGCAGACATTCTGAGCAGGTCTGAAAATTGAACAATACTGACAATGTGCTGGGCCGGGTAGTCGAGCTCATGGCTGCCAATACAAAGAAAATGGGCGCTCTTGGAGCGCGGACGATGGTTCTGAGCAAGTTTCTGGAGGCCGTCCTGCCGCACCTCACGACGTTGCAGCGCGTCGAGATCACCCGGTCATTCCGGCAGGGAATCGAAGAGGCCCTGTCGTTGATGGACGATGTGGCCTTGCCCGCCGAATATCACTCGGCACTGCTTGAACTCACCAATGCCATTCTCACCACCCTGGGTCGGGAATCGGCCAGGCGTCAATAGCCTCAGCCGCGCAATTTTGTCGTGCCTGCGGATCGGGAAGCCGGACCGTGCCGGTGTGGCATTTCATCCTGTCGCCTCGACCTCCACAGTGCGTAATTGCAATTGGACAAGGGGCGGCGCCTGCCCGATTGGCATCGACAATACGATAACGGAAAGGGAAGCGTTCAATTGAAGGCAAGAGTATCTTCGCCGGCTATCACCGACGGTCAACCGGCGCCGGACAGCGAAGCGGCCACACTGGAAGACGTCTACCTCGGGCGGCAGCCAATTCTTGACCGCAGCGGAGCATTGAACGCGTTCGAACTGCTGTTCCGCTCCGGGGCCGCCAATCTCGCCTGAATCACCGATGACGCCGATGCCACCACGCAGGTCATCACGAGACTTATCGGCGATATGGGCCTTCGTGCTGCGCTGGGCGATCACGCCGGCTATGTGAACGTCGACCGCACGGTGCTGATGTCCGGCATGGTCCAACTGTTGCCCCCTGAGCGCTTCGTGCTCGAAATCCTCGAAACGGTGACGTTCGACGAGGCACTCTTCACGCGCTGCTGCGACCTGCGGCGCGCAGGCTTCCGGCTCGCACTGGATGATGTTTCACAGGTGTCCCCGCGCCTGCTCGAGTTTCTGCCGTGCGTCGATATCGTCAAGATCGACTTCATCGAATGCCCGCGCGAGCGCCTTGCCGAACTGATCGGCACCGTCAGGCAGCACGGGAAGGTGGCGATCGCCGAGAAAGTCGAAACACCGGAAGACCATGACGCCGCCATGTGCGCCGGCTTCGAACTGTTTCAGGGCTACCACTTTGCGAAACCGCAGGTGCTAACATCGCGGCGCATCACGCCATCGCGCGACGCGCTTCTGCGCCTGATGGTGCTGCTGAGCGCCGAACCCGAGATTGCCGAACTCGAAGCCGAACTCAAGCGGATTCCGAACCTCGTCATTCAACTGTTGCGTCTGCTCAGTTCCAGCGCGTTTGGGCTTGCCCCGACGATTTCGTCGATGCGCGAAGCGATCATGGTCGTCGGCACTCGGCAAATCACGCGCTGGGCCCAGTTGCTCCTGTTCGCAGACGGTCATCCCGATGCGTTGCGCTCCGATCCCCTTGCGCAGCTGTGTGGCACGCGCGCGCGATTGATGGAACTTGCCGCCGGCCGGCTGCGGCCCGGCGACGACCGGTTTGCCGATACCGCGTTCATCACGGGCGTGTTCTCGCTGGTTCATGTGCTGTTCGGCGGGGCGATCGAGGACATCGTGTCCACGCTGCCAATTCACGCCGATATCCGGCGGGCAATGCTGGAACGGCACGGCGAATTGGGTCTGCTATTGAACGCCGCCGAGGCGGCCGAATCGGGAGAGCTCATGGCAATCCGCGCGGCGTGTAATGCACTGCCGGTCTTCACCCCCAACGACCTGACCATGCTCGGGCTTGCCGCCGCTGCCTGGTACGACGATCAGGTGCGGGGCCATCCACACACCATCTGCATCGGGCGTGGGTGTACCACCACCGAGCGAAGCATCCCGTCCAGACCTGAGGGCCCCTGAGACTTCATCCTCCGGCCTCCAAGTCGGTGACATATATCTGATATGTCCTTTATTGCACATAGATAGGCCGGACACGGAGGCTGTTCCGGCCGCGATTCCGGTGTCAAACTCGCAGTCGCGCTCGAGCCTGAAGTGCGGGGACGGATTGTCGAGCGGAAGGCGTCGTCGGCCAGAATGTCCATTGAAATCTAAGCCGCCGTACACAGCCCGTGAAAGCGAAGCTGGCTCGCCCGACGAATCGAGGGCCGCCGTCGCTTTGCCAAATGGCGACTCGTCGCTCATCAGGCGACGTTCGGCATGCGACCGCGAAGGACCGTTTGTGGCCGAGGGTGTGTCAAAACTCAGGCTCACACCTCTCGTTCAAAAAGTCGGCTTTCGAGAAGGGCCTACAACGGCGTGGTGGCGTGTCGGGAAGGGTAAAGTGACCCCTCAAAACCTTCAACTTTTGTGTTTTGACACACCCTCGGCCGACGGCGGACGGATGGCACACTCGGGCCGATCGGGATGGGGGCAGGCCTCGCGGCCCGACCGCTCGCACACCACCGTGCGTACGGGTCCGTACACGGCGGTTCGGATCGGTTAGCCATGCTATCGGGTAGCGGTGAAATATCCGCCAACTTTGCGACCACCGTATACCCCGCGGCGAATGCGGGCGCCCCCTTGCAGACCAACTGGTTCAGCGGCCAGTTCCACGCCGTGATGATCGCGCATACGCCAATGGGCGAGTGGCGGTTCACGCGCAGCGGCGAGGTCGAGACTTATACCGTGCCCCTTGCGCATTCTCGGGAGACGAACGACTGAGCGCTCGCCCGTGAGTGGGCGGTGACCGGTAACGGCATCGCAATGAAATCGGTCTGGGACATCGGATCCGATCTGCGCGCCGGAAAATTGGGTATTTTGATGCCGGCGTGGCGGTCTCAGGATGTTCCGGTGCATGCCCTGTATCAACGCAGCCGGTACATTGCGCCGCGCGTTCGGGCGCTCCTCGACTTCCTTGTAGAGCGCTTTTCCACGGTGTCCGGTGACCTGGAGGTCTATTTGAACGGTGGCGGCACGAGCCGTGCGAAACGCAGCGGCATGACGTGCTGACTCACATCGCTGACCACAAAATCAATCACATCGACGAGCTTCTACCGTGGCGCGTGGCCGACAAGTTGCATACACCAGCCAGTCCGCCGACGCCCGCGACCTGACCGGGCTTGTTCGGATCACCATCATGCTTCACGTGCACGCGCGTGGACGAACGGCCTAGGCGAGCCGCTTACGTAGCTCGCTGCGTCGGCCGCGGAATTCCTTTGAATCGTGACACCCGGGGACGACACTTGCACAAGCCGCGTTCGAAGCCTAGGCGGAAGCAATGTCGTCAAGTACCCGCACACCAGGAAATCGGGCGAGCTGCGGAACAGTCCGGTGGATGTGCTCCAGCATCGTCGCGGCCGCTGGTGAGGGTGATTTCCCTTGCCGACGCACGACCCCGACGGTGCGAGTCAATATAGGCTTCGACAGCAGCCGCAAGCTCAATCGGTCGAGCGGAGCGCGCCGTGCCGCGAGCGCCGACATCACCGAAACGCCGAGGCCACGAGTCAGCAGCGTCTCGATCGTCGAGGTATTCGATACCCGATAGCGCGGCTCGCGCACTTCCTGGCTGAGCCCCGCGGTACGGCTCAGTTGATGCTGCATACCCAGATCGGGACTGAAGCCAATGATCCGATACTCCGCGACCTCCTCCCACGACAATTCACCGGCACTCGCCGCTAGCGGGTGATGCGGAGCAAAGACAACGCCGAAGCAGTCTTCGAAGAGCGGTTCGAAGACGAGTTCCGCGTCGGGTTCCCATGGACTGCAGATGCCGAAGTCGACATCGCCATTGCTAACGCGCTGCTGCACGGCCTCGGAATTGTCTTCGCGCAGGTAGATGTCGATGTCGGGAAACGCGTCGATATAGGTGGCGACTGCTTCAGGAAGCAGCAACGCCATCACTGATGGTACGGCCGCGACGCCGACCTTGCCGCGCTCGCGCTTGCCGAGCGCGCGCATGTCCCGGATCGACGAATCGAAGTCCAGCAGTAGCCGCTCCGCTGATGGTAGGAACTCCTGACCCGCCTGCGTCAGGTCGAGCCGGCGGGTCGAACGGTCAAACAGCAAAAGACCCAGATCGTCTTCGAGATGCTGGATTGTCAGGCTAAGCGCTGACTGCGTGACAAACAGCGACTCTGCCGCCCGCGTCAGACTGCGATGTTTCGCGACCGCCACAAACGACCGGATATGCCGGATCGACAACCTCTTGGACGCGCGGTCTTCATTCATTGATTTTTCTCGTGAATCGAGCGAATTTATTCGATTGTAGTACCTCAGCAGCCGCCACTAGACTTGGTCCAATGTTTTTTTGAAGAGAACCCGATGCTAGTAGATCTACGCCGGTACACGATCGTACCCGGTCAATTGAAAGCTTATCTTGCCGTCTATGAAACCTACGGCCTGCCGGTGCAGCGTCGACACGTCGGAGATCCGCTTGGTTACTTCGTCACGGAAGTGGGACCGCTCAATCAGGTCGTTCATCTGTGGGGCTACACGAGTGCGGACGACCGCCAGATGCGCCGAGCAGCCATGGAAGCGGACCCCGCCTGGTCGGCATACAAAAAGATGACAGCCGAAGGCCGTTACATCCAGCACCAGGAAAACCAGCTCCTGCTCTCGGCCCCGTGGTCGAAAATTTAACGCGCACACAAGTACACAATGAAAGTGATCATTTCCGACGATTATCAGAATTGCATTCACACGCTGGATTGTTACCCGGCGCTCGCCCGAAGTTTCGATGTCGAGATACACGACGACACGGTGACTTCGCTCGACGACCAGGCCGAGCGCTTCGCCGATGCAGACGCATTGCTGCTGGTGCGCGAGCGCACACCGATCAGCGCGGAACTACTGGCTCGCCTGCCCAAGCTGAAGTTCATCTCTCAGACCGGACGCGCGGCGAACCATGTCGATCTCGCGGCCTGTACGGCGCGTGGCGTTCTGGTATCCGCGGAAGGTTCCGCCACGACTGCTGCCGCCGAGTTGACCTGGGCACTTGTTATGGCCTCCATGCGCAAGGTACACGTCGAAGCGACGCGCCTTAAGGCCGGGCTGTGGCAGGGCCATCTTGGCGTCGGCTTGAAGGGACGCACGCTCGGCATCGCCGGGTACGGGAAGATTGGCAGCGTGGTGGCCGGTTATGGCCGTGCCTTTGGAATGCGCGTCATCGCGCTCGGCGATCACGAAACGTCGCTGGCGGCAGCATCCAGCGACGGGGTGGAGATGGAAACAGACCGCAAGAAGTTTTTCACCGAAGCCGATGTCGTGTGCTGTCATCTGCGCCTGCTGCCTGCGACTCGCGGTTCGATTACGCTCAACGACCTTACGTCGATGAAGCCCACCGCGCTTTTCGTCAATACGAGTCGCAGCGAAGTCGTTCAGGCCGGTGCGCTGGAAGCTGCGCTGAGAACAGGACGACCTGGTTTTGCAGCCGTCGATGTCTACGAGCACGAACCTATTTATAAGGCCGATCATCCACTACTCCGATTCGACAACGTGCTGGCGACTCCGCATATCGGTTACGTCGAGAAGGACACCTACGAGCACTATTTCGGCATCGCCATAGAACAGCTGCTTGCGTGGCGCGCGGGAAAGCCGGCGAACGTCCTCAACCCGCAAGCCGCGACGAATCGCGCTTAGAAGAGTTGACGGACGCGCCGATCCAGAGCTTGGCGTCCCCGCGTCAACGCGTCAGCAAAAAGACCTGACGAATCCGCTGCCCGCCTGACGGCATCCACTTCCCCCAGGAGACAAAAATGGAGACAACCATCGAATCCCTCACCATCAGCCGAATTTATCGGCGACTGGTGCCGCTGCTGTTCGTGCTGCTCATCATCAATTACCTCGACCGCGTGAATATCGGCTTTGCCGCACTGCGCATGAACCAGGACCTGGGGTTCAGCGCATCGGTATTCGGGCTGGGCGCAGGGATCTTTTTCATCGGCTATGCGGTGTTCGAAGTGCCCAGCAACATCATGCTGCACCGGTTCGGCGCGCGGATCTGGATATCCCGCATCATGATCACGTGGGGACTCGTGTCGGCCGGACTCGCGTTCGTCCACACGCAGACCTCGTTCTTCATCCTGCGATTTCTGCTTGGCGTGGCGGAGGCGGGCTTCATTCCGGGCGTGGTTGCCTATCTGGCTTACTGGTTTCCTGTTCGCTACCGCTCTCGCGCGAATGCCGGTGTCATCATGGCGACGGCCATCGCATCCGCGATCGGCTCGCCGGTGTCGGGTCTTCTGATGCGTGCTCTCGACGGCAGTCATGGCATTGCCGGTTGGCGCTGGATGCTGCTGCTCGAGGCGGCTCCGGCTGTCGTGCTCGGCCTGTTCGTGCTGGTATGGCTTACCGACCGGCCTGAGCGCGCCACGTGGTTGCCCTCGGAACAGCGGAACTGGCTCGTTACCGAACTGGCGAGTGAGGCGTCCAAGCTCACGAAGACCGCGAGCCTTCCGTTCCTCAAGATCGCAATGATGCCCCGGGTCTGGAGTCTGTCGGCGTTGTTCGTCTGTTTCCTGACGGCGTTCTATGGCGTCCTGCTCTGGCTGCCACAGATCGTGAAGCACATGGGCACGATGTCCGACGTGCAGGTGGGCTTCGTCACCGCGCTGCCGTTTTGTTGTGCAGCGACTTCGATGTATCTCGTGGCACGCCATTCCGACAGGGTCGGCGAGCGCAGGCTTCATATCGCCGTATGCATGACCATCGGCGGATTCGCCTTGCTGGCATGTGCCTTCGTCTCGCAGCCTGTCATCGGTCTTGCGTTGCTTTGCATCGCGGCGGGCGGAATTTGGGGGTGTCTGGCGGTATTCTGGACCCTGACCGGCGAGTTTCTGACCGGGGCCGCCGTCGCGATCGGCATTGCACTGATTAACACCATCGGGCAGGTCGGTGGTTTGCTAGGGCCATGGGTCGTAGGTGTGATCAAGGACCTCACGGGAAATTTTTCGGTAGCCCTCGTCGTGCTGGCGATTGCTGCATTCCTGGCGGCGCTGATCGCCTTCCTGATGCCGGACCGCGGGGCGCCAGCGCCGGCCAGTAACGCGCTTCAGCCGGACCTGATTCAATGACCGGGGATCGATGATTCCGCGGATACGAAATACAATCGGCCGTCGAATGTGCGTTGCGAACGTTTCAAATCAAGATAATTGAGGGTCTGTTGTGGCCGATGACAGGACTGACAAGGTCCGGCTTCTGGTGCGGAGAAGCCGACGTTCGAATGTCCGTGTGAAGCGTGGGCCAACGTCCGTAGATGGCCCAGATGTGTCAAAACGACTGGCCACAGGGAATTGACGAGACCTATGCCTGCGCAGGTCGCGGCCTGTGAAGTGCTGGAGCACAAACGTCAAACTCCAGTCGAACATATCGCAAAGGCTCAGCAACCCGGTACGGGCGCCACGCCCGCATCGCCTTCATAAGCGCTTCTGAACCGAGTAACTTGATCACCCGTTTCATGTTGTACGCCAGCACGTGCAGGCTCATCTCCGTGCTCACCCGCTCGATGGTCCGTGTCAGGAAATGGGTTGCGCCCATCCATGCCTTGATCGTGCCGAATGGATGCTCGACTGTCTGTCGCCGGATGCGCATCATCTCAGGCGCATGATCAAGTCGCGCCTGCATGGCCGACTACTGCCCGTTGCCAAGGGCAGCACACGACCCTAGGTCGACGTTCAGCCTCCTGCGAAGCAGACATTGATTCAAGGTCACCTGACCCGCCTCTGAAGCTGCTCGCAGATCTTTCAAAATCACAGTCCTCGAGTACGTTCGCGGGACGAACGTGTCGTCGACTAACCGCTGCCCAGCAGCTGCGCCTGTCATGAGTGCCTCGGCCTCCGTCGCGACCGGACGCTGGCTGTCTGCCGTGATGCGTATCGGCGCAACCGCGGGGTGAGTCGCGCCGGCACTTCTAATAACGGTTATTTTTTCTCTCCCGGCTTCTGTTTTTTTACTTTTTTTTCTTTTTTACCGACTTTTTGGGTGCCACACTTGGCTCACGTGTGGTTGCGAGAAAACGGGCGGCAGCTTACGCAAGCCAGGCATTCTTATAGCTATAAATCTAAGAGGAGGTGCCGAAATGAACAGTTTCGATACGGCAATCCAGACTTTCCTGACGCACATCGCTTTTAGCTCGATCATGCTTAATCATGCGATAAGGGTAATCGCGGCCCTATATACATTCAAGGGCTTCGTGCTCGTACCCATTTTGTGGTGGATATGGTTCAAACCCAGTCAGCGTGTTGAATGGGAGCGTGAAATGGTCATCGCGACGATTGCGAGCGGCCTCATGGCGCTCGCAATCGGCAGGCTTCTCGCCCATTACTTGCCATTTCGGGTGCGGCCGATCTATAACCCCGAGCTGCACTTGCACTTTCCATCAGCCGGTCTGCGAGAGGCGGTGCTGCGAACCTGGAGTTCCTTTCCGAGCGACCACGCGATGCTGTGGATGTCGGTCGCGACAGGAATCTTTCTCGTCTGGCGCCGCGTCGGCGTGCTCGCGCTTTTGTACACCGCGATCTTCATATGCCTGCCGCGCGTTTATCTCGGCTTGCACTATCCGACCGACATACTCGGGGGGGCGGCGATCGGGATTATCATCGCCTACGTAATGACTCGCGACCCCGTTAGAACGCGTTTTGCAGTGCCGATCTTGCGATGGATTCACAGATTTCCCGGACCCTCTTATACGTTGGCGTTTCTCTTGTGTTTCGAATTAATAACCCAGTTTGACGAAATACTACTGCTCGGGCAGTCGGTTTCAAAAGCACTGTGATTGCCCGTGCCCGCAGCTATCGGCCCGGCGACTACTGGCAATAGCGTGAGCTTCAGCGCAAGCATGACGGATGGACAGATTTAAAATCGATTCGCACACGAATCCGGACCGACGTTGACCAGAAGCGGGGGCGACGAACCGCCGCGACACAGGTCGGTTAGTGGCAGTAAGCACAAGCGAAAGACGGCTATCGGGGGCCACATCGAATGTCGCTTCCTGGTCGGCCTCTGCCTGACGGCGATCGGCGGCAGGCGACCCACAAGGGACCGTCGGCATTCTCAAAACCGGCCATTCGTGATGTGGTAAACATGGAGAGAATTGCCTTTCGTTGGTCGCCAACTACAGCAGATCGAACCGTTGCAGTTCTTCAGATAACCGCTCTGAACTGGTGAACAAGTGTCCGTGAAGACCCGCACTAACTGCTCCCTGTCTGTCATCGCTCTGCTGGCCTCAATACAGCTTGCCTCAATACGGCTTGCCTCTGGGAGCGAGATCGTGAGGCGGATCAACAGCGACGCAGGCAGTTGCAGCTACTCACGCCTCACGACAGCAACTACGCATTGCGTTTTCTCGGTGGGCCAATTAAGTTTGTATGCCTTGAGCGTAACGGGTCGGCTCCGCCTCGTCCGGTCAACCTTTACGATGGGGGATCCTCGATCGGGGTAAAGTTGCCGGGATGAAGGCAAGAAGTCAGGTAATGTAGATCGTAAATCTGGCATTGCAGCTATTGCTGCCAGTTGGATAATATGCATCTCTTCAACGGCTGTTGACGGTGCAATTTTTTCGACGTTCGGGTTTAAAAAACAGTTCGGCAAGCCATGCTCTCGTCGAGCAAAAAACTAACAGACCAATTTTGGGGGCACTGTGCTGAATCTTACGGGGAAAGTTACTCCCGCCGGGTGGCTCGTCGGGGAACGAGCGGCTTTTGCTGCAGACCATACCGGTGGCTATTTTTCTGATTGCTATTTCGTCGAGAGGGACGGTCGAAAGGCTTTTCTGAAAGCTCTAGATATCGAGAAGTTTGATATTTCCCAGATAACAAGCTTGATTGCCGGGTTCCAGTATGAGAGCGATTTGCTGGGCATATGCAAAGAAAAACGCTTAGGCCGGATCGTAGAGGTGCTGGAGTCTGATCGGCTTGAACGCGATCCGAACGCGCCGGCGGTTTTACGGTACGTTCCGTTCCTTGTATTCGAATTGGCTGAGGGCGATATCCGAAGTACCGTCGACGTCAGCCAACCCGTCACCGATCAGTGGCGCTTTTTTGTGCTCCATCAGACTACGCTTGGGCTGCGACAACTGCACGGACAGGCAATTGCACACCAGGACCTGAAGCCATCGAACGTGTTACGGTTCAAGAATGGTAAGCTGAAGCTGGGTGATCTAGGCCGCTCTTCGCTGCAAGGACGTGCGGCCCCGCACGACGCGTGCGTGGTGCCTGGAGCCCTAAATTATGCGCCATTCGAGCAGCGATACGGGCACGTACCTGCAGATTGGGTGGAACGGCGACTAAGTACGGACGTTTTTCATTTGGGCTGTTTGGTCGTGTTCGCATTTACAAACGTGTGCTTCGCTGACTTCGTTATGCAACGGCTGGCGGCCCCGTATCGGGCAGGCAATTGGGGCGCACCGTATGCCGAGGTGATGCCGCACGTTCAGGCGGCGATGACCGCGGCACTCGTTGATCTGAGTGCTGACTTTCCTGAACGATTCCGGAGTGAGTTGATGGCAATCGTACAAGACCTTTGCTGTCCGGATCCGTCCCTGCGAGGGAGGACTGGCCAGCCAAAGAATTCTAAGGGAAGTTTGCTCTGGTTGGAAAGATACGCGGCCCGATTTGACCGGTTGGAAAAGACTGCGGGTGTCCGGGTGGCGGCGAACCATGCTTGAGAAAGAACGACCGCGTCGGGTAGTGCCAAGGTGGCGGTCGTCGGCCCTTACGGCCCGCACTGCGGAAGCATGGACGAAGCGGCCGAAGGTTTCGGCTAGTTACGCGAACGAGGTCGCCGGCAAGGCTCGGGAGTTCGAGGCAGATCGTTCCGTTCCGATTGCGGCGGAGCTGATGTATCTCGCGAGCGAAGCGGGCGACTCAGATACGGCAAAGCGTGCCGCATCTGTGATCATTGAAAATGCAGGGAAAATCGGGCCAAGTCAGCTGGTCCGGTCAGCGAAACGGGTGCTCGATGTAGCAGATGAGCAGGCGCTCGAGGCTCCAGCAGGAGATTTCATTCGCGAAGCCAGAAAGTTGCTCGCTGTTGATTACCGCAACCCGATTTTATTGATGGATGTCGCGCGGGCACTTACCGTAAAGCGGCAAGAGGCCTCCGCGCGTCGTTATGTCCGAGCAGCAGTAGCGCTTGCTCCGCAATCGCGCTTCATAGTCAGGGCTGCGGCGCGATATTACTTACACATTGGCGAGTACGAGATTGCGCATGACGTTTTATCTAGGTCGCCGTTGTTGAAAGCTGACCCTTGGGTTCAGGCGTCAGAGATTGCTGTAGCGACGGTGCGCGGTCGAACGTCGAGTTTGGCAAAGCAGAAATCGCGTCTGCTGAGCGAGGAAAAGCATACTGCGCCAGACGTGAGTGAACTGGCGAGCGCTGTTGCAACAGTAGAGTTGCTTTCGGGGTCGGATAAAAAGGCGAAGATTTTGTTTCAAAAAGCGTTGCTGAATCCGAACGACAACAGCTTGGCTCAGGTTGAATGGGCAGCTACCAAGCTTAAATTGATTGTTGACGATTCGGCGTTGCTTACACCGCTTTCGTATGAGGCGAATAGCAGCAACGCATACCGAAAGCTCATGGTAGAAGAAGCGATAGCATGGGCGCGACGTTGGCATGAAGATGAGCCATTCGCGTCACGTCCGTACGACTCGCTCTGTTATCTCTACAGCCTAGATGGACAGTTCGGTGCGGCACAGGCTGTTGCCGAAGAATCGGTCGAGATGGATGGCGGGCACAATTACTCGTCAAACCTAAACCTGCTGTTTTGCAAAATACAGAACGGTGAGCTTGATCAGGCGTTTCGTGAATTGATGTTGCTGGCAGGTCGCCCAGAAGCGAAACGACATGCGACACACTTGCTAGCCAATGCGGGCGCGCTTGCGTACGCCACAGGTGAGTTTGAGCGGGGTAAGCAATTCTATGAGCGCGCGATTCGCGCGGCTCGTTCCCGCAATGAACCCCAGTCAGAGGCATTGGCGAGAGCGTTTTTTGCGAGAACAGCGTCGACTTCGGCCGACCCGTCTGCTGCAGCGATCATTGCCGAGGCAGCAACTAGCGTTGAGCGTCTCCCAAGTCCCGGCGCGATCTATGTAATGCGCTCTCTTGTCGACGCTGACAGGAAGCGGCAACTTGAGGAGAAAGCATCTGCACGCGTGGCTAAGCGTAAGTGGGAGTGGGATATGGCGACGAATACGCTACGTGTAATCGACTGACCCGAATCCTTGTTTGCGGTGCGAAGCAGCCTAATGAAAAGCCCGGGTGCAAGCAGCATTGAATATCAAACAAAACTCCCCCTAGAAGCGCCTTCTGGGGTACTCGTCCTTTTTGTGCAAAATCTGGCGGTTCGATTCAGAAAATACCGATAAGTAAATCTATCTTGCCGGATACGAGACCTTCGCGGACGTCACTTCCAGGCTTCCCGTGTTCCTGGAAGACGTCTACAACGCACGACGTATGCACTCGTCGCCAGGTTATCTGTCGCCAAAGCAATTTGAGGATCGTCTCGGCCAGCAAGCTGGCTTAGTTCAGCCGTCTTTGAAACGGATCTGGAAATGAAGTGATCAACACCGCCGCAGATTGACGATTTAGCTGGGAGCGTCGACCGTCCGTTCCTGGCCGAACCCGGTCGAGCGCTAACCTCAAATCGATCGCCGCTCGCTGCGTTTATCCCTGCTGTCGCAGACGCTTACCGAATGGGCGCAGGAAAGTGAAACACCGCTTCATAGTTTCGCGGTCTGTTCCGGCAGCGGCGTTGGCAAGAAGCGCAAGAAGGACGACGACGTCGCAAAGACCTTCACGCACGAACTACGCTAGTCGAATTCCACTAGAGGATCGCGTTTCTCCAGTTCCTCTGACTTCATCGCCCCGAAGCCGGAGCAGACCGAGCTGGGATAGGCGACAATGGGGAACGCGGTAGCGGTAGTCAATACAGCGCGAGCATGCAGAAACAAGGACGGATTTCAGTGCGCGGCGCTTCGAGACGCAGGGAGACATTATTCCGTACGCTGCCCCGGGGGGGCTATGGGCAACGTACGGGAGCAGGATACAAGCCTTGGTTACGAGCGCAGGATGCGCAATCGAAAGGCCGGTGCGGGCGCCCTCCACGCTATCACCAGAATTTCCCCGTCGCCTCGGTCGTCGCGCTTGCCCGCGCGTTTATCTTCGTCGACCTCGTCCGAACGGGCGGCTGTGCGACGAGTTATTCCTTAGTCGAGAAGGCCGAGAAAGCGTCCATGACTCGGCCGGAATAGGCGACCGCAGCGCCGGCGTTCATCGCAATGGCGACGCCCAGTGCCTCGGCGATCTCCTCACGAGTCGTGCCGAGGTCGATCGCCTTCTTCGTGTGGTTCGCGATGCATCCGTCACTGCGGGTGGTCACAGCTACCGCCAATGAAATCAATTCGCGCGTTTTAGCGTCCAGGTGTCCCGTTTGGGCGTCGGCGGCGCAAATCTGGCGGTATCCCCCGATTGTTTCCGGGCTGGCCTCGGCCAGTTCTTTCACGGTGCCGCTAACTTTGGGGAGAAACGACTTCCAGTCAATAAGCATGGGTGTGGTCTCCGTAGGAATATCATTTTCAGTGACAGGGATGACGACCTCTGCGACGGTATCGACGTGCCAGGATGAGTCGCTCTTTCATCTGAGGGAATCGTCGATGGCGAGATTACCATGATCGGGCTGGATATTGAGAAGAGCGAATTTCAGGTTCACGACGTTGATACTGCCGGGCAGGTTCCCATACCGAACTGTTCCGGTGTCGCCCGAATGCTCAAGCCCGCCATGCCCAAATCGCGGCGTAATCGCGCCTGTGTGCTCGGCCGGTGTACTTGCCCGTTGCCTTGACGATCACGACGCTGCGGCGATGTATCTCCGCAACGTCGCGGTATCGTTTGGATTCGCCCGGTGCACCGGCGAAGGAGTACACCGTTTCGAACCCGACGATATCTAAGGTGGCGCAATACGGTTACCCAAAGATGCGCCCGTCGCAGTGCACGCAACGCACTCGCTCGGCGAACCGGTCGATGTACCGGTCCGCAACCCACAGTGGCCGTGCTCGCTATCAACGAATTCTCCAATGGAAAGGCCGTCCGACACTTCCGGGTCCGTAGATTCGCATGAGCGCTCGCCCACACGCTGACGAAAAAAAGCCGACAGGTCGTGTCGGCTGAAGGATTCTGGCTATTCCGAAGGCCATGCCAGAACCTGTGCAGCGCAGATTATTGCACTGTCTGGCTCCCACGCGGATGGCATGCTGTGACAGGGTTTACCCCAGTCAAAATACAGGAATGGATGCCGTAATACATGTTGACTTCATTCATGCCGTGACGGCGGGTCGAACATGGAAAGGCAAACGTTTGCCCAAAAACTGTGGCTGCCATTGCTCCCAAACCTTGTCTGTTTGACCGCCATCAAGGGATTCGACGTATGGCTGTTGCACCAGGCGCATCGAACGAACAGAGCGTCGATACCCGGGCGCGATCACGCGTTTCAAGGCGGCCAAGACACACACTTCAAGTTGCTTCGGGCTGACACCCTTATCTGCCCGCTGAGGAAAGTTCAACATGTTCGACGCCGAAATTGCCGCGACGCTCCTGAACCGATGGGACCGTAAACGCGCAAACCCAGGAGATCAGTCATCGCTGGACCTCTTGCAGGAAGGCAAGCTGCATTTCAGGCATGAAAGCGGCGATGTCCACGCACATGGTACTGACGCAGACCGGCGTCTTCGCGTTGAATGCCTGACGTTCACCGACGGCTCCCGCGCCTTGCGCGTCACCGGCGCAGATGGACAAAGCGGCTGGACGCGTTGGACTGCTGCCGAGCCGGTGTGAAAGCGCGAAATGAGCACACGTACTCACCACCCGGTATCGAAGGAGAAAGCCGATGTCGACATGGCCTGATGGCACTCTGGGTTGGCTCTTCGTCCTCACCTACGTCCTGATGGTGATATGGCTGAATTACCTGTAGCGGATGTTGTGTCACATGTAGCGTGTGTCGCGTCCCGGCGGATGCCTGAGCGCCGTCGACGGTCGATCAGGATGATGGAAACAGCCACTGATCTCTTGCGAATGAGGTGTCTACTGCGGTCCACGGCAGCCCGTGTGACATTCCGGATTTCAGAGGATCGCGAAAGGAGATGAACGTGAACATGGTGAAGACCGAGATTGGACAACTGGAGAAGGCACTGAATGCCCTGGTTTGTCGCCCACGACTTATCCGTCGCGACTACTGGATATCGCAGATCGAGTGCCTGCTGACACGCCCCGGGCTGTCGGTGCAGGACCGGCAACGACTCCGCGCGCTGCTCAACCTGATCGGCACGCCCGTCGCGGGCTGTAGTGTCTCACTACAGCAGTGACCGGCGCCGCATAGTCCTTGAGTACGGTCAGGACAAGCGCGCTGATTCCCTGAACACGCCTGTCGCAGTTGCATCAATTGCTGCTGGTGTCACACGTCAGAAATTCGCGGACAACGCTGTGCGGCACCAGGCGGCGTCGCGTCGACCGATTGCCTGCAGTGTCCGCGCGATCATCTACGGCGAACGCGTCTATTGAGCTTTCGGAAATCATCATGTTTAACGAGTCGAAATACGTATCGCTAATGTACGAACAGGGTCTGGACCAGTGGACGCGTGCCTGGTACGGCGAAGCCGTTGAAGCGGGATTTATCCGCCCGCACTATCATCCCGACCCCGCGACCATGCGGCGTCTTCGCGGCTATTTCGGCGCGGGCCTGTCGCCCTTCGAAGCCGCCCAGGCGTGCTTTGGCCGCAAGCACTAACGGTAAGCCGGCTATTGCCTCCCCATCCGGTAGCCACATCTGCACGAAAGGCAGAAAGCGACCTGAACAGTCCAGCGAATTTCTCATCCACAACACTTGTCACGCCCGCATGAGCGCCACCTCGACCGGCATCTCACAAACACCGCTACCCAGTCCAGATTTGCACCGGCTGGCTAACATCTCACATCCCGCCCGTTCCTCAAGAGGTCACACGGCTTCGTCGACAACGGATTTCGCGGCCACACCCCTGGCGGACCTGTCGAGGACATGCTGATGACGCGCACGCAGCCGGGCTGCAGCGAAGGCTGCGTTGTGTTGCCACCAGAAGTCATCACGGCGCTCAAAAACCTCTACATTGTTTCGAGCGCGCTCGCGCAGCACGGCACTCACGCTCAGGAAATCCGGGATTCCCAATGGCGGGCAATGTTTCAAAGGGCTCACGAGGCGAAGACGGCGCTCGACCAGCACGGGGGCAGAACTGAAACGCATGCGATTGTGCTGCTTCGACAGATGACAAAGGCATGCCAGGGTCTCGTTGATCGGCACGCGGCCCGACAGGAGATTCCCTTCGCCGTGTGGCGCGAAGTGGGCAGGCTTGGGCACGATGCTTACGAGTGGGTCAACCTGAACCTACCCCGCCGGCGAGGCACCGACGCATGAATCCCGCACCGTTCAGGTCAGCGTACCGTGCCGGACTTAAAGCGGACCGGCTCGCGCAACGTGTCCGGCATGTACTTCCGGCACGCCCTGGCTGGCCCACGGTCCGTCGTCCTTTAAGGTCTCCGGGACGCATGCGACCGACGGATGGAGCATTGCTCCCAACGTCGGGAGAGCAACTGAACAACGCGCGGTTGCCGGAAAAAAGAGATCAGAAGATCGCTGCAATCATTGTTAGCAAGTCACGGAGCGGCCAGTGAACGCCGAAGGAATCAACAAGGCCGCGTTGCTGCTGATGTCGCTCGGTGAAGACGAGGCGGCCGAAGCCTTCCGGTTCCTCGACCCACGTGAGGTGCAGAAGATCAGCATCGCGATGGCCGCCCTGAAAAACGTCACGCGCGGTGCCGTCGACACTGTGCTGCAAGACTTCATCAAGGAAGCAGAAACGCACACGACGCTATCGCTTGACTCGAAGGATTACATCCGGTCGGTGCTGACGAGGGCGCTCGGCGAAGACAAGGCTGGCAACGTCATCGACCGCATTCTGCAGGGTGACGACGTTGGCGGCATCGAAGGCCTGAAGTGGATGGATGCGCCAGCCGTCGCGGAACTGATCAAAAACGAACACCCGCAAATCATCGCAACCATCCTCGTGCACCTGGACCCGGAACAGGCTTCTGGCGTACTCGAATGCTTCGTCGAACGGACGCGCAACGATGTGCTGCTGCGCATTGCCACGCTCGATGGCATCCAGCCGGCTGCATTGCGCGAACTCGACGATGTGATGACAGAGTTGCTGTCTGGCAGCGGTAACGTGAAACGCAAGGCGGTTGGCGGCATTCGCGCGGCAGCGGAAATCCTCAACTACCTGTCAACCCAGCACGAAGAATCGGTAATCGACAACGTACGCAGCTACGACGACGATCTCGCGCAAAAGGTCATCGACGAGATGTTCACATTCGAGAAACTGGTTGAGCTTGATGATCGCGCGATCCGGCTGCTGCTCAGGGAAGCTGGCACGGAGACACTGGTCATCGCACTGAAGGTCGGGCCACCCGAGTTGCGTCAGAAATTCATGGCGAATATGTCGCAACGCGCGGCTGAACTGTTTTCCGAAGATATGGACACATGTGGCCCGGTGCGCCTGTCGGAAGTCGAAGCACAACAGCGCAAGGTTATGCAGGTCGCGCGCGACCTCGCCGGGAGCGGCGAGATCGCGCTTGGTGACAAGGCTGACGACATGTATGTCTGAAGTGCCTCCCTGCGCGAACATCGCGATGAGAACCGGACGGGGTCGTGCTCCTGCAGGGAAAGACTGAAAATCAGTGTGAGCCCGCCAGGCCGCTTTCCAGCTGGCTCTGGAGTTCGCGTACCTGCCGCTGGGAGGCCCGCAACTGGCCCTGGGCGGCCGCCTTCTGCTTCGCGAGCGCAGTGGCTTCGGCACGCGTCTTCTGTTGCTGATTGGCGACGAGTGTCTGCTGCTGACTCGCTACATCGAGGTCGGCCTGCAGGCGGTTCGCACGACCCTGCGACAGCGCAATCATCTGCTCGGTGAACGCCTTTTGCGCCTCGAGCCGGCTGCGGCGAATCTCGACGTCGGATAGCTGCAACGTCTGGCGCACAAAATACTTGTAGATCATGTCGGCACGCGTTGCGTCCTGCGTCTTGATGACGCGCCAGAAATTCTTTTGCTGGAACAGCGCGACGTAGTACGTCATCTCCTTGCCGTAAAACAGCAGGCTCGCGCCATAGCCGCCGTTGTACGTCGTGCGCAACTCGCTCAGGTCCGCACCGCGGATCATCTGTTGCAGCTCGGCGACGTTGCCGGCGGCGGACTGCTTCGCCTCGTCAGCTGTCAGCATACCGGCCTGCCCCTGCTGTGCCTGCGTCGTGGGCGGCAGTGCGGTCGTTGTGCCCGGCGGGGCAACGACGGCAGCGCTCGCGCCGCTATCTGGTAGAGCCTGCGCATATACACCGTGCATGGCCCCCATCGCGACGAGCGCGGTCAGGGCAAGCTGCTGGGCAAAAGACAGTTTCATATGTTTGCAAACCTCTCACATTGATAACAACGAGCAGGCGAAATCGCCGACCCGGACGGCCGCAAGTCGATAGCGCCTACACAGGCATTAACGGCAATTAAGCGGAAACGTTGAGTTGAGAAACGCGGGGATTGAAACGGCGAACCAGAATGTGTTTTGTTCACCTGTCGAGAGTTCGACGAACTTCAATCTCGCGGATACCTGCTGCTCGGAACGCTCAAACCGCACGTGCCGCTGGGCGTTCTGGCGCGCCTCGCGGGTCATAACCGACCATACGATCGTGACAGGACGACGAGACGGCAACTTGAAAAGCTACGAACCCAGTATTCCCGCCGAAACAGTGCTGCTGAGCGCCTCGGGTTTCGTCCACCCTGAGCTATAGCCACTGCGGTTACTCCGCGGCAGCTCAGTGTCGGGGGGAGGTAGACGTTCGATGCGTGAGATCTTGCGGTGGGCGACTGCAGAGCCGATTGTAGCGTGGCTCAGCGGCTAAATTGAATTCTGCCGCACGACGACAATCATTGTCTGTCACGTGCGATTTACGGCACTAGAAAGCGGGGGCAGCAGCATCCCCCGGGGCAGCGGTGGTTTGCGCGAGGGACGTTTTGCGGGGCATGGTTTTGAATGGCCTGCCATGAAGCGATCTCATCGCAGCGGGGTGACTGGGCATACTGTCGGACGACGGACTGGTGTCAGGCAGGATTGTTTTTCGCGATGCGCCGCCCGAGGCGCGGCTCGCCGTGGCCGACCATCGCGTAGTCACGTACATCCCGGGCAGGCGCTTCGACTGGGCCTTCCAGAAGGAAGCGGAAAACCCCACAGCAGGCGCCGCAGCGACACTGCCGCATGCGTTCGCCGTGCACGCGCACGGCCGGGATGAAGCCGAGAAATGTGACCGGTCCGAGATGACCGCATGACGGGCACTTTGCGACCGGGTCGGGCGGCCGTACCCCAAGCCGGACCTTTGCTTCCCAGTGACCGGTCGGATCGAGTTGCAGCAGCCATGCGCGCATCCGCCGGGTCCAGCGCGACACGACCATCACATGGAGACCAAGCTTTTCCGCTGCTGCGGCATACGGCATCTGCTGCGACAGCATGGCCGCGAACGCCATGAGTGTCGAAGCCGGCTCGCGCTTGCTTATGTTGGCCAGTGGGGTGCCGGTCAGGCGATTGAACTGGCGCTTGCAGGCCAGGCACAGGAAGGCCGGCAGACGCGCCTTGCCAGGCCGTGGTGCTTGCCTGAGCCGCGTATGACGGTCGCCGCAATGACCACACGCGGGCGGCTCTTCGGAAAGCGAGAACACCTCGGCAAGGTGTGCCTGCACGAATTCCGTGAGGTCCGTATCTTCGGTATCGGGTGACACCTGGCCGTTGAACCGCTTGAGCGGAATCGACAGATCGAACTGGCGCACGGGAGGCGCGATACGCTGATGCTTGCTCGATGTTATAGACATCACCTGCCCAGAATTGTGCGGTTAGCTGGAAGCCAACGGTAACGCATGGTCGGAAGATCCGCTGGCTTGTAGATCGGCGTGCCTGCAAAAAGATCATAGGCCATTGCGCCGATCCGCGTCGGGGCGGCGCCGCGAACACCGATCACTGTGCCTGCCGTTTGCGGCCCGGCGAGCGCTGCAGTATTCAGCTCGCAGACGTGGCCGAAATCGAAGCTGGCGAACACCGGCTGACCTCCGGCCATTCTGCGTGACGCCGTCCACCGCGGGTCCCAACTGAAGCCGTCTGGAACGCTGCCCGCAGCGCCAGGCGCTGGCTGGCGCGATGTTGTATCAATCGAAGCAAGCTTTAACCGGGACTTCGCCCCGACGTTACGCATTTCCGCACGAATCCTTACGCCTACCCTTGGGGTATCCGAAACTATCGGTCTGACCATGTGGCACCTGCGTGCGCTGTGCCAGCACATTGCCATCGAAGAACTGGAATTCGCCAGATGGGGGACCGCTCAGTTACTGCGATGGCCCCGCACGTGGTCGTCATACCAGGCGGCCGCGGCAAGCCCGAGCGTGGTCAGGTCACTGGGGGTAAAGATGGGTAGTGCATCGCACGCCGCGCGGATCGCCATGAGCTCCCCCGATTCGGCCGCCTCGGTGGCGTTCAATAGCAGACCCAACTCGCCGCGCCGTTCGAGCAGTGCCTGTTGGATATCGTTGTGAATCGGCAGCCTCGGCACGATGTCCCCGATCGCCCTGCCGGACAACACATGAACCAGCGAGAACACGCCCGTGATGAACGCGGAATCGGCAAATCGTTCGTCACGGGGCCGCATCCGGCCGGCGGCAAGTTCCATGAATCGCGCGCGCGTGCCAGACAACTGCGCCAGGGGATCGGAGCGCAACGCGTGGAGATGACCGTCTGCGAACAGGAGCAATTGAGCCCAGCGCGTGATTTGCCGCGTGCCGACTATCATGATCGCTTCGCGCAGTGACGAAATCCTCCGCGCAAGGCCAAACGCGCTGGAATTGAGCAGACGCAACAGTTGAACAACAAGGTTCGGACTCAGCTTGAGTTCGGCTTCGAGTTCGACAGTCTCCGGTTCGCCGCTCAGCAGCACCAGCAAGCGGAGCAGCGCTTCACGCGATGGCGTGGTTCGCCGCGAGGTCAGCACCTGCGGCTTGGCAAAGTAGTAGCCCTGAAACAGTTTGAAGCCGGCGCGCATGGCGACGTCATGGTCTTCCGGTGTTTCGACTTTCTCGGCGAGCAATACCTTCCCGTGCTGCCTGACGACGCCGATCAGTTCGCCAAGGCGTTCGCGCGGGCATTCGAGAAAGTCGATCTTGACAATATCGACGCACGGCAGAAGATCGAGCAGGCGCGGGGTGACCTGCGATACATCATCCAGTGCGAGCCGGAAGCCCGCTCGCCTAAGGTCGCCGCAGCGCCTGAAGAGTGCCTCGTCGAACGTCACCGTTTCGAGGATTTCGAGCACGAAGCGCTCGGGAGACAACAACTGGACCATGTCGGACATCAGCACCGTACGGTCGACGTTCACATAGCCGGTGTGATTGCCTAGCACAGCGCGGGGGCCCATATCGCCGATGAGTCTTGCGATGACCTGCGCGGTGGCATTGGCGTCATCCGTGACCTGGGCGAGATTCGTGGCGCCGGAGCGGAACAGCAGTTCGAACGCGTTTAATGCTCCGCTGCGATCGAGAATCGGCTGGCGCCCGAGGTAGATGTACTCCGGCATGACCGCTTCGCTGTTCGATGTCGCCTGGCCGTCGGTTGGGCCGGGCAAGGCCTTTCTTGCTGTCATTCCTGAACGTATCCTGTTCTGTAGAGACCTTGTCGATGCCGATCGTGCAGGGACGTTCCTCCCATCTGGCCGGTCGTGCAACTTCGAATGACTGGACCGGCGATGCAGGCCCGTCACGCATCGAAAGCGGCGGGACAGCACGATGCCCGGCACAAGCGCATCAGGTCGGCCACCTGCCGCTGCCTTCACGGTGAAACGCAGCGACAGCTTCCGCTCGCGCATTCGCTGACCCAATGACGCAGGGCGCGACCGAACCTGCGGGCCCAGCCTGAACGCTCGTCGTGCTTTCGCTCGTCACCAGAGCCTCGCCGATCAGGAAGCCGGCCATGTCGAGGATGATCAGCATCCGTTCATCCATCGCCGCGATACCACTCATGTGGTCCGTGTTCGGGTTCGACGGGAGGTTCGGGATTTCCTTCATATCGCCCGCCGTGACCTCGATGACGTCCAACACCGAATCGACAACGGCGCCAATCACAGTGCCGGGCAGATTCAGGATGATCACCACGGTCTGCTCGTTGAACGACGCGTTGTCCAGCCCGAAACGGATGCGCAGGTCGATGATCGGCACGATCTGGCCGCGCATATTGATCCCCCCCTTGATATGCTCCGGGGCGCTGGCGATCCGTGTCACCGTGTTATAGCTGCGAATTTCCTGGACCTGCAGGATGTCGACCGCATACTGCTCGTTGCCGAGCGCGAACGCGAGGTACTCATGCGTTTCCTGCACGGTATCAGGTTCAGGCGCATTCATGGTCGTGGGTCCGGCGGGCGCTAGAACGTCTGCCATTCCGACGCTGCGGCAATATCGGTGGACGCCGCTGATGCAGGCTGGTTCGCGGGGCGCTGCGCGCGGCGGCCGGGCTCCGGTTTCGCGGACTTCATCGCAACCGCCACGGCCGGCGATCGTGCTGACGTCACGGCGAGCGCGGCGCTCCCTGATCCGGTGTCGTCAACCCTGAAGACCGCCACCGCTTCACGCAAGGCCTGCACCTGCTGCGCCATTGACTGCGTCGCGGCCGCGGCTTCTTCGACCAGGGCGGCATTCTGCTGGGTCACCTCGTCCATCTGGCTGACGGCCGTATTGACCTGCTCGATACCGGTGCTCTGTTCCTCCGATGCCGACGAGATTTCGCTCATGATGCTGGTTACGCGCTTCACCGACACGACGATTTCGTTGATCGTGCTTCCCGCTTCCTCGACGAGCTTCGAGCCGGCATCCACGCGCGTCACCGACTCGCCAATCAGTTCCTTGATTTCTCTCGCCGCGGTTGCACTACGTTGTGCGAGCATTCGAACCTCGCTGGCCACGACTGCAAACCCACGACCCTGTTCGCCGGCCCGGGCTGCCTCGACAGCGGCATTGAGCGCGAGGATGTTGGTCTGGAACGCGATGCCTTCGATCACGCTGATGATCTCGGTCATTTTGGCCGAGCTGTCGGATATCCCGTGCATCGTCTCGACGACGCGTCCGACCACTTCACCACCACGCTGCGCAATTTCCGACGCCGCGCTGGCCAGCGTGGTCGCCTGCTTCGCGTTGTCCGCGTTCTGACGGACCGTGCCCGTCAGCTCTTCCATGCTCGACGCGGTCTCCTCAAGTGACGCGGCCTGCTCCTCCGTACGCTGCGACAGATCGCTGTTGCCTTGCGCAATTTCGCCTGCGGCAACCGAGATCGACTCGCTGGAGGTCTTGATACCCTGCACGATGCTCGTCAGCTGGTCTTTCATGGCCCCAAGCGAGAACATCAGGCTGGAACGGTCTGCGGCCTTCAATCGCACCGCAACGCGCAGATTGCCATCCGCGATATCGCTGGCGAGCGCCGCGGCATCCCGGGGTTCCCCACCGAGCTGTTTCACGAGGCCGCGTGCAATGATCAGCGCCACACCCAACGCGACCACAGCCGCTGCGACGATCAGTCCGGTCACGAGCGCAATCGCCCGTGAATACGCCCGATCTGCAGCCTCGCCTTCGCGGGCTGCCCCCGCCACGTTGACGTCGACGATCGTCTTGATGTCTTTTTCGATGGCGCCACGAATAGTGGCCGACTGACCTGTCATGAGCCCCATCGCGTCCGCCTGTTTGCCCGCTTTCGCCAGCGCCCGGACCTGTTGATCGAGGTCCAGGTACTGCGGCATTAGCGTCTGGATGTCGGCATAGGCGGTTTTTTCCTCCGGCTCGGTCATCAGCTTCTGGTATTCGGCATCGGCGTGCCGATAGTTCGCAAGTCCCGCCTCGATCAGGGGTTCCGCCTTTTGGGCTTCGGCTGGCGTCGCCGAGCCGGCCGCCCGGTATTCGTTGAGGCGGATCTCGCGCAGGCCCGCCTGCATCTGCAGACTGCTTCGCACGCTTGGCAACCAGTTGTCGCGCAACTCAGCGACGTGAGCGTTTTCGCCACTCAACTCGAACAGGGAAAACGCGCCCAATCCAACCAGCAGGACAATAACCACGGAAAATCCCAGGACCAGCTGGGTGACCACCTTCAGGTTTTTGAGGGACTGCATGATTGACCCCTTGGTATTGTTGACATCAGCGAGCAGATCCCGCACCGAAGCCGGAAAATAGAGCATCTGTTCTACCTCTATTATCGGCAGAATGGATGCAATCTTCATATGAAAGTTGTTTTACCCATCACGTCGATGCGCAATGAGTTTTAATCGTCGTTAAATGGGTCAAACCCGTCACCAACACACGCTCCAGGTGTTGGATGCAAAAATGCGGGCCTCTCAGGTTCTGGTCTGGCCCTCGGAATGGCCGGAATCTTTAGCCGACGCGGAGCGCCGGCTTTTTTTTCTGGCGCGGGGGGTAAATGTCCTGGCGGATCGACCGGGAAGATAGACGAGTCATGCCGGCCGGCGGACCCGTGTCGATGCTGTTGGTCTGACTTGTTCGTGGCAGCACGAGCGCACTGCAATGCACTGGGCAGGCGTATCGACGCTGGGCGCAGAGCGCCGGTCGAAGCCGGTCGCCCAGAGGCGCAAGACCGATCGGTGGTGCGACCCGGCCAACTGTCGAAGAGCTGGCGCTGATCTGTCGTCGGCCGCGACTGTTGGAATACCGGTGGCAGCTCGTCGATGGCATCACCGAACTGTTCAGTCTGAACGGCGAAATCTGGAAGGAGTCGTCGCTCCGCCCGCGCAGGGTTTGCGCTATTGGGCCGCTGTGAGTTTGGGGCCTGTCCTCAATGCCTGCCAGCCTGTCTGCGGCTCCTTCCGCTGATCGCTTACCTGCTCGATGCCGCTTTTCAACACCGCTTCACAAAAGGCCAGGCGAACTCGGTAGTAATCTGCGTGCATCTGCGCGTCAAGGATGCGTTGTTCAGCCTGGAAGAGTTCCAGACGCAATTCCCGCAACGCTTTTTCGGCCTGCTTCTCCGGAGTAAGCGCATTGCGTACAGCCCAGTTGGTTATCCACCGCAGCATGATGAACTCCTCTCATCGTCAGGTGACATTCCACCGGCTTCAAATCGGACTTTCAGCCGGGGGCACAAAACGCCACTGTCCCGACCACTTCTTCATAAGCCACTGCTGAGTCAGCGCTATCAATAATCGGGGAGTACCTGTGGATCACACTGCGCGGTAGATCACGTTGTTGCGAGAAAATTTCCCGCCGCCCATGCAACCGGCTTTTCCGCGTCTGCGGCGAGATCATATGGATACGCCGTAACTGCACCTGGAGCAGCCACACATCACTTGTGCGTGGTGACGTCACTCCCTCGAGATGACGCGCGAGCAATCGACGAACGTATGCGCACGCCCCTCTGAGTAACGCACTGCCTCGTCAGTGGACAAAAATTCAACCGGCTCGGCAAAACGTGCAATCACGTTTGCCTGGATGAAGGGCTCCCGCTTATACACGTACCACGCGACTGCGTAACGCCGCTCGGTACCGTTGAACGACACGGATTGATTCTCCGTTACCTCGACGTAAACGCCGTGCCCCCGATACGGTTCGCAAGAATGGCCGTACATATTTCCTCCCCAGCGTCTGCGCACTGGACAGGTTAGGCTATGCAACATAGCATTCCAGGACATTCGTTCTTTACAGAATGCGCGCCTCGTGCTGCCCGCAACGAGGTGAGGTCTTACGCGCCATGATCGGTCGGATAAGGTACTTCAGTTTGCCGTGGTCGGACGGCGCCTGCGTGAACCACTTCATCGCGTCGATCCGTTCAGTACCGCGCCGATCGGCGGAATGCTCTGGCCTTGATTGGAGTTTGCAATCAGGTGCTGGGCAAAGAAAAAGCCGCTCGCAAGCGGGCCGTCGTGCCTTACCTCTTGTCGCCGTCGATCGTTATGCGTACGGGTTGCTGGGCACGCGATGGAATTCTTCGATCATGCGCTTTTTTGCGTCCGCGAGCTCCTGGTCCAGGCACGCCAGCGCACGCCGCGCCTTCGTTGCGTCGACGCCCGCCGACCTCGCCGCGTCGATTCGCTCCTTTGCCCTGGCGACTTCGATAGTCAGCCCCCGACCCATAAGCGACGGTCGATTTTCCGGAAAGCGGCCATTCACTTCCCTAACACAACAGGAACCTGCATATGACGTAAGGAACATCGTGCAACGACGTTTTTATCGCAGCGACGAAACGCAGTGGTCGCGAGTATTGGTGAAACGGTTGACTTGAGATCGACCGTTTGCCTAGATAATGTACTGCATATAATCTGAATGCCAAGATTCAAACATCGCCGCTGTTAGCGGCTTGGCGATATGATAGCCTTGTGCTTCGTCGCATTGCCAATCCGCAACAGTTTCGTAGATTTCCGGTGTTTCGACGCCTTCGGCAACGACCCGATAATCGAGCTTGTGCGCGAGAGTAATAATGCCCTCTACCAGGATACGCGTATGCTGCGTTTCCAGGACACGGCGTACGAGGCTTTGATCGATTTTGAGTACTGAGGCCGAGTAAAGCTGAAGCTTGGACAGGTTACTGTAACCCGTGCCGAAATCGTCAATCGCGATGGTGCTGCCCATGCTGGTAACTTTGCGAAGATTTTCCGTCACAGATCGTGCATTCTGAGCCAAGGCGCTTTCGGTAACTTCCAACTCAACGCGTGCCGGTTCGATCCCATGAGTTTGCAGCAGGGATGCGTAGCGAATGACAAAGCCACGCTGCTCCAAATTGAGCACCGATACGTTAATCGACATGTTCAACGATATACCGGCCTTTTGCCACGCCGCAAGCTGCTTCAGCGCATTATCCATTACCCAATCGGTGAGCGCGGGCATCAACGAGGTCCTTTCGGCCAATGGAATGAATTCCGCTGGCGAAACGTCTCCCAGCAGTGGATGAGACCAGCGCAGCAATGCTTCAACGCCCACGCAGCGACCCGTGCGTAAATCGATTCGAGGCTGGTAAACCAGACTCAATTGATGCTCGTCGTGCAGCGCCTGAGGTAAGGTGTTGAGAATAAAAAATGTGCGTTCCTGGGCTACAAACATGCGCTTCGCGAATTTCCGAAATGGAACGCGTGCTCTCCTGGCGACCTCGGAAGACGACATCAAGGCTCGCAGTACGTCAGTATGTTCATCTATCCCGGATAGGTCGACCAAACCGACAGTCGGCGATAAATCGACAGGAATCTGGTTGACAACTAGCGGGGCGTCGAAGGCCCTCAACGCAGCTTCGATCACACGCATCGCGGCACTCTCGCCTCCACGGACGAACACGGCGAAACGCGCGTAGTCCACTCGATATACTGGCCTGATGTCGACGAGCGCCCGCTCGACACGCACAGATATTGCAGCCATCAACCTGTCGGCAGCGACAATGCCCACCGAGACCGACGTTTCGTCGAGATACCCGAGGGGGACAACATTGATCAAAACGGCGTGGCTGGGTGAGATCTGTCCATTTCGCCGTTCATCGAAGATCGCACGAACATCATCGCTGAACCGTGCGCGGTTCAGGAGCCTCGTGGGCGGATCGACGAATGCGATCGACCGTAGTGCTTCGATTCTGTCCATCGCCATCTCGGCCAACTGCGTCAGCAAATCCTGCTGCGACTCATCAAAATCGTAGCGCGGCTTGGTGTCAATCACGCACAAACTACCCAGTGACACACCCGAGCGCGTTCGCAATGGACTGCCGGCATAAAATCGGATGTTCGGCTCCCCGATCACCCATCCGTTCTGCTTAAACCGAGGATCGAGCGACGCGTCGGGCACGACAAGAACGTCACGGCGAAGAATCGTGTAGGCGCCAAAAGCGTCCTTCCGCTCAGTTTGTGCCACCTCCACGCCAACGCGTGCCTTGAACCATTGACGTTTTTCGTCAATCAATGAAATCAGCGCTATCGGTGCTTTGAACAGACGGGTGGCGAGTTCAGTAACACGGTCGAGTGTGGCATCTGGCGGTGTATCCAGAAGGCAAGACGCCTGCAATACGTAAAGTCGGTGCCGCTCGATGACGGGGGATGGCAGTTCGGACTGATTGGGCAGATTCACCGGGTTCCCCGAGAGACAGCCTATAGAACGTTGACTGCGCTGCTGTTTTCGAAAGTCAAACGATACGGTCGACTATACACTGATGTCTCAGCTTTCTTTTCGCATCTTACTGCGCCGATCTTGCGTCCCAAACTCGCTCCAGTCGCTTGCGCCGTGGTCATTTGCTGTCGTCACACATGAGCGAAGGACGGGTCAGTTAGTGCTTTTCCCGTGTGTTTGCACGCGCTGTGACGATCTGCTGTTCGTGGTGGACGGACTGGCCTTGCGCTCGCCCGCGCATGCAGATGATCCCGAACAACTTTGTGCGGAGATTCGGCAAACGATCATGGACGTCCGTCTGATGGTCGCAAATCACGACCTAGAGCGTGTTAGGCACCTTGTGTGAGACCTGGTATCCTGGCGGGATGAAAAGAGCAGACCGCAAAGGGTATCCGACCGATGTGTCGGACGA
>NZ_JBNPVS010000073.1:0-32089 GCF_050434225.1 Paraburkholderia sp. GAS32 | reverse complement strand
GTGTGATCCGTGCGCATGATGCTCTCTCCTTTGAACAGGACTCGACACGCTGATTTTACGTATCAGTTCCTCGACGCCCGTGCTCATAGGATCTATGAGGACAAAATGGATCTGCGTGGTGAAGGCTTCTTGAACTCAGCCGTCGACGACTGGATCAAGAGCAACAAAGAGAAAAATCGTGCGTTGTTTGAGCACGCTGATCGATTGCGAGATCTGGCATTGGAGCTGGCGCAGGAGATAGGCCGGGTCTCTTATTCCAAGCAAGAGGTGACCTTGACGGCGCTCTTGTTGCGTGCAATTAGCTCGTTCGAGGGCGTGATTCTTCTTTCGGAACGTGGAATGTTTGTCGAGGCAAGAACGATTGCTCGCAACGTGCTCGAGACAGCGTTTTACATGGGAGCGCTCGCCGAAGATCCCGGATTCGTTGACAAGATGGTTGCCGATTACGCCAAGCATCGGAAAGCATTGGCAACCGAGCTGATAAACGATAAGGCACATGCTGACGTGATTGGTGCTGACGTCTTGGAAAGACTCCAGCGCTTCCTTAGCGATCTCGATGCCTCCGACCAGGGGCTTAGCCGGGTCGTGTCGGAACAGACGGCGAGGCAGTCAGGTATGGCGCCACTCTATAGCTTCTTCCGGGATTTTTCCGGCGATGCACACCCGACCCTCCAGTCATTGAGCCGATATACCGATGGTCAACCTGACGTGACGGGATTTCGCCTCATGCCAGATGACGAGTGCGCTCATCAAGCGCTGGCACATGCGATGCCTGCGCTATACGCATGCATCATGCTGTTACAGCCAATCTTCAAGGCGGAGACTATATACGCGAGTGTTACTGATCACTTCCGCTGGTTTGCCAGCTATGGGCCGGAATAAGTTGCGTCTAGGGCTACCCATGCCGTCTCTCCAGACCTTGCCGTGTCGCCCCTAGCTCTTGGGGTGCTGAGTTTTTTTCTGCTCAGCTTCGAAGTGCTTGATGTGGTTTTCGCGCGCTTGGTTGCTTTTCGTAAGCGCTCCATCAATCTGGTGGGAGATTGTCCCCACGGATGCGTGTTTCGCAGGGTAGAGGTGATCGATGTCGAAACGCTCTACACAGGTTTTGGCCTGCTTCAGGCTCTGACCTACGCCGTGAAGAATTGCATTGAAAATGTTGACAGGCAGCACCGACTCCCGGCCATGCCAATCGGTGACTGTATCGGTCAGAACGTGCAACGAATCGTAAAGCTCGACAAGCGCGACGGCATCGTCTCCAGGCAGGCTGTGAAACTGCGGCGCATTCGGATAGAGAACGGGCATGATCGGTTGAAAGTCGATCTTCTCGTCCTTCGGCATTTCGTGGCCCAATGCGGCGCAGGTGTAGTTCGCGAGGGCTCGCTGATGGACAAACAGCGAGCGCGTGACCACTCGGAACAGCTCGGGAGTCAGATAGCGTTTGGCGTCAGACTCCCGACGCGATTTCTCCGCAGCGCTCGCCTGCTGCGTATTTATCAGGGTGATCCATCCGCCGAGCATCGTCGCGCCAGCACCAAAGAGAGCGCCGGCAATCGCCGGGACACCACACGCGAGTCCGAGAATACCCCCGCAAAATAGTAAGGCCGAGAGAGCAAGGTGTGGGTTGCGCCGAAGCGCAAGAGGTATAAGTTCATCCAACGCCGTGCCCCCGTCTTTGCTGCCCATGCCCGCCCCTCCTGTTTGTTTTGTCCGATGGATTATCAGTCGGTAACGGCGAGCGGGCAATCGTTGCTTGTTGTGTCAGTGGTCGGAACAACTCCGATGGAGCCTGTACTGCAAGCGATTGTTGACGACGTTGGCACCGATGCTGCCGGGCTACGATCGGTGATCGGCTATCGAGTCCAGGCGGGTCGATGAGAAGACGACGGATTTTTCACTTACAGCGGCAGTGCGCGACGGATTTTTCACTTTTCTTGGCACATGCTGGCCGCTCCCTGCCACTCTTCCTGAAACAACGCCCTAAAATCAACGACGCACTTTTCACTAATGGTGACAGCCGACACTACTGTCGCGTGCCACGGAAAGTGAAAACTGTGCCAAGTAAGTGAAAAACTGCCGCCACAGTTAGTGAAATAATCCGCGCGGCCAACGCTGTTCAGCGTGGACTCGGCCGTCCGCGACTGTCACTGATCGACCCGGAAGAGCCCTTCGGAATTCCCGGTAGCGGCCATTCAAATGACCATTTGAGGCTGCGTCGGACGCTTCAAAACCGTCTGGCCGGTCAAGTCTCCGGTTGGACGCGCCCATTTTTTCTCTTGGACTAAAGACCGGCCGCCGATTGGTCGGGTTTCATTCGACTCGCTGCTCGCTCGTCTTGCTGTCAGTGTCGTCAATCGGAAGTTCCTTCCGGCACTTGCGTCGGAGCACTATGCTTCTCATTAAGTGAGGTGCGAGGCTAAGCTCGCGAACGGCTACCGGATAGGTGCGTAGATTCCGATTGATTGATCCCACGCGCCCGATGTCGTTCTTGTCGACGGTTCGGCGCGAGGCTTCTGGATACGGCAGCGCGTCGTCGCGCGTGCGCGCGCGATGGATAAACTCTTCAAGGAGGCAGGGTCATGGGCGAGTTTGCGATTCAGGGATTTCGCGGAAGGCTGATCGATCCGTCAGACAAGGACTACGACGAGGCGCGAGCGCTGTACAACGGCATGATCGATAAGCGGCCCAAGGTGATCGCTCGCTGCACCGATGCCGCCGATGTCATGGCGGCGGTCAACTACGCGCGCGATAACAAGCTGCTTCTCGCAATCTGCGGAGGCGGACACAACGGCCCCGGTTTGGGCAGTTGCGACGGTGGGCTGGTCATCGACCTGTCGCAGATGCGCAGCGTGCGCGTCGACCCAGCGAGCCGCACCGTGCGTGTCGATCCAGGCTGCACTGCAGCGGATCTCGATCACGCGACTCATGCCTTTGGCCTCGCCGTACCGCTCGGCATCGTCGGCAGCACGGGCGTCGCAGGTCTGACCTTGGGCGGTGGAACCGGCTATCTCACGCGCAAGCACGGCCTCACGGTCGACAATTTGCTCGAGGTGGATGTAGTGCTGGCCGACGGCTCTTTCGTCACCGCTAACAAGGACAAGCACGTTGACCTCTTCTGGGCGGTGCGCGGTGGCGGCGGTAACTTCGGCGTGGTCACGAGTTTTCTATTTCAGGCCCACCGAGCCGAAATGGTGTTCGCCGGTCCGATCTTCTGGGACGCCCAGGACGCCAAGCAAGTTATGGCGATGTACCGCGACTTCATCCCAAACGCCCCCGAAGAGCTTGGCCTATTTGTCGGCCTCAAAACCGTGCCTCCAGTCGATCCCTTCCCTAAGGAGCACTGGAACAAACGCGCCTGTGCTCTGATCGGTGCTTTCAACGGGCCGATCGCAGAGGGTCAGAAGCTAATCGCCTCGCTGCTCGAGAAACTCCCCGCCCCGCTGTTCAACTGGATGGGCGAGATGCCGTGGACTGCCATCAACAGTCTGTTCGACCCGTTCTTCCCTAAAGGCTTGCAGTGGTACTGGAAGGGCGACTTTGTCAAGGCGCTGCCCGACGAGGCGATCGACGTGCACATCGCCAACGCGCTCAAGGCACCGACCCCCTTCTGCCTGATGCACCTTTACCCCATAGACGGCGCCGTTCGGCGGGTCGCCAAGGATGCCACGCCGTGGAGCGCGCGGGACGCGTCTTTTTCGATGGTAATTGCCGCGATCAGCCCCGATCCCAAGGACGCCGAGGCGCTTAAGACCTGGGGCCGTGCCTACTGGGGGGCCATCCACCCGTTCAATCTGGAAGGCGCCTACGTCAACTTCATGGACGCCGACGAGGCCGAGAACCGTGTCGAACTAAGCTACGGCGAGAACTACAAGCGCCTTGCCTCGATCAAGGCGAAGTACGATCCCAACAACCTGTTGCGAGTCAACCAGAACATCAAACCGGAAGCGTGAGTCTACGCGCGCGGCCTCGCGCGCCCGCGCCGCGTCGCGGTATTCAGCGCGAACACGCTGCCGACATTGCCGTCGTCGTTGCTGGCCGACTTGCCTCTGTCGCGGGCAGCTTGAAGAGCGTCTCACACGTCGCGCCGAACCTGATCAGCGCGACGCGTGAATCAAATCGGGTCTAACCGAACTCCACGGCGTTCACGTTCCCCGCACTCGAGGTTCCTAGACCTCTCCGGTGGGTGCAAGCCACCCGAAACAGTTCGCGAAAGTCCGCTTAGGAGCGATCCTAAGCTGGTACCTCGACGTCCGTTCTTGGCCGATTTCTGCCTGATCCCCGGATACAGTTAACGTGCTTAATTCGTGCACAGAATCCATTGCACAGTAGCCTCCCACGTCAATTCAAGCTTCGACGTTCCCGTCGAGATTGATAGTTTTTATGGGATCCACGTCGGCTCCAGCATGCGCGGTTATTCGAAGAGGTCTGCCTGTCTGTAGACCACATCCCCTTTGCGCTGTGGTTCTTCCTTCGGCTTCTCCTCGATGCGGAAGAAGTCTGGGTCGACGCCGGCGTGTTTGGCGGCCGTCAGCCAGTCGGGCATCGGACCGACCCCGTTCCAGTCGTGGCCTCGCGCGTCGCGGTACAGCGGCGGGTGCGCGAGATCTTTCTGAAATGACGCTTCCAGTGCGTCGAATGTGATGCCGAATTCCTGCATGCGTCGGCGGATCCAGATGATGAGCCGCTCGCGGGCCTCACCGTCAGCGATTTTCCCTTTCATTCCGAAGTACCCGGTTTTCGTTCGGGGGATTATAGCGACAGGCAGAAAAAAGCCCGCTCAATCGGCGGGCTGAATCCATATCGGAGGAGACATGGAGGAGACGGGTTAAGTATAAACCCTTAATTCTGTTGGCGCAGCGCCGTCGCGCGATTTTGTCGCACCAACGCGACAGGCTCAAGCCAGCTTGCAGTCCGTTCGTCGGTACGCCTCGCCTGCCTGGAAGCGGTCGAGCCGTTCGCTCGCTTCAGCGGCGGCCCACAGCGGGGCCTGGCGCAGTTGTTCATCGTAGGTCGTGACGATTACGGCGAACAGGCTGGCGGCACCCTCATCCAGTCGCCATTCGCCCGTGTCCCGGCCGCGGTCGAAAGCGGCCGAAATGGCGGCTTCCGCGACGACGAGTTGCTCGTACGTGGCCGCGCCGTAGCCTGCCTCGGCGATAAAGCCCGTCAGGATCATGGTCTGGGTAAGGGTCTGTGCGTTACGCACGCTGCCGACACCGGCACGCATCGTTGCGAGCGCAAGGTGTACCCGCAGCGCGAGTTCGTCGGCGGTAGCGCGCGGCATTGGCAACAGCATCGTTTTGGCGCGCCGCGCTCGTGCCGAGTTGGCGTTGCGAACGAATGGGAGAGTTTGGGGCATCAGGGTTCGTTGGTGATCTCTTGAACGGGGATAGTGGCCACGGGCGGAGGTTGCTTAAACGTTGCCTTCTGACGAAGCGGCCCCGCGATGTGCGATGAATGCTTCGACATGCCGGATCGCCCGTTCGCACTGGTCGAGTGACAGGTTGTGGATGGACGCCGGCACCGGATCGAAGCCGAGTTCGGATGCGACCCAGCGGATCGCTTTCGCGCGGGCCTCGAACGGATTGACGTGATCACGCCTGACCTTGCCCGAGACCAGTGGCTCGAGCGCGTCGTGCAGGCGGCTCTTCGCGTCGCGCAACGCGCCGTCGGCGAGACGTCCCAGCGGCACGTTCCGGGTGCTGCGCGAGTGGATGCCGATCCACGCCTGACACGCTGTGCAGACCCAGAGCGCGCCGTGGTCCTCGCGATAGGGATACGACGCTTCACCGAATTTCACGAACGCGGCGTGAGCGCCGCAGTAATCGCACAAGGGCTGGGGTAATGCCTTGATCGGGCGACCTACACGCACCGGAGACTCCTTCTCTCTGAATTCAGATCACATTATCCGCGATCGTCGGGAAGCGAAAGCTTTACGATTGTCGCGATCATTTGTAACTGAGACCGTGCGTCCCTCGCCCAACGCAAGCCCGGTGAATGGCCGCGGTCGAGCAGGTACGACCGCCTCTTGTCGACCCAAGCCGGAAGCTCGACCAGGCGCCGCCTCATCGGCAGCTTTTAAACCTGCTCATTCCTGCTCTGGTGAACGCGAGACAGACGGAGCAGTTGTGCCCGTAACTGCGCCGGTAATCGCAGTTGCCGAGATCCACGTCTGCCATTGAGAAGTGAAATCGAATTCGGGATCGAGCGCAAGCGCGGCGTCGAGTGCCTCGTTTAGCGTTTTTCCTCCTTGCAATGCGACGAAGGCAGCATGCGCGGCTGCGGAATGCACCAGTATCGTGGGTCGCCATCGTGGCCTGACAACCAGGGTCCACGTCGAGACGTGGAGACGCCGCGGCAAGATCGAGCCCGGTTGATGCGCCATCCAGATATCGATGATGGCATGGCGCGAGGCGAGTGCCGTGCATGCCGGGTTCACGATCAGCTGTGAATCGAGCAGTCGATCCTCGCCAACCTCAAGCCACTGCTGTGGGGTGAACGGCGTCACATCGGCCGCGAAATATGCGACGTGCAGCGACCACTCCAGGCGCGCAACGTCACCGAAGTATCGATAGCGCCGGTCGCGTTCGTATTTCCCAATGAATGCCGGCAGTTGATCGCCGAAGCTGTTGAGATCACCACTCTGCGACGGATGAGCGCGGGCGTACGCAATTGACAGCGCATCGAACCAGGCATCGCCAACCAGCGCCAGCAATACCGGGTACGCATTGGCGAGCGCCGCTCGCCAGTGGGTGCGCACATTGCCACGGTAAAGCCCGATGCGGCTATGCACGCTGGCATCGAGATCAAGTCCGTCTGCGAGATGCGTGTGCGAGTCCGATATCCTGCTTTCCCGAGACGGTGCAGGCGCCCATGCCGCCGTCGACGGCACGGGTTTCAAACGCCTGTGCAGCGGTTGTTCATGTTCCGCACCGTCAAGCGCATTGGCAAACGATCGTTGGAGGAATTCAAGCTGAGCAGTCGTCATTGGCCTCCCGCGCGGCAGTCATGTCTGGTGGCGTGGTTGGGCATGTCCGAGCCTGACACGGTCGCGGGCAAGCTGCGCCTCGTCAAGCAGCACGCTCAATGGCGGCACATCGGTGTCCCATTCGATCAACGCTGGCGTTTCACCAAAGCGGCACAGCGCATAGTCATAAAGCGCCCAAACGGCCGACGCGATGCGCGAACCATGGTCGTCGATCACGGCACCATCGGTCACGCGATGGCCAGCAAGATGGATCTCACCGACCACGCCAATCGGCAACGCATTCATCGCGGCGATCGCGTCTTCACTGTGATTGCACTGGTTCACATACAGATTATTGACGTCGAGCAGTACCCCGCAACCGGTACGGCGCGCCAGCTCGGCAAGGAATACCGTCTCGTCGTATTGGTCATCGATGAACCGAACGTATGTCGAGACGTTTTCCAGCAGGATCGGGCGGCCGAGAAACTCCTGCACCTCGCTGACTTTTGCGCTGAGATGATCGAGTGCCGCATCGGTCAGTGGCATCGGCAGCAGGTCGTTCAGGTGACCTGCCGATGTCGCGCCCCAGCACAAATGCTCGGAGACCACCGCAGGCTCGATCCTTTCCACGAGGCGCTTCAACCTGCCGAGGTGAGCCAGGTCGAGCGTCGTGGCCGAACCGAGCCCAAGCCCCACGCCA
The DNA here is from genome assembly GCF_050434225.1 of Paraburkholderia sp. GAS32. Taxonomy (NCBI): domain Bacteria; kingdom Pseudomonadati; phylum Pseudomonadota; class Betaproteobacteria; order Burkholderiales; family Burkholderiaceae; genus Paraburkholderia; species Paraburkholderia sp. GAS32. Next base: position 24,425 of record NZ_JBNPVS010000073.1, on the reverse strand, counting down.
TGCAGGCTGACTGGCAGATCGCGCCGCACGGTCTGAAGGACGTGCAGATCGTAACCGCCGTCGCCGAAATAGTTCTCGCTGTGTACTTCAACCCAGTCGACGGGTGGCACCGTCTCGAGGAAATCGGCGTAGTGCGCGTGACGCAGTCCTATACCGATGCCCGCAGGCGCGCGGAAAGAAGGACAGAGGGTATTCATGCGAACTGCGTCCCGGAGTGGTGATGGCCGCGCGGCGCAGCGCGCGTCATTTGGCGACTGTTCCGCCCATTTTTTTGCAGGTCCCTTTCGGCACCCTCTTGAAGTCGCCCTTGTCGTGGTCGACCTTCGCCTCGCCTGCGCAGTCATGCACCCCCGTCTTGCTCGCGCAGTCATTCTGGCCGGCCTTGGCGATGCCCAGGCACTCCACCTGTTCATCCGCATGTGCGGCGGTCACGGCGGTCGTGGCGAGGCCAGCGAGCGCGACGGCAATCAGGGCTTTCCGGTTGAGGTTCGATTTCATCTTGCTTCTCCAGGGTGAACGCGACATCGGGTGCCACGAATTGTCTTGAGGCCAGCGGGTTCGCCGATGACAATAACCGCCGACAATCGGGCATTTAGCCCAGCGGAGATGTCAATTCACGACTACCCGCTGGGGTACGAGCCCGGCATTGTGTGGGCGAGTATGGCGGCGGCAGACAGGATGCCGATCATGACGACTGCTTCCGCTTTCAGAATCGCCTGGAACGAACACGCCGCAGCACTGTGCGATGCAGCGCGCCGTATGCGTAGCAGATAAACCAGCCGGTTGATCCCGCCCAGAACGATCGCTGTACTGATAAGCCCAATTTTAGCGTCGAGGATGAGCCCCCAGTCGCTACGTGTAAGCGGTAGCAGAGAGCCACCTAGTCCGCGATCGGCGTTGTAAATCCCGGTGAAGAGGACCGCGAGCAATGCGAAGGTTGCCGCGGCGGACAGGCGCCCGGCGAAGTGCGCCAGGTCTTCTCCGCTCACGTCGGCCCGCAGCCAGGGCAGTACAAGGAGTCCACCCGCGATCACGAGCCCGGCCCAAGAAGCCGTCGCGCAAATATGCGCCCAGTGAATCCACTCCGGCATCGAAAAATCACCAGCGTCGGCCGCATGACTTGAGGCCGCCTTGCTAAACGCGAAGACGGCTGCGGCGAACAGCGCGACAGTCATCCGGGCCGGCCGCCCGAACCCTCGCGGCGCCACCGACAGGAGCACCCACACCATCAGGGCGACCAGTCCAGTAGACCACGCTGCGCCGAAATGCGATTGGGTCAGTACCGGGACTAGCACCGAAAAATCGGCACCCGGCGCTGACCCGCTCATCAGCGCAGCCTCAAACAGCAAATTGACGGTATCCGCAACGATCAACGCGACGACGCAAACGGCTACGGTCCATCGCAACCGGTGCCGCATGCGCGGCGATGCATTGTCCAGCATCAACACCGCAAGACAGGCACCTACCGCACACGCAAACAGTACGTTCGCGACGGCGGCCACGATGATCGAACCGGTTATCGTCGCTGGGTCCACTACTTCACCCTGAACGAATAGTCGCCGTGCGTACGATGTCCATCAGAGGCGACGGCCACCCAATGCACCGTGTACTTGTCAGGCGGCAACGGGGGCAACGCTACATGGATCGACTTCTTGTCGCTCGGATCGACTTGCGCCTTCACGGTATTCACCTGCTTGCCCGTCGAATTGCTTACGGTCAGCGAGCTGAATGCCGGTTCGAGTGGGCCATCAAATACGACCGTGACGTTTTCCGGCGCAGGCACTTCGGCGCCCGCGGAGGGCGATTGCGTTTGCGGGAACACATGCGCGAATGCGGCGGACGGTATCAGAATGCAGGTCGCGATGGCCACTGCGCCGCAGCCTCGTCGAAGACCATTAAAGACACTCATTTCTAGTCTCCTTTGCCGAAAAGCGGCTTACCTACGGAGTTGGGGAGCACGTCATCCAGGTAAAGATGCGCCTGCAACAGGACGCCCACGCCCTTGCCGCTTGCATGATTGACCGGAATCACCGCCTCGGCGCCGAGCTGGCCCCAGCGATTGAGCCAGATCACGCCGGGATTGATGCTCCCGGTCGTATGTCCCGAACAGGGGCCGCCGGTACAGGTACTCATCGGGAATTCGACGACCGGGATCAGGTTACTGAACGGCGCCTTGAGCCCCACGTCCTGCACGAAGTTCTGCAGGTAAGGCAGGCTGTATTGCAACGTGACGCCCCAGCTCAGGGAATCGGGATCGGCGCTGTTCATCGTCACGCGCGGGCCGACAGTGCCAGTGATCGCAAACGGTCTCAGATATTTCAGGCCGTCCGGCAGATCGCCGAATCCCTTGCCGACATAGAGCGTTGGCGTGATCGCCGAGTGCGGATTGGCGATCGCCTTCGAGCCGGTGTCACCCAGTTCGGCGATCACGCCGGCCGACGCCATGAACTCATGCGCTTCGTTCACGTAGAAGCGATATTTGGCACCGGCCGCGAAGTTGTCAAACCCACGGGCGGAGCCGCCATTCGGCGCGTTCAGGTTCACATAGGTGCCCGTCACAATAAGGGCGAAACTCGGCGTGATCAGCTTGTCCCATTCGAGCGTCGTGGTATTGGTGTTCTGGGTGTCGCCGTCGCCCGTGTCGGATTTGACGTGGCCGAATCCCAGATTGACTTCATCTCCGACGCCGGGGTCGTCGACCGCCATCGTCGCCGGGAAAACACGGTTGCCGGCGACGGCGTGAGCCGACGCGCCGGATGACAGAAGAGTTGGCACGACCGCGCATAACGCTACGGCGCCCCGCTTGAGAGTGGTTCGCATTTTGATGTCCTGGTCAGATTGTTGTCATGCGGCCGCAGCACGCGCGCGGCAACGCAGCGACGTCGTTCACCGACATCGCTAGAAATCGTCAACGACGATCAGGACAAGGCAGGCGGAGCGCGCGGCTGAGCCCGCGTCGCCACCGTATAGGGGCGAAACGCGGCAACGCCGACTGGCGGGGGAAACCACGGTCGTTGCGGTACGACGCTGAAAGACGCGACCGAGCCCGTCAGGGCCGGCGTGTGCGCGATCAGACCGCAATAGGGACACGCGTCGCAAAGCGACGACGATTCGGAACCATCATGGTGCGCGGCAGCCCCGGCGTGCGCCATATGGGCCATGTGGGCCGCATGATGAGCGTGATGCGCGACATCTGTGCGCCCGCTGCGCAGCGCCTGGGATATTGTCGGCGCGACCACGCTCAGCAGGATCGCAAACATCCCGAGCAAAGCCCCGATCTTCTGACGGTGGCGGCTGAGCATGGCGGACCGGCGAGAGGTCGATAAAAATAGTATGCGAAATATATATGACAGTTCGTACAGCTTTCCGTCAGGCGGAAAGCCAGTACGAGAGTCAGCTCGGGCCACTGTCCCGCCGCGATCGCCGCCCGGCATGTGAAAGCGGTTCTGCCGCCGGATCGCCCGGCGGCGTTTTCAGGACTTCAAGCCCCTAGCGCCCGACTACACTCATCGGCGCATGTCCGGCACGACTCCATGCACGCCTTGCAGGGCGCGTGCTTGTCAGCGTGCTTCTTGCATTCCTTCTCACAATCATTGCACGCGTCCATCGTGACCTTGGCAAGTGCCGGAAGATAGTGGGCGTCCTGGTTGGCCAGCCCTTGTAGCGCATTGCAAAGAGAAAGCATCTGCGACACGCTCCTGGCGCACGCGGCCAGGTCCTTGTCTCCGCTTCCCAAAAGATCGAGGCAATGGTTCGCGCAGACTTGCCCCTTCGACACGCATGCCCCGGCCGCGTCAGCCAGCGCCTTATAGTGGCCACCATGGTGCATGTGGGACATTTCCTGTGGAGTGCTCTCCTGGGCTGAGGCCCGCTCCGCAACCGCGAACGCGGAAAGGGCAAGCATCCCGGTACCGATCAGTGCTTCACGTCTGTCCATGTGAAATCCCTCTTGAAGAAAATTCACTGCAACGACGACGCTGCCGAAGGTCCGCAGAACTTGCAGGCGTCGGGAAACGGGGCTGTGTTCGCGGAATGCTAACACCAAAGGGAGCGCGCGAGATCGAATCGTCCGACCAGGTCCTTTGGTGATCGCCGCAGCTTGACGGCAAGCGAACCCTCGGGTAGCCGCGCCGGTTCTGTTCCGTGTGTCGGTTGCGACCGGTCGCGAGAAGCGACAGGTGTCGCATGCCAGTCGTGCAGCTTGATCATCCCGGATATGAAAAACTTCCTGCCGCCTGCTGGCGGATCGCGAGATTCAGCAGCGCGCGCGTGATGCGCAAGTGGGGCATCGACATTCGCACAGTCCTACGCCCGCGCTGCGCGGCGTACGCGCGAGAGCGTCTTCACCGGAGGGTGCGGCGGCGGGCCGCAAATCGAGCTTCGTGGCGCGTTCAGGTGTCCACCGTGCCGCCGAGCTTGTCACAGGTTCCCTTCGGCACGTTCTGGAAGTCGCCCTTGTCATTGTCCACCTTCGCTTCGCCGGAGCAGCTATGCACCCCGGTCTTGTTCGCGCAGTCGTTCTGACCGGCCTTCGAGATTCCGAAGCACTTCACGTCGTCCTCGGCGTGCGCGACGCCCATGCCTGCGACGCCGAGACCGGTAAGTGCTGCGGCAACGAGGGCATGGCGGGCGAAAGTCGATTTCATCTTTGTTCTCCTTGACCTGTCCAATCGGGCGGGGTGGGTATGCATTCAGTTGGACGCGACCGGCTGCTGGTACGCGTGTAACAGGTCGGCCGCTGTAGCGAAGCCATCGAACCGCAGCCATGGTTTCCCCGGCGCGGCACGGAACAGTGTCACCGGCGTGTGGCTCATCTTGTCGCCGCGGTAGACGTTGAAGGCACGCTGCGTTGCGACGCTCGCCGCCACGGTGCCGGTGTAGTGCTGCCACTCCGGTCCAGCTCCAAATTTTTTTGCATACTCCCTAAGGCGCTCCGGCGTATCCTGCTCCGGATCAATCGAGATCGAAACCAGGTGCACCTTGTCCCGATCCGCGCCGAGTTCGCTCTGCAACTGCGACATGGTTTGACTGATCATCGGGCAGATCGATGTACACGTGGTGTAGATGAAAGTCAGCACCACCGGGCGGCCGTCGTCCACTTCATTCTTCAGGGAGACCGTCTGGCCGTCATCTCGCACCAGCATCACGGCGGGTACGGTGTAGTCCACCATTGATGTCATGGTCATGCCTTTCATCATGTGATGGTGGGCATGCGGGTCGGCACTGTCTTGCGCATACGCATGGGGGGCAACCATAGTGATCGTGCTCGCGACCGCGAGCGCTATCGCCATGCGCCATGGCATTGTGAACGCTCTCATTTGAATCCCTCCAGCAATAATCGACAGGCTGCGGCAATTGATCGGCCGGCGCCGCAATCGTCTCCGGTTGTGCTTTCGCACTTCTCCCCGTATCGGTATTGTTCAAACGAACGATGGTGCCTGGCATGGGTCAACGCCCTACTGCCGCGGTAGGACAAACCATCGAAGTTTCTCTTGACGGGCAGTGTCTGGGGACACTTCGGAAACCGGAAAATGAGGCACGTTAGGGACAGGCGATCGTTACAAATCGACCCATACGCGCTATTCATCGACCGACTGGATGCGTCCCAGCCTGAGGCGAAAGCGGCCGTACGGAATATTGACGGAGGGACCTCCTTCGTTGATGGCGCGTGTTCCAACGCGCGGCTTTCCGAAATCGACGAGCTGAGGAAGGTCAAAGGGGGACACCGGTTCGTTGTGAATGGTGCTAGTAATGGTCCTCGATAGATTTCGTTGGCAAATCTGGTCGAATACGAAAGCTCGATGATAGGTAGGCCACTGCGATCGCCATATGGATTGACGGCAACCATCGCGCGTCGGTACGCTTGCGCGCTGATGGTTCCCGTCACCGGGATCAAAAGGGAACGCAGTAAGAGCAGCGATGCTCCGAGTCTGCGGCTGCCCCCGCAACTGTAAGCGGCGAGTCTGTGCCATTCATGACCACTGGAACACCGGGAAGGTCGGCAAGGGACGTTGACCTGCGAGCCAGGAGACCTGCCATCAAACCGAGGTCTGCGCAGCCGCACCGGGCGGGGTGTCCCGATGTGCAAGCACCGCCTATGCGGCCGCCCGTTGCAACGACAGCCCAAACCTCAGGATCTGTCATGTCCACCACCGTGCAAATCGGCTCCCCGCAAGGAACATTGCGCCGACGCGTCATCGGCATTTATAGCGTCCTCGCCATATTCAACGTCGGCGCCTGGATCTGGGCGTTCATCGCTTTTCACGGCCATCCGCTGTTACTCGGCACCGGCTTGCTTGCGTATGGCTTCGGCCTACGCCACGCGGTCGACGCCGACCATATCGCTGCCATTGACAACGTCACGCGCAAGCTGATGCAGGACGGTCAACGTCCTGTAACGATCGGCTTCTTCTTCGCGATCGGCCACTCTGCGGTCGTTTTGCTGGTTGCGGCCGCAGTTGCCGCGACTGCAGCCGCTCTGGAGAGCCGCTTCGAGGCCTGGAAAGACCTGGGCGGGATCGTGTCGACCAGCGTATCCGCTCTGTTTCTGTTCCTGATCGCCGCGATGAACATCATCATCCTGCGTGGCGTATGGCACGCATTCAATAAGGTACGGCGCGGTGAACCCTACGACAACGATGACCTCGACTTGCTGTTGAACAATCGTGGATTGCTCGCGCGGCTTTTCCGCCCAATGTTTCGTCTCGTGTCGAATCCCATCTGGATGCTGCCGCTCGGTTTCCTGTTCGGCCTCGGCTTCGATACAGCAACCGAGGTCAGCCTGCTCGGCATCTCCGCAAGCCAGGCGGCGCAAGGGCTATCGATCTGGGTCCTGCTGGTGTTCCCGGTGCTGTTCGCGGCGGGCATGTCACTCGTCGACACGACCGACGGCGTGCTGATGCTGGGCGCCTACGACTGGGCATTCGTGCGGCCAATCCGCAAGCTCTACTACAACCTGACGATCACGCTGGTCTCCGTGATCGTCGCCGTGCTTATCGGCGGCGTTGAGGCACTCGGCCTGCTGGCTGACCAGCTCAGCCTCAAGGGTGCGTTTTGGAGCGTAATTGGTACCCTGAACGACAACTTCAACAATCTCGGCTTCATCATCATCGGCGTATTCATCGTCGCCTGGCTTGTGTCGTTCATCATCTATCGCGCGAAGCGCTACGACGATCTGGAAGCGCGCCCTTTCCAACGATAACGTCTTCGTGCGTCGGCGCGGCCGCATAGCCTGTGCCGCGCCTGACCCGTCTTGACTTACGGCATGCCTGCGCGGCCGCCGGGTAGGCGGAGACGAGCGCGCGCGCAGCGCGTGAGCGGGTCACGCAGATGCTCGCATTTGCGACTGCAAATGAATAACCAATGGCCGCTTCCGAGTGCGAAGCGGGCACCCCAATGACCTAATGACCGTGCGGGCGGACGACGCTTCATGGCCGGCTACTGCATGATGCGGAAATTCCCTAAAGCGAACATTCATAGGCAATACCACGCAGCGACGAGTGGCCGATTAGGAATCGCCAAGGTCCCTACCAGACTGCACCTGCGGCCCGATCGCACGTCCCCGCTTCCGCTTCCCCTGCCCATGCCCATGCCCGCCTTGCAAGGCTTTGCCACAAAGACGGGTGTTATCGCGCTCTCCCGATCGCGATCGCCGCCTGAACAGCTGAATCTGGCTGACACGCCGCTTGAGCGACAACTGCACTCTATGTTCGTCACCCACTGACGAAAATTCCGGACGACGACCAAACATCTCACCCGACCCATATGGATTTGCTAAGCAGACTCCTTTCATTGATACCTGTAACTGGTCGGCTGGAGTTGCGCTGTCATTTTGGAGCGCCTTGGGAGATCAGCCAGGGAGTCGCAGGCGTCCGGGAAATCCCATACCACCTGCTGCTGTCTGGGCATGCAGTGCTCGAGGACGGTAACGGGCCGCCCGAACAACTGGTAGCCGGCGACATCATCTTGTTTCCGGCGGGTGGCGCACATCTGATACACGACGGAAGCGGCGAGCCGGCAAAGCCTGAGTTTACGAGTAACAATGCGTCTTTAGTCGTCGTCGAAAACGATGGGATAGGCGAAACAGCAGACTTTCTTTGCGGAAGGTTTCTGCTAGGGGCGGTTCCAGACAGGTTATTACGCGATCACCTGCCGGGTCGAATGGTCGTGCGCAGCGCACTGCCTGACCAGGCTGTCGGAGCTGGCGGACCGGAACGCTCAATTTCACACACCAGATTGATGCGTCTCATCGGGCTGATGAAAGAAGAGGCTTTGGACCCGGGTCCGGGCAGCGAGATGCTTGTAAGTCATTTCTCGGCGGCTTTATTCGCACTAACCCTACGTTTCGCAACCGAGGCCGCTCAACAGCCAGTGGGCCTCATGGCATTGGCTCGACGCCCTCGTTTGTAGCCCGCTGTATCCGCGATGTTTGAAAAACCGGGTGAGCCTTGGACACTCGACGAACTGTCTTCGCTTTGCAATATGTCCAAAGCGACGTTTGTGCGCCAATTTCAGGAGGCAATTGGGCGGTCAGCAAGCGACCTTTTGACCGAAGTGCGCATGACTATCGCGGGGCGAATGTTGTTGCAAACAGCGAACCCGGTCGCCGTAATCGCCGAGTCGGTCGGCTATCAATCAGACGCTGCGTTTCAGCGCGTCTTCAAACGGCATATCGGTATCACACCCGCTCGGTGGCGCTCTTCGGGCGGGAACCTCCAAGCATGACACTCAACTACGCTGTCGCTCCCAACGCAACGCGATAGTACGCTTGCAATTGTTTCTCGCTCACCCCGCTCGTCTTCCGGGCTCCACCGGTGCGAAGCCGAAGATCGGCTAAACCAAGATCTCTCGTCGAGCCGGAATTGCGCGTCCCGGTAATCAGATCACAACGCCGTATTTTGTGCCCTGCCCCCGCCAAGCGACCCACCTTTGCCGGAATCTCGTTCCTAATCGTCACTCCTCTGAACGCACGAACCTGCTAGCCCACGTCGAAATCAACGCTGCGCTGTAGTCGGCATCGGCGCGGCGCGTCAACAAATGATCGGCGTTATCCAGCGAAATAAAGCTTTTCGGATGCTTGGCAGCTCCGAAAATACGCGCCGCATTGTCAATCCCAACGGTTGCATCCACCGGGGAATGCATGACAAGTAATGGCACACGCAGCTCCGAAACGCGCGCTGCCAAGTCGTGACGTGCTAAGTCTTCAACAAAACTTTTACCCACAACAAACGGTCGTCCAGCCAACAAAACCTGCGCCTCCCCCTGCGCTTCGATCGTCCGCAAACTTTCCGGATCGAACTGATGCAGCACGTGCGTAACATCAAACGGCGCTCCTATTGTTGCAACTGCACGAACGCCCTCCATCTCACCCGCCGCCATCAACACAGCTGTGCCCCCGAGGCTGTGACCTATGAGAATCGAAACTCTCTTTCCATCACGAGCCATTGCTGCACCGGCGGCAACCAGATCCTCCACATCAGCAGCAAAAGTCGCCTTCGCGAAACTGCCTCCGCTACTCCCGACTCCTGCGAAATCAAAGCGCAAAACCCCGATGCCGCGAGCAGCCAGCGCCCTTGCCAGCCGACTGGCGGCCAGACTGTCCTTTCCACAAGTAAAGCAATGAGCGAAAATCGCCCAACCCTGCGGCTCACTCGTCGGCAAGTCCAACTTACCCGACAGGCGATATCCTCGGGGCCCGTCGAACTCGAAAATTTGCGCAGTCATACCTGCCCCTCCTCTTGACATCCGTCACACCCAACTGGTTTTCGACGGGGCAGCTCCACTACCCATGAGCCCCGCCCCACATCTGGTCAGTCAGCGGCCGGCAAATCGATGTCGGTGTCGTTGATGCGGTTGAATGTGTTGGTGAAAGTAATCATCGCAATCGCCAGTGAGATCTCCGCCAGTTGCGTCTCCGTATACCCCGCCTCGCGGATCGCTGCGAACTCCTGCTGGCTGATCGTGCCGCGGGTCTTTTGCAAATTCAGCACAAACCGAACCAACGCGTCGCGCTTTGCGTCGCCCGTGGCCTGACCTGCACGGATTGCGCGCAGCGCTTCCTTCGACAGCCCCACCATCTTGCCCAGCATAACGTGCGCAGCGACACAATAGTCGCAGCCCTTCTGTTCGCTCACCAGCAGCTTGATCGTTTCAAGGTCCTGCTTGCTCAGGCTGCTCGATGCCAGCGCGCCTTCAGCATTCAGCGCTGCCGCAAGCGTAGCCGGCGCAAGATGACCCAAGGCTGCAAACAGGTTCGGCACGCCGCCGCCTGCAATCTTTCGGACCTGCGCGTACACGTCTGCGGTTGCTCCCGTGGCGGTGGAAACTGCGGGAATAGTGATACGGCTCATGGTGTATCTCCTTCGGTTGGTTAGGAGCCCCCACTTTAAGCCGCGATGACGATAATTGTGATACCTGATATGGTCAAAATCATGCTCAAAAACGTCAATCCGCGCCATCTTCACCTGCAGACTTCATCGGCTCGATTGGCTAGTCACTATGGTGGTGGAACGCCCCCCGCAAGCTGTATCACGATGTCAGAATGCCAAGAGTCAGTGACCGCAAAGAAGTGGTGCCTGCAGCCGAGTTCAGCGATGCACTGAAACAATTCAGAAAACTGCAGCGCTCGCCGGAAAGAAAAGCCATGGAGAACGAGATTCTTCGTGAAGTGGTGGCGAAGTCGCGAAAGTGGACTGTGCACTCGCTTTCATTGCTGGAGGGCAGATAAAGAGAGACTACGTCTCGCGGCGGCTGCTCGAAGTCACGGACGCCTGCGTCGCAATATGGGGCGCCAACCGCGCGGTGTACACCTGTCACCGCGCGGCGACTTGCATTCGATGGGTGATTCGGACCCTGTGGCCACCTTCGGCTATGTCGCGCGCGAACTCGGCAAACGCGGAATTGCCTTCATCTGCTCACGTGAAGCGCTGGGCGACGGCCGCCTTGGGCCCGTGCTGAAAGCAGCATTCGGCGGCGTCTATATCGCCAACGAACAGATGAATAAGTAGACCGCCGAACAGCTGCTTGCCGCCGACGAAGCCGACGCGGTGGCTTTCGGGCAGATGTTCATCGCCAACCCGGACTTGCCGCGCCGACTTCAATTGGACGCATGGCTCAATGAGCCGCGGCCCAAGACGTTTTATAACCCGGGGCCAGAAGGGTATACCGATTACCCGCAGCTAGTTTGACTGTACAAATGGACACCCTCAAGCCTCGACCACACCCTGCCAGCAAAGAAACTGCATGTATGGCGTTGGTCGGCTCGGCGTGATCAGCAAGGGCGTTCTGGGAGACTTGTTGCTCGAGATGGGTTGGGATTTCAGAAACGCATTTGTTTCACTTCCGTGCTAGCAGCAATTTATAGCGGTTTATTGGCGCATTCTTAGGCTGCGACCTACCATTGCAAGGTAGTCTGACAGACCCGGCACCCTTGCTGATGGAGGAGAACATGACCGAAGCCGACAACACCTCCATCGCCGCGGCGATCTTCGCCTAGCAGACCTGAGGTCGTCATGGCTTACGCTCCAATCCTCACCGAATCTCAACTCGAACGTGTGCGCGTCTTCACGAAGCCGCGACAGGTGGCGGCAGGCGATGTCCTCTATAACCCCAACGACGACACCCCGCCGGTATACGTGGTGATCGAGGGCAAGATCAGGATCGTCTCGCTGGCTGGGGGCGTCGAAGATACCGTGACGACTTATGACCCGGGTCAGTTTTCGGGCGAATTGCTGATGATTGCAGGCAGGCGTTCCATCTACCGGTGTCAGGCCGTCGAAGCATCGCACCTGCTGGAGTTGAGCGCGGAAAACCTGCGAACGCTGATCAGCAAGGACGCGGAGTTGAGCGAAATCTTCATGAGGACGTTCCTGGCGCGGCGCCTTTCCATGGTTAGCCATGGACGTACCAATGTGCTCATGCTCGGCTCGCGCTATTCGGCGCAGACGCTTGCTCTACGAGAATTTCTGACGCGCGACGGACACCCGTTCGCTTATGTGGATCTCGACACCGACAGTAGTGCCCAGGAATTGCTGGACCGCTTCGGGGTATGCAGTGACGACGTTCCTATCGTCATTTGCAACGGGGACCAGATACTCAGAAACCCGTCGACACGGGAAGTGGCGCAAACGCTGGGCTTCAATTCGAATATCGATGAGTCACAGGTGCGCGACATCATAATTGTCGGCGCGGGTCCCGCGGGACTGGCCGCGGCGGTGTATGCGGCGTCCGAAGGCCTCGATGTGCTTGTCATCGAACGCGCGGCGCCCGGCGGACAGGCCGGCTCCAGTTCACGCATCGAAAACTACCTCGGTTTTCCGACTGGCCTCTCTGGTCAGGAGCTTGCGAACAGCGCGATCGCGCAGTCGGAAAAGTTTGGCGCCAAGATCATGGTGGCGCGAACGGTCGAGGGCCTTAACTGCGACGAACGGCCTTACCGGATTTCGCTCGACGACGGCCAACAGATAGCGGGCCGTTCGATCGTACTTGCAACGGGCGCCGCCTATAACCAGCCTGCGCTGCTCAACATCGACCGCTTTACCGGCCGTGGCATTTACTACAACGCCACGTTCATGGAGGGCCAACTGTGTAGTGGCGATCCGGTGATCGTTATCGGCGGCGGTAACTCCGCGGGACAGGCGGCCGTGTTTCTCGCCCAGAACACGAAGGGCGTACGGATGCTGGTCAGGTCAGCGGGGCTCGCGGCAACAATGTCGCGCTACCTGGTCCGGCGCATCGAAGAAAACCCGCTCATTCAGGTTCATTTCGACAGTGAGCTCGTGCGCTTGAGCGGTGACGACCATCTTGAAGAGGTGTCGTGGCGCGACAAGACCACGGGCGAGGTGACGACGCAGCCCATGCGGCATATCTTCGTCATGACGGGAGCCTCACCGAAGACCGAGTGGCTGGCCGGTTGCCTGTCACTCGATCCGCGCGGCTTCGTGTTGACAGGAACGGATCTGGACGGCGTCTTGCCACCCCGGCCATGGCCACTTGCGAGGCGACCCTATATGCTCGAAACCAGCCTGCCCGGCGTATTCGCCGTAGGCGACGCGCGGGCCGGAAACGTCAAACGGGTCGCAGCTGCGGTCGGAGAGGGTTCGATCGTCGTCCACATGGTGCACCAGGTGCTAGCCGATATGTAGATTAGGTGAACTCCTTCCGTTTCGACGGAGACCGGGGATTTCAAACGCCTCGCCCCCTCTTAATAAGCCCCTAATCGGTCCGAATGTCCGGTATCAAGCGACTCGACCATCCAATGCGTGCCGGCTACGGTCTGACACGCGATGCGCGGTCCGGGAGATCGCGCGCAGGGGACATCGGCCACGGTTCGGCCAGCCAGGCCTTCACGCGGACATTCGAACGACCGCTCCACCACAAGCAACTGACTCACGCTCGCAATTATATCGATCGACATCCCTGCGTCCGCGAAGAGAGCACGGTATCCATTCCATCTCAGTCGTCCCTGCCGATAGGATTGTTATTTCAAAAGTTCATTGCGGAGATACCTTCGGGAGCCGCCTATTCGCGCCACATAGCGCTGAAAATCCCTCGCCATTTATCGGTGAGAGTCACAGCTTTCCGGACAAATCCGGCGGTGGCCATCAAACGACGGGTTTGCGCCGAGTATTCGCAGTTGCAGGACCACCGTTGGAAGCGCTGGACAAACGGCACCGCGGCATTTCAGATGGTCGAGACGCCGCCTGAGGCTCGGGGAGCGCTGGGTGCAAATAGGCTGCGGCGCGCCGCGTTGACAGCCGCCGCACGAATTCCACGAAGAAGCTCAGCCCTTCGGCGCGCCGGAGTGCCGCTGGTCCGTGTCATCGTCGCCCGCCTGCCCTAGCGTAGGCAAGTACCTGCCGAAATTCATTTCGAAGTCGCTCGGAACTCCGTAGGCCAGGCTACGGAGCTTGGCACGGCGTGCCTGCCCACTTGGCGAGGCCAGGGCCGGGAAGAACAGGTCGATGCTCGACTGGAGTTCGGCAGCCGTCGGCGTCCCGAACCGGTTGACCTGTGCTTTCGCCGCGCCGAGTGTTTCACGGTCGAATGAAGCGAGACGTCGGGCAAGCGTATCGACAAATGCGTCGAGTTCATCATCGTCCAGCGTGCGGTTCACCCAGCCATAGCGTTCGGCGACGTCAGCATCGAAATCGTCGGCGCTGAGGACAATCTCAAGTGCCCGCGAGCGGCCGACCAGGCGCGGGAGCCATTCCAGCGCGCCACCGGCCGGGACCAGGCCGACGCCGACCTCGGGGTTGCCGAACAGGGCGCTTTGCCGGCTGGCGAAGCGCATGTCGCAGGCCAGTACGAACTCGTTACCGATGCCGCGCGTGCGACCGCGAATCTTGGCAACGCTCACGACCGGCGTGGACGAGAGGCGCAGCACGACGTCGCGCCAAAGGCCCAACACCTCAGGCTGTTCAGCTGCCTTGGCTACGTCGAGATGGGCGACGAAAAAATCGGGATTCGCCGACTGGAACACTACGACCTTTACGGACGGGTCCGCCTCGAGGTCGGTCATTAGCGCTCCCAATTCGACGATCGTCGTGGGAACAAACATGTTGATCGGCGGGTTGCTGAAGGTGATCGTCCAGCGGCCTGGATAGGTGCGGTCGATGTCGAACTGCGAAGGGTCGGGCACGATGCTTCTCCTAAGTCGATTGGTAGACCAATGTTGCGTTCAGGGTGATCTCGGGCCCTGGCAGCTTGCACGTCCACAGACACTTTCGGCGCAAGATCAGTGCAACGATGAGCCCGGTCTTCGTGATGGGAATTCCCTAAAAGGTTGTTCAGTGAGGGGCACGTGCCTCAGCGAGATGCACGTGCCCAGGCGGATCACACCGTGACGATGTTCGTGCCGATCTCGATGTTGCCGCGCACAGACTTCGAGTACGGGCAGATCGTATGGGTCAGGTGCGCGATTTCCTCGACGACTTCCTTTGCCAGACCCGGCACGCGGATGGTGAACTGGGCGCCGAGGAACCACGCGGGACCGGTTTGCCCAACGTTTACCTGAATGTCCACGGAATAGTCGGACGGCAGCTTGACCTTCTTCAGCGAGGCCGCGATCCCGAACACGGTGGTGTAACAGGCCGACCACGCGCCCGCAAACAACTTCTCGGCTGTCGGGTGCGGCTCCGTGGCGATGAACTCGAGGCTTTCCACGCCGGGCGCTGTCAGCTTGAGGTCAAAGACGCCAAACTCGCCGCGCTGGAGACTGGGGTCGCGATTGACCGTGGCGTGGGAGTTGCCTGAGGCGAGGACTTTTTCGATCTTTTCCATGATGGATTCCTAGGTGTATGAGGGTATTAAGCGCATTTAAATCTTGCGCGATGTAATCGTATGCGGTGTTTCGGTCACGCCGTGACGACGTTCAGGCCGACCTCGATGTTGCCGTGCACAGCCTTCGAGTACGGGCAGAGCTGATGGGCCTGGCGCGCGAGTGCCTCGACGACTTCCGTTGCCAGACCCGGCACGCGGATGGTGAACTGGGCGCCGAGGCAATGCCCGTTACCGACCGACCCGATGCTTACCTGGACGTCCACGGAGTAGTCGGACGGCAGCGTGACCTTCTTCATCGAGGCCGCAATCTGGAACGCGCTGATGTAACAGGCCGACCACGCGCCCGAAAACAACTGCTCGGCTCTCGGGTGCAGCTCGGTGGCGATGAACTCGCGGTTTTCACCGTCGGGTGCTGACAGCTGGAGGTCGAGGACGCCGAGCTCACCGCGCTGGACATCGGGGTCGTGATTGATCGTGGCGTGGCCGTTGCCTGAGTGGAGGACTTGTTCGATCTTGGTCATGATGGATTCCTGTGTGAATAAGGGTGTTAGGCGGTTTCGATCGCATGCGATGTAATCGCTTGCGTCGAATAATGGAGAAAGACACACCCGATGTCAATCGCAAAAGATTTAATCGCATGCGTGTTTTCGATAGGGCGAACGAAAATCCCTCAGCGGCGAGCATGGTGTCGCCTGTCTCGCACGCTGCCGCACGGGCCGCGTGCTGTCTCGTCCGTCACCAGAGTGTAGGTCAATTCTGGCGGTTCGCCGGGGTCGATCGACGCGCCTACCCGGCACGCGCCGCAGTCCGCTGGACAGCGGCGTCATGAACTGTCAACTTCCAGGGAATCGTCATAAAAGTCGCGCCACACTTGACGGTATGATTATCATAGTTATATTCTTCGCTCACCCTATGCGAAGCGTGAGACGTCGCGAATCGTCCGACAAAAGCAATCCGGCGCCGACTGTGCAACGCGAATGCATTCATTCGCACACTTACTTAATGGAGTACTGAAATGTCCAACCCTGCATACGACGCGGAGCGCACCGGACTGTTGCTGGTCGACCCGTACAACGACTTTCTCTCGGACGGCGGCAAGCTCTTTCCGATGCTTCGCGACATCGCCGCAGAAGTCCGGCTGCTCGACAATCTCCGCGCCGCGGTCGATACCGCGCGAAAAGCAGATATTCAGGTTCTCTATGTCCCGCATCGCCGCTGGCAGGCCGGCGATTACGACAACTGGGATCATCCGAATCCAACCCAGCGCCTCGTGCAGCAGCGCCACACCTTCGCCAAGGGTACGTGGGGCGGAGAATGGCATCCTGACTTTGTGCCGCAGGAAGGCGACATCATCGTTCATGAGCATTGGGGCCAAAGCGGCTTTGCTAACACCGACCTCGACTTCCAGCTCAAACAGCAAGGCATCACGCACGTGATCGTCGTCGGCCTGCTGGCGAATACATGTATTGAGTCCACGAGCCGCTTCGCAATGGAACTGGGTTATCACGTCACGCTCGTACGAGACGCAACGGCCGCTTTCACCAAGGAAATGATGCGCGCTGCACACGATCTGAACGGCCCGACGTTCGCCCATGAAATCCTGACGACGGCACAGCTGGTTGCCGCACTTCCCGCCTGATCACAAGGAACACCATGAAACTCACCGGTAGTCTATTAATTGGTGCGCAGGAAGTCGCTGCCACGACTGGCAGCATGAAGGCGCTTAATCCAGCAACCAATGCTGAGATTGAACCGCTGTTTGCATTTGGGGGAATTGACGACGTTGATCGCGCAGCGCAACTCGCCGACGATGCATTCGATAGCTATAACGGCACGAGCCTTACCGAACGCGCCGCGTTCCTCGAGAGCATCGCCGACGGCCTCGACGCCATCACGCCGGAGCTCGCCCAACGCACGTCACTCGAAACCGGCTTGCCGGTCGCTCAACTCGAAGGAGAAGCGGCGAAGTCCGCGACCCAGTTCCGTCAGTTCGCGACCGTCGTCCGCCAGGGGCGCTTCCGCCAGGCAACGATCGATCCCGCCCAGCCAGAGCGTCAGCCTCGTGCGCGGATGGACCATCGGATGCAGAAAATCGCACTCGGTCCGGTCGCGATCTTTGGCGCAAGTAATTTCCCGATTTCCTATTCGGTCGCGGGCGGGGACACCGCGTCGGCACTGGCCGCAGGCTGTACCGTCATTGTGAAGGCGCACAACGGGCATCCCGGCGCATCAGAACTGATGGGGCGGGTGATCCAGCAGGCCGTGAGAGATTCGGGCTTGCACGAGGGCGTGTTTTCGCTGGTCCGCGGCGGCGGGAACGAAATCGGTGAGGCGCTGGTCGATCATCCGCTCATCAAGGGCGTGACCTTTACAGGTTCTGAAGGCGGTGGAATGGCGTTATTCCGCCGCGCGCAGCAACGTCCGGATCCAATACCGGTCTTCACTGAAATGACGAGCGTCAATCCGACTTTTGTACTGCCGGCCGCACTCGCTGCGCGTGGCAGTGCTATTGGCGATGGCTTTACCGAACGCATGCTCGTTACCGTCGGTCAGGCTTGCCTGAAACCCGCGATCCTGCTCGCGGTCGACGGCCCGGGCTACATAGAACTGAAGAATGCGATGATCGCCCGCGTCGAAGCGATGCAGGCGCGCACGATGCTGACGCCAGGCATCAACGCGGCGTATCGGAAGAACGTGGAGCGTCAGAGCAACGCGGGTGCGAAGCGAATTGCAGCAGGCGGCGAAGCGCAGGGTGCATGGGACGGTCAATCGGTTCTCTTCGAAGTCGACGGCGCAAACATACTCGAGAATCCGTTGTTGTCGGAAGAAGCTTTCGGACCTGCTGCACTGCTGGTGCGGGTGAAGGACGTGGAGCAACTGGTTGCCATCGCGAGGCATTTTCGCGGCCAGCTCTCGGCAACGATGCAGATCGATCCGGCCGATTACGTGCTCGCTACCCGCCTGCTGCCCCTTCTCGAACGTCGCACAGGACGTATTGTCGTCAATGCGTTCGCGCATCCGCAAGAGGTGTCATACGCATCGATTCACGGTGGTCCCTTCCCTGCGACGTCGGATAGCCGCTTTACGTCTGTTGGCATGAGTGCGATTGAGCGCTTCCTGCGACCCGTGTGCTATCAGGGATTCCCGGACGAGATGCTGCCGGAGGCCTTGCGGCATAACAATCCGTGCAGTATCTGGCGTCTCACCGATGGTGAGTTGTCCAAAGCCTGATGCACGGTCAGCTTGAAAGTGCCATGGCAGGGGCCCGCGATCCGCGCAGGTCGGGGAGTCACGGGCTCTTCGCGCACGCGTTACGGCACGAACTTGTGCTATGATTGATATGATTATCATACTAACGATCGTTGCGATTTCGATGGAGGTTTGAATGACTGCATTGCCTGACAAGAGCGATACGCTGTGCCCGGTCGCGCGGTCTCAGGCTGTTATCGGCGACCGCTGGGCTGTCCTGATCGTGCGCGAACTGTTTATGGGCAATCGAAGGTTCGACAGCCTGCTGGCACAGTCGCAGGCGACACCGCAGATGCTTTCGTCCCGCCTCAAACGGCTCGAAGCAGACGGCATGATCGAGCGCAAGCGCTACATGAAAAAGCCCCCTCGTTACGAATATGAACTCACGGAGATGGGCCGAGCGTTTTATCCGGTCATCCTGGCGCTTCGCGAATGGGGCGAAACGTGGCACAAGTCGTCGGACGAGGACGTCGCGGTGCGCTATACGCATCTCACCTGTGGTCACGATGCCGGCATTGGCACTGTCTGCCAGGCCTGTGGCGAACCATTGCGGCGCGAGGATCTAAAGCCTGAATTGAGCCCTTCTTATGCGCAGGAGCGCGCGGGACGACAGGACGCAGTGAAGGCTGCTAAATCTGCGTGATTCATACGCACTACATGGCTGATCCCACTCGCTCGATTGCAGGTGGTAAGCGGGTCAATGTCGGGATATCTGAAGTCAGGTAACGCTGAAAATCAATGAAATGAGCTCGTCGCCTCTGTTGGCTTTGGCCCCCCTTTCCGCAAACCGAATCGTATACGATGTAATTGCATACGATCGATTAGTTGCCTAAACACGAAAGGACAAATTTCAAGGGGAATTCGTCACGAAAACCAACGCCATCACCGCACTGCTCGCCGCATTCCCGGTGTCGATCAAGACTCCCGCGCTTGCCAGCAGCTAGTGCAACTGATCACCCTGCTGCGCAACGGACTGAAGCTGTTCAACGGCTAACCACAGCATTGAAATTGTTTCATCACGGATCTAACAACAAGGAAAAGAAACTTTTGATGATCACACATCAACTTACGGGCAATGACTTCAGAGACCTCCGTATCCAGCTATTGCTGGATTCAGGACAAGTGCCAGGAATCAGCGTGCAGCGCGAGACAATTGGACCGCTCTCCGAACAGCCGGAGACGCCGTCGTCGGCATCGGGGAATGCCTTGGTACAAACGATCGTTCAAACGTTCGCGCAATTGGGACTCGCTCTTCCCTTTGACCAAGGCAGCAGCACTGGATCCACGTTATCCGTCACCAAATCAGCTGCAAGCGGAGGTACCCAGGGCAGCAACGCTAACTCGCAAACTGGATCACTATCAGCCGCTGGCATTGATTCGATCTTCGAGCAGTTCATCGGCCAAGTTCTCCAGGTAGCTTCCAGCCTGCAGTACGGCACTTCCTCTTCGCCGGCATCTCAGAGCAACTCAGGTAATCAGGAAAACGAAACATCTGAAACGGGATACTCCAATCCCCTTTCTCAAGCGCTTGGATCGCTTGCCCGGGCCGTTGGCGCGCGCAGCACCCAGCCCGGAGACGCAAGCGAAAACGGTGGGACCGGTTCGACGACGTCATTGAATGAGGCTATTTCGAGCATGGAGAAGGATTTCAACACCCTCTTTGGCTCATCGGGCACAAATAAAGGCGCATCGCTACAGATTTTTTTACAAACGTTTGCCACCAACGTCGTAGGAGAGTCGGTCTCAGGATCCAGTGGTGCTTTCGTGCGGACGTCTGCCTGAGAGCGGTCGAGGTGAACCGGAACACGAACCCAATCGGGATGCGACTAGCCGTCAATACGCTTGCGAACAGAGAAATATTCGCCCGATGAAATGGTCCTGCGTGAAGCGCCAACGGGTCCGTTGAATGGGCGCAAACGGTCGCCCCTGTAATACGACCGTTAAGCGCTCATTCGCCGTTTTGGACTGACTTGATAAGATTGTTCCGCAGTGCCACAACCACCGTCTGAATTTTCGCGAACTCGTCGGGAGGGAGGCCCGTCTCGACGGGGTTCATCTTTAGGGCTTTTTCGCGCAGCCGCCGGCCGCTCTTCGTGAGACTGATCCGCACCTGGCGCTCATCACCGGGATCGCGTTGCCTTTCCAGATAACCCATCGCCTCGAGCTTCTTCAGCATCGGCGTAAGCGTATTGGATTCGAGAAACAGCTTGGCGCCCAGACCGCTGACGGTCTGGTTGTCTTCCTCCCACAACGCAATGATCGCGATGTATTGCGGGTAGGTAAGTCCGAGTTCCTCGAGTATCGGCTTGTATGCCTTGCCAAAAGCCAGGTTCGCGGAGTAGACCGCAAAGCACAGATAGTCTGACAGCGGCACGGCCGCAGCGGGCGCTTGGTTCGTAGTTTTCATCTGTATCCTCTTTGGCTAAAGCCTGATGTTCCGCAAGACATACGAAGTATGTTATATCGCATGCGATTATATCGCAATATAACGAACCTCGGGCCGCTGCCGAATAGAGTACAACCGGTTGTCAATTTCGCCGGACCCAGCTATTTCGCATCGTAGAGGTCTCGCGGCGGCGCCTGCCTGCCGCTATGGCCGCCGCTGGTCTGGAGCGCCTTTGTCGCCGTCGTTCGCTTCAGGCCGGCACGCGATACAGGGCGCCGAGCTTGTTGCCGTCCGGATCGCGCAGATAGGCGAGATAGAGGCTGCCAAACGCGGCCTCACGCACGCCGGGCGGCGCCTCAGCGGATGTTCCACCGTTGGCGACCCCGGCGGCATGCCAGAGATCGACCTGCCTGGTCGACTGACAGGCAAAGCCGATCGTTCCGCCATTGGCAGCGGTCGCCGGCCGACCATCGAGCGGCTGCGTGATAATGAAAAGCCCCGTGTCGCCGCGATAGACATAGCGTCGACGCTGATCGTTGTCATCACTGAGACCGTCACCATAGCCAATCGCGCCTAGCACGGCATCGTAGAATCGCTTTGCTTTTTTCAGGTCGTTGGTGCCGACCACTACGTGACTGAACATTGTCTATTCCTCCCCTGGTAATGAACCATGTTCCATCCGATGCTGTGACCGGCGCGCATAAGGTACGGTGATGCGCGACGGCCCAGCGACGGAGGGATGCACGATCTAGTGACGTGCGAACAGGTTGTCGCGCGACGTCACGGCGGCATGGCTGCCCGCATGGGAGAGTCCGGCGACTACACCGCCATATGCCTCTTGCGAGCCAGCTGCGCCGTCACGTTCGGCGGCGACAGTTCGCGCGCTCTGACCGCTTTGCGACGCCGGTGCGCCAACCGAGGGTTTGTAGAAGGGGGCCGGTCCATAGCCGCTGGCGAACGCGGGTGCGGTGGCGGACGCCGAGAAGGCGACGAGCAGTGCAGCGATGAGCTTGGTCTTCATGATGGGAATTCCCTAAAAGGTTGTTCAGTGAAAGGCACGTGCCTCAGCGAGATGCACGTGCCCAGGCGGATCACGCCGTGACGATGTTCGTGCCGATCTCGATGTTGCCGCGCACAGACTTCGAGTACGGGCAGATCGTATGGGTCAGGTGCGCGATTTCCTCGACGACTTCCTTTGCCAGACCCGGCACGCGGATGGTGAACTCGGCGCCGAGGAACCACGCGGGACCGGTTTGCCCAACGTTTATCTGAATGTCCACGGAATAGTCGGAAGGCAGCTTGACCTTCTTCAGCGAGGCCGCGATCCCGAACACGGTGGTGTAACAGGCCGACCACGCGCCCGCAAACAACTTCTCGGCTGTCGGGTGCGGCTCCGTGGCGATGAACTCGAGGCTTTCCACGCCGGGCGCTGTCAGCTTGAGGTCAAAGACACCAAACTGGCCGCGCTGGAGACTGGGGTCGCGATTGACCGTGGCGTGGGAGTTGCCTGAGGCGAGGACTTTTTCGATCTTTTCCATGATGGATTCCTATGTGTATGAGGGTATTAAGCGTATTTAAATCTTGCGCGATGTAATCGTATGCGGTGTCTCGGTCACGCCGTGACGACGTTCAGGCCGACCTCGATGTTGCCGTGCACAGCCTTCGAGTACGGGCAGAGCTGATGGGCCTGGCGCGCGAGTGCCTCGACGACTTCCGTTGCCAGACCCGGCACGCGGATGGTGAACTGGGCGCCGAGGCAATGCCCGTTACCGACCGACCCGATGCTTACCTGGACGTCCACGGAGTAGTCGGACGGCAGCGTGACCTTCTTCAGCGAGGCCGCAATCTGGAACGCGCTGACGTAACAGGCCGACCACGCGCCCGAAAACAACTGCTCGGCTCTCGGGTGTAGCTCGGTGGCGATGAACTCGCGGCTTTCACCGTCGGGCGCTGACAGCTTGAGGTCGAGGACGCCGAGCTCACCGCGCTGGACATCGGGGTCGTGATTGATCGTGGCGTGGCTGTTGCCTGAGTGGAGGACTTGTTCGATCTTGGTCATGATGGATTCCTGTGTGAATAAGGGTGTTAGGCGGCTTAGATCGCATGCGATGTAATCGCTTGCGTCGAATAATGAAGAAAGACACACCCGATGTCAATCGCAAAAGATTCTATCGCATACGAGTTTTCGATAGGGCGAACGAAAATCCCGCAGCGGCCAGCAGGGTGTCGCCTGTCTCGCACGCTGTCGCACGGGCTGTAGGCCAACACGCCATCGTGTATCCGACTCGGACGTCGGCGAATGATGTGATTTGCAGGTGTGTAATGTCTTTGCCGGGCAAGCGCGACCCACTCATTTGCATGGTGCCTCCCCGTGTCAGGTGGTGTCAGCTCGCGACGCGTTACCACGGGGCAACCGCTGCTACGGGGACGCCGGGATCGGTCGACCCGTCTACCCGGCACGTTCCGCGGTCGGGTGAACGGCGTCGTCATGAACTGCCAACTTCACAGGAAATCGTCAGTAAAGCTGCGTCACACTTGACACTATGTTTTTCATAGTTATATCCTTCGCCCGTCGTCGTATGCAATGCGTGAGTTGTCACGAATCGTCCGACAAAAGCAATCCGGCGCCGGCTGTGCGACGCGATTAACTGTTGCGCGGGAAGGCTCGGCGCAACGGCTTGGTACGCGATTGCAGCCTTGTTTTCACTGGATCTCACGCGCGCGGCGAACCGGCGCGCATGCGATTCATCATTCGAAAGGAAAGATTATGAAGATCAAAGGTGCTGTCGTTTTCGTGACGGGCGCGAACCGTGGGCTTGGCATCGAGTTCGCGAAACAGGCGCTCGAAAGAGGGGCGTGGAAGGTATATGCAGGCGCACGCGATCCGGCCAGCGTGACGCTGCCGGGAGTCGTGCCCGTGAAGCTCGACGTGACCGATCCGGCGGCCGTGGCCGCGGCCGCCCACGCGGCGCGCGACGTCACGCTGCTGATCAACAACGCGGGCATCGCGCGGCTCGGTAGCCTGACGGACGACGGTGCGCTCGAGGCGTTGCGCGATCACTTCGAAACCAATGTGTTCGGCACGCTGGCGATGTCGCGGGCGTTCGCGGGGAGCCTCGCCGGCAACGGCGGCGGTGCGATCCAACGAGGATTCCATCGACAGTTCACGTACGTTGTGCATGCGGAACTTGCCTGGCCCCCACACCGCACGGCTGCTGGCAGTGTCGATCCCCGCCCGGTCGCCCGGGTGAATCGCCCATAGGGAGAGTACGTTGTCTCCTTGCTCCGCCAGAACCGGGCCCGCGACATGCGGGCCGTTTTTTTGTACCAATCACCCCGGATGACTCCAGCTATCAGGGTTGCGTTTAATGGCGCATCGGCGCGGTCTCCGCCTGTCCTGCGATGATCGGTTGGCCGCAACGAAAAGGAAATCGGCCATTCGGCGGTTTCCCGCAGATGTCTCGTTATGGCCGAGCCGGTCCGACACGGACCTCGATCAATCGCGGATCGA
>NZ_JBNPVS010000072.1:0-32418 GCF_050434225.1 Paraburkholderia sp. GAS32 | reverse complement strand
GCGGTGCCGTTTGCCTTGTTCGGGGCGCTGCTCGCGATTCTGTTGCGTGGCCTCGAAAACGACGTGTATTTCCAGATCGGCCTGACCATGCTGGTGGCGCTCGCCGCCAAGAACGCGATTCTGATCTTCGAGTTCGCGGTGCTCAATCGCGAAGCGGGCGAGTCGGTATACGACGCGGCGGTCACGGCGGCAACCGAACGCTTGCGGCCGATCGTGATGACTTCGCTCGCGTTCATTCTCGGTTGCGTGCCGCTTGCCATCGCGCTCGGCGCGTCGGCCAACAGCCGGCATTCGATCGGCACCGGTGTGATCGGCGGCATGCTCGGTGCGACGGCGATCGCGGTGTTCTTCATTCCGATGTTCTTCTACGTGCTCGAAACCATGTCGGAAAAGAGCGGCGGCAAGAAGACGCCAGGAGCGAGCGGCGGGTCAACTGCGGTAGATGGCGCAGGGCCGGTTGCGCCGGCGGGTTCCGGTGGTCCTACTGTCACGCCGTCCGCACGACGGGAGGGCGACTGACATGAGAGGCTCTCCGTTCCGGCTGCGTCTCGCGCCCGCGTTGCTGCTCGTAACAGGATTGAGCGGTTGCCTGTTCGGTCCTGACTACGTGCGCCCGAACGTGGCGACGCCCGCGAACTTCCGTTTCGAAGCCGGTGAAACCACGGAGGTCGCCAATACGCCGTGGTGGGAACAGTTTCAGGACCCCGTTCTGAACGATCTGATTCTGGCCGCGCTCACGGACAACAAGGATGTGAAGATCGCGGCGGCCCGCGTCGACCAGTTTCTCGGTCAGTTCGTGACGACGCGCTCGGGGCTGTTTCCGCAGATCAACGCCGGTTTCGACGCATCGCGCCAGCGTGCTTCGCAGGCCGGGCCGACTCCTTTGCCTGCGGGCTTCGGTCCTGTCTACAACGCGTTTTCGGCGCCGTTGTCGGTGGCGTGGGAACTGGACCTTTTCGGGCGCGTACGTCGTGAGACCGAATCGGCGCGTGCAAGCCTGCTCGCGAGCGAGGAGGGCCGTCGCGCGACGATTCTCTCTCTGGTTGCTTCGGTGGCGACCGCTTACATCAATCTGCGCGATCTTGATCAGCAACTGGCGATCGCCAAGGCGACCACCGACAGCCGTGCCGGATCGGTCAGGGTCTTCCAGGCGCGTTTCTCCGGCGGCGATGTCTCGCAGATGGAACTCGCGCAAAGCCAGTCCGAATATGAAGCTTCGCTCGCGACGATTCCGCAACTCGAAACGCAGATCGCACAGCAGGAAGACGCGTTGTCGGTACTGCTCGGCCGCAACCCTGGCCCGATACTGCGCGGCCGTGAGCTGACCGAACTGGTGCAGCCCGTGGTACCCGCCGGTCTGCCGTCCGATCTGCTCGAGCGCCGTCCCGATCTGCTGCAGGCCGAGCAAAACCTGGTCGCCGCGAATGCCCTGATCGGTGCCGCACGTGCGCTGTATTTTCCGCAAATCTCGCTGACCGGTCTGTTCGGCTCGACGAGCGGACAGTTCTCGAAACTGTTCACCGGGCCTGCGCGTGTCTGGTCGTACGCCGGTTCGCTGACGGTGCCGATCTTTACGGCGGGCAGCATCAGCGGTCAGGTCAGTCAGGCGGAGGCGCAGCAGCAACAGGCGCTGATCCAGTATCAGCAGGCTATCCAGACCGCCTTCCAGGAAGTCGACGATGCGCTCATCGCGCTGCAGAAGTCGCGTGAGCAACTGGTCGTGCAGGCACGCCAGGTGGACTCGCTGCGCACCTATGCGCGGCTCGCGCGGCTGCGTTTCGAAGGCGGTTATACGAGCTATATCGAGGTGCTGGATGCCGAGCGCAGTTTGTTCAACGCGCAGCTTGGCTACACGCAGACCAACGGTCTGGTGTTCAACTCGCTGATCGGTCTCTACAAGGCGATGGGCGGCGGCTGGGTTGTGCAGGCCGAGGCGATGACCGGGCGGGTGATGGGGCAGAAGGCGGTGGCACAGGTGGCCAGTCAGGCTGGCGATCAGTCAGGGACTCCACCAGCGAATCCGTCAGTGACTCCGACAACCACGGCGCCCGGCGCGGAGCAGCCTAAATGATCACCGCCACGACAAACGAGGCAAACGAGACAAACGAGGCCGGTCCGATTCCCCTCGTCGCCTGCCACGAATGCGATCTGCTGCAGCGCGAATCCGCGGTGCCACCCGACGGCACACTGCGCTGCTGCCGCTGCCACGCGGAACTCTATCGCGCGCATCCCGACAGCACCGACCGGGCGCTGGCTTTCACGCTGACCTGCGTCGTGCTGTTCTTCATCAGCAATCTGTATCCGATTGTCGGACTCGCAGTGAACGGCGATCTCGTCGAGACGACGTTGCTCGGTGCGGTTCGCGTGCTCTACAAAGACGGCATGTGGCCGATCGCGGGCCTGGTGCTCGCTACCACTTTCCTGATGCCGTTGATGCAAATGACTGCGATGGCGTATCTGCTGGTGCCGTTGCAACTGAACCGCCGCCCGTATCACGCAGACTTTGTGTTTCGCCTGATGCATCTCGCGCAGCCGTGGGGCATGACCGAGGTGCTGATCCTCGGCATGCTGGTGGCTCTCGTGAAGCTCGCGCACATTGCGAGCGTGGTGCCTGGTGTCGCGCTCTGGTCGTTCGGCGCGCTCATGCTGCTGCTGGCGGCGGCCGGCTCCGCGTTCGATCCACACGCACTCTGGCGGCGCATGGGCAGCTTCGACGATGCGGCCTCGAAGACAGAGGCGGCCGCCGCCGCGTCCGCCCATACCGCGCTGCGTTGCGGCCTGCTGA
This sequence comes from Paraburkholderia sp. GAS32, assembly GCF_050434225.1. Lineage (NCBI taxonomy): Bacteria > Pseudomonadati > Pseudomonadota > Betaproteobacteria > Burkholderiales > Burkholderiaceae > Paraburkholderia > Paraburkholderia sp. GAS32. Next base: position 29,633 of record NZ_JBNPVS010000072.1, on the reverse strand, counting down.
GCTGCCATAGCTGTGGTCTGCTGGTGAAGTCGACGGCTCATGTGCACGGCGCCGCGTGTCCGCGCTGCGGCGCCCATCTGCATGCGCGCAAACCCGACAGTATCGCGCGCACCTGGGCCTTCCTGATTGCCGCCATCGTGCTGTATATCCCGGCGAATGCGCTGCCCGTGATGAACACCAGTTCGCTGTTCGGCTCGGAGAAGGACACCATCCTGAGCGGAGTGGTCTATCTCTGGACCTCGGGTTCATGGCCGCTCGCCGCGGTGGTTTTCATCGCCAGCATCGCGGTGCCGATGCTGAAGATACTGGCGCTGATGTACCTCGTAATCTCCACGCAGCGACGCTCGGTCATGCTCCTGCAGCAACGAACCCGCATCTATCGGCTGGTGGAGCTGGTGGGCCGCTGGTCGATGCTCGATATCTACGTCATCACCATTCTGGTCGCGCTCGTGCAGTTCAACGCGCTGGCCACGATTCAGGCGGGACCCGCCGCGGTTGCGTTCGGCTCGGTAGTCGTGCTGACAATGTTCGCGGCCATGTCGTTCGACCCGCGCCTGATCTGGGACGCGACGGAGGATCATCATGTCTAGACCTCCCGTGCCGCCCGAGCTTCCTGAAGCGGTGGCCACGCCACGCTCGCGCTGGCGCATGCAGATCGTCTGGCTGGTGCCGATCATTGCGGTGCTGATCGGCGGCTGGCTGGCCGTGAAGGCCGTCCTCGAGCAAGGGCCGACGGTCACCATCAGCTTCGCGACCGGCGAAGGTCTCGAAGCGGGTAAGACCAAGATCAAATTCAAGAACGTCGACATTGGCGTGGTCAAGAGTGTGACCTTGTCGAGAGACCACCGCGGCGTCATCGCAACGGCCGAACTGACCAAGGACGCTTCAAGCATGCTGGTCGACGACACGCGCTTCTGGGTCGTGCGCCCGCGGATTTCCGGGGGCACCGTATCGGGCATCGGTACGCTTCTGTCCGGTTCCTTTATTGGCATGGATCTGGGCGCCTCGACGAAGTCGCGGTCCGATTATGTCGGACTCGAGACGCCGCCGGTTTTCGCCAGCGGCGTGCCCGGGCGGGAGTTCGTGCTGAAGAGCGATGATATGGGCTCGCTCGATATCGGCTCTCCGGTCTTCTTCAGACGCCTGCAGGTCGGACAGATCACCTCGTATTCACTCGACGCGGACGGCAAGGGTGTCACGCTGCGGGTCTTCGTCAACGCGCCCTATGACAAGTACGTGCAGAACGATACGCGGTTCTGGCACGCAAGCGGCGTCGACGTGTCCCTGGGTACCGATGGCGTCAAGGTCAACACGCAATCGGTGGTCGCGATCCTGATCGGCGGCCTTGCGTTTCAGACGCCGGATGAGACGACCAATCAAGCCGAGGCCGCCGTTCGTACCGAATTCATGCTGTTTCATGATCGCACGGAGGCGATGAAGCGCCACGATCGCATCGTGGATACCTATGTATTCAATTTTAACGACTCCGTGCGAGGCTTGACGGTCGGTGCACCGGTCGACTTCCGCGGCATCGTGGTGGGCGAAGTGGCAGCGATCTATACACGCTTCGATAAAGCCACGAAGCAGTTCAGCATTCCGGTTGAGGTGCGCTTTTATCCGGAGCGCTTCACGTCGCGTTACCAGTCGGGCGAGCCCTCCGGAGGCAGGATGTCATCGGATCGCCAGCAGATGGCGGATTGGCTGGTCGCCCACGGCATGCGCGCGCAGCTGCGAACCGGCAACCTGTTGACCGGACAACTGTATGTCGCGCTCGACTTTTTCCCCGCTGCGCCGAAAGCCGGGGTGAACTGGAGCGCGAACCCACCGGAAATGCCGACCGTGCCTGGCGGACTGCAATCGCTGCAGGATTCGGTGACCAGTCTGGTGGCCAAGCTGAACAAGATCCCGTTCGAAGGGATCGGCAAGGACGCACAAAAGACGTTAGCGGATGCGGATACGCTTCTTAAACAGTTGCGCACGGAGGTGATGCCGCAAGCCCGGGATACGCTTGCCGCCGCGCAGACGGCGCTGGACTCGGCGAACGGTGCGTTGCAGCCGAACTCGCAGTTGCAGCAGGGCACCACCGATGCGATGCGTGAACTCGCGCGAACCGCGGCGGCGTTCCGCACGCTGGCGGATTACCTCGAACGTCATCCTGAGGCACTGATTCGCGGCAAACAAGGGGATAACAAGTGATGCGCTTATCCTTACTCCTCGCAATCGCGCTGGCTGTCGTTGCGCTGGCTGGTTGTGCCTCGCAAAAGGCCACCTTCTACACACTAAGCCCGCAAGCGCCAGGCGAAAGTACAGTTCCTGCTATGCCGATCACGGTCCTGATCGGTTCGGTCGCCGTGCCCGAACTTGTCGACCGGCCGCAGATGGTGGTTCGCGCCAGCGCCAATCAGGTGACGATCGACGAATTCGCCCGCTGGGCGGACTCGTTGAAGAGCCAGATTCCGCGCGTGATTGCCGCCGATGTCGCACAGGAACTGAACAGCCCGCGCGTGTCGGCCTACCCGATGGCCGGCGATCCGACTGCGGTCTATCGCGTGCAGATCGACGTCCAGCGCTTTGACGCCACGCTCGGCGACGCGGTCACAGTGGATGCGTTGTGGTCGGTGTCGCCGCCCGGCAAACGTGCGCCGCTCAGCGGTCGCAGCACCGTGCGCGAGCCCTGTGCCGGCGCTGGCTACGATGCGGTGGTGGCTGCTTACAGCCGGGCCTTCGCCACGATCAGCCGCGATATCTCCACGTCGATCCGCTCGACCGCATCGCCCTGAAACGCGGCAGGGCCGCTGCAGCTGGAGGCGCATTGCGTCCAGGAGGACGTCGCATGGCAAAGCCGCTGATCGATGTGGTCATGTGTCTTGCGGCGGCCCTGATCGCGGCGCCACTGGCCATCCGGCTCGGCTTCGGCTCCGTGCTCGGCTATCTGGTCGCAGGGGTCATGATTGGCCCGTGGGTATTGAAGCTGGTGACCGACGTCGACGCGATCCAGCATTTCTCCGAGTTGGACATCGTGCTCATGATGTTCGTAATCGGACTCGAAATGCGAATCGACACGTTATGGGTGATGCGCCGCGCGATCTTCGGCTCCGGCGCCATGCAGATGGCCCAGTCGTGTCGTGGCTGAAGCTAATCTAGCCAACTGTCTGCCCGGTCGGCTTCGTGGGCATGGGACCGAAGAACATCGCCTTGAGCTTGTCGCGGCCAATCACGCGGGCCAACTCGGCGATCACGCAGTAGTTGACGATCAGCGTCACCAGCAGGATCTGGATGGCCCAAAAATGCGGCCAGCTGAACTCGGCAAGCAACTTATGGTTGGCGGCAACCAGACCGGGAGCCTCCTTCCAGTAGTCGTACAGGTGTTCGAGGTAGTGCACGACCAACGCCACAAGGGTGTAAATCGCCGTCTTCCAGCCGACGTTCCATATCAGTGGCTTCTCGGGAAACCGGTTAATGAACGGCAGCAGGTTGGCGACCAGCACCGATTTGCCGAGAATCAGGGCGGCGATGGTCACGGAGGTAGACGTCGGCAGTGAGATGCCGGTACCCCAGGTCGTCAGCGCGCGAACGAGCGAGACGATGTGGAGGATGACGAAGAAGAAGATCGTCGGCGGTAGTATCTCCATGAATTCATGCTTGATCCTCGCGGTCAGCTTGCTCATGTTCCTCTCCCGATGTGGATGGCTTCGCCAGCATCCACCGGATGCCGCAGCATGCAGAGTTCCCGGGAAGGCAGGTCCGATTGATTCCCATGGTAAGGCTGGTCACCATGGGGAGATAGGCGCTGGTTGGCCTTGCAGTCAGATCTGCGTTGGGCGGGGACGGAATAGTCACTCAATCGTGTGTTTCCGACGCGAAACCCAGTGTGAAACACAATAGCACGCCGTGCTTGGGGGGCTGACCTATCACAACGCCCAATTCGACCGCGGTCGCTCACGCAAACGGCATTGCACGAAATGGAACTGATTGGTTTCCTGGGACAGCTCGAAAGCGGAGGCTGAACTGGCGACGCCGTTCGTCCACGTTGGGTCTAGCGATCCAATACTCCTCCCCGGATCCGGGAGGAATCAATCGCGCATAGGCGACAAGCGACGGGTTTCATTGAGCCCATATTGGACCAAGGTCCAATATGCGCATCCCTGCTGGTGTCATAGTCTATTTTAGAGGCGAAAACGGTTGACCGTGCGTTCGCGGACGACGCGCCCGAAAAAATCAAGAACCAGGCCATCCCTTGGGCCGCGATAACCCCAGGACCTTTCCCGAGTGCCGCATTTTTTGACGAAAGGAGGGCAAGCTCATGATCAAGCGTCTCCTGTGGTTTGCGATGGTACCTGCGTTGCTGTTCGCGAACGCCGCCACCGCTCAATACCCGATGATGGACATGGTCGCCGACAAGCTCGTTCAAAAGTACCAGCAATCGTCCTGCGAGCAACTGTGGCAGGAGAGAGCCCAGAAACAGGGGCGACCCAAGCCCGAGAAAGAGCAGGAGGCCATGCAGATGCTGCGCGACGATCCGCAGATGCGTGCCGCTTTCATCAATAGGGTGGCCGCGCCGATTGCCAACAAGATGTTTGAATGCGGCATGATTCCATGATGTCGTCGGGCACGCCGTGAAACCGGGTTACTTACCGAGGCCGCGATGACCTGCGAGAAATTGAAGTGGGGTGTAACCATCGTTGTGCTGAGCGTTTTCCTCGCTGCAAGCGGCAACGCCCAGCAAACACAGCACACGCCGAAAGCGGCCGCCAGGCCGGCGGCGAAGGTTGCCGCGCCGGCGTTCCAGCCCGGACTCGAGCCACGCGCGATCGACATCCTCAAGGCGGCGAGCGCCCGCCTTGCCGCCGCCAGGTCGATGTCGTTCACATCGGTCGTCTCCTATGAGAGTCCGAGCCGCCTCGGTCCACCGCTCGTCTATTCCACCAGGTCGGAAGTAACAGTCCGGCGGCCGGACAAGCTCAGGGTCATCACGTCCGGCGACGGGCCACCGTCAGAGTTCTATTACGACGGCAGAACCATGACGGCATTCGCGCCGTCGGAGAACCTGGTCGCCATCGCCGACGCCCCCCCGACCATCGACGCTGCGTTACAGGTGGCCTTTGATTCCGGCGCAATCTATTTCCCGTTTAGCGATGTAATCGTCGCGGATCCCTACAAGGACATCGCCGACGGACTGAAGATCGCTTTCTACGTCGGTCAATCGAACGTGGTCGGCGGCACGACAACGGACATGGTGGCGTATGTCACTGGGGATGTGTTCATACAGGTCTGGATCGGCGCTCAGGACAAACTTCCGCGCCGTATTTACGCCATTTACCTCAATGATCATGCCCAGTTGCGCCATGTACTGGAACTCTCCGACTGGCAACTGGATCCCGCCATTCCGGCGGATACCTTTAATACCGCCAAAGCAGCCGGCGCGGCCCGCATTGCGTTCGCGCGTCCGGACGCGAGCGATGCGCCTGGAATGAAGCCGCCACCGAAAACCAAACCTGCCAAGACTCAATGAGGAGACGCATCATGAAGAAAGTCGTCATCCGTCTGGTGGGTCTTCTCATCCCGGCGCTGGCAGCGGGTCCTGCCGGCGCGTGGTCGCATGCTAACGCTTACGGAGGTAGCACGTCACACGCGCCCGGTTCAGGGTCGACAACGCGCACCGACGCTGCGGGCGGCAGCGAAACGCACACCTACGGCCAGGGCACGACAGCGACCGGCCGCTATGGCGACACCGCAACGCACGTGCAAGGATCGGGACAGACGACCGCTACCAATCGCTACGGGGGGAGTGCGACTCACACCTATGGCCAGGGCACCAGCGCCACCAACGCGTATGGCGGTTCGGCGTACCATGCTGCCGGCTCAGGTTATACGAGCTACACGAGCGCCTCGGGTGCGACCGCTTACCATAGTGCTTATTACGGCGCCAGGTACCCCGCTTACCATCCTCCGGTCGCGGTGAACAATTACGGATCCAGCTGCTACAACTGCGGCGGCTGGTCCACCGCGGGCGCAGCCGCAGCGGGCGTAGCTGTCGGTGTTGCGGCGGGTGCGGCAATAGCTTCGGCCAACACGAACGCAGCGGCATCGAACGCTTACAACGCAGGCTATGTCGCTGGGGCAACGACAGCCCCGCCTGCACCCGCACCCGTCAGTACGACGTTCGCCATGGGTGCGATCTACGCGGCGCTACCGGCAGGCTGCATAAGGCCCGCAGTTCAGGGCGGCACATACTACCTGTGCGGTAATGCGTGGTTCCAGCCCGCCTACGGCGCGAACGGCGTTTACTACCGCGTGGTGCCAGCGCCTTGAGGCACAGCAAGCGGAGACAAATTGGAGGCCAACTTGCAAAGCTGAGTAGTGCACGGCATGCCAGTCGCGGCAGCCGGTAGGTGTTGCGCGTCCTGGTTCAAGCCCCGCTGCTTTCCGAAAATGTAGGAAATCGCAAAGCGTTGTACTTGGTTCACAACAGCAGCCGTGCATGAGGGCTGCTTCCAGTCAAACCGCAGGGGTCAATCGTGAGCACATTGGTAGTCGCCTTGATCGTGTTTGTGTGCGTCTTCGGTTGCGGGATGCTCGGCCTGTCTCTTCGTTCGTTCCTTCCCGACCATCACCTGAGCGAGGATTCGACTGCCATCGTGAAGCTGGGGGCCGGCCTGATGGCGACGCTCGCCGCTCTCGTCCTTGGTCTTCTGATCGCCTCGGCAAAGGTTTCTTTCGACCGGCTCAACGACGAGTTCACGGAGACGGCCGCTACGGTCATCATGCTCGATGACACGCTGGCCGATTATGGTCCGGAGGCGAAGGACGCCCGCGAGGTCCTGCACCGCACCTACGCCTCAGCAGTGGATCTGTTTTATTCCGGGGGAGGTACCGGGAAGGCCAACGTGGACGCGCCGGAGAGCTTGGCGCACGTGGTGCAATTTCAGCAAAAGCTTCGGGAGCTGGCACCACGAAACGACATGCAGCGCATGCTTCAATCGGAGGCTCTCGCCCGCAGTCACGACCTGGCGAAAACGCACTGGATGCTGATCCGGCCGGGGCAGGGCGCGATTCCAGCGCCATTCATGGCGGTGCTAGTGCTGTGGCTTGGTATCCTCTTCGCCGGTTTCGGACTGGTCAGCGCCAACATCCGAACTGCTATTGCGACGCTTTTCGTCTGTGCGCTATCGGTGTCCGGCGCTATTTTCCTGATCGAGGACATCGCCCACCCGCTCGAAGGGCTGATGCAGATCTCGCGCGCGCCAGCGCAGATCGTGCTCTCCCATCTCGGGCAATAGGCCGGCGCTGCCCAGCCGCCGTGTCGCCTTCGGCGACGGGATTCCACGCCCGCTGCTCTGGCAAGAGCCTGCGCCGCGTGCTGATCGAGCGCAAGCTGATCCGATGGGTGACAACACGGCCAGGAATGCCAGAGTGAGGTGAATTGCCCAGACGAGCAACAGAATCACAAACTTCGAGTTTTCGGGAACCACACATACGCAATCGACTCACGTACACAGTGCTGCCCGCCGACTTGCGCCTCGTCCACGGTGTTGGGTGACACAAACTATTTCTGCGGTGACGTGTGGAGCGCACTTTCCTACGCTACAAACCGGGTTGACTGCCACGCGGTTCCCGCGTGGCAGTCAAGGCCGCGGGTCAAGCGGGGGCATCCAAGGATGCTGTGAGTGGAATGCGGAGGTCGACTATGCCGCGAACGGTTGTCCGTTGCTATTCAAGTATTCGGTTGGAGTGACGCCGACTACGCGTCGAAACGCGCGCCTGAAATTTCCCGTGTCGCTGAAGCCGAGCTTCAATGCCACTTGTTTGATCGTCACACCGGGGGTGCGGAGCAGTTCACAGGCTCGTTCAAACCGCACTTTGTCCGACAGGTCGCGAAATGCCAGGTCTTCTGACTTCAGATGGCGGTCTATCGTTCGCGCGGATACATTGAGGCGGCGTGCGAGATCTTCCAGCGTCACCTGCTCGCCCTCAGCTGCGCGCAGCACCATCTCTACGTATTCCCCCCAGCCAAAATGGCCGGTTGCGGGGCGCCTGCCCAGCAGGCTGCACTGCTCATCGACTTGCTGGACGACCTGCGCGTTGCCCATCGGCAGAGGTCTATCCAGCAGCTCGGCACCCATCACGACGCGAACGCCGGGCAACGCATTCTCGCAAAAATGAAAGCGTATGGGCGCCAATGCACGATAGCGTTGGACGTGTGCGGGTTCCGGCATCGACAGGTAAATATCAAAGGCCGGAACGTCGGCGCCAAGCATCAGTCGCACCTGATTCTGAAGTGCGATGGCCAACGCTTCAAGTTGGAACCGCAGGGTCGCTTCGGGCATCGCGATCGTCGGCGTGTAGGTCGCTTCGCCTGGCGATCCGGGTCGACGCTGGTAGTGCAGAGCAAAGGTCTCTAGCATCAAGTGCTGATGCCGGCTCGCCATGCACATTGCTTCGTGCGGGGTATGGCAACTGAGCAGTCCGTAGCCAAGCAGGTCGTGCGAGTTCATCTTGACGAGCCGACCGAGTTCGAAACCGAGATCGTCCCGACCGGTGAGTTCATGGGCTACCCGGACAAAGGCGTTCACCTCGGTCATTGACAGCGTGTTGTCGCGCCGATTGAAAGCTGTTTCGTCGATCCCTGCGGCGGACAGCAGGCGCGTCGCATCCACGCCCTGCGCACGCAGTGCATTTAAAAGTAATACGAAATAACGCGCTGGAATACGCTTTTGCGATGCCGAAGTCATTTGTTGCTTCATCCCCATTTTTGAAATGGTATTCCATGAATGCCGCTTGTGAAAGATTGGGGATGTCTCTGAGCAAAATGCTGTAGCGACATGGTCGACATAATGGAAATCCCTGGGTGTCCAGAGATGATATGGGTATGTCGGCCGCGGATATCGATTGGCGAGCCTCAACCGAAGATCATAGCCGGATAGTCAACGATGCGAACGAGTCTTTCGAGGTCGAGATGAATATTGGGTCGTGAGGGTAGTGCTCGACGACTTCGATCGCGCGCATGTTGCCAAACTACGGAGTCGCAAGTAAATACCGTAGATCGTCCGGTTGGTGCGCGAACTGGATGCTGCACAGTCTGGGTTCCAGGCGAGACTTGCGCAATCTCCAGTCCCGATTTGATTTCTTGACCTGCGTCGGACACGCGCGCAACCGAGCCGGCGAGCAGCGGTCTCGCCGATGCTCGCTTCTCCGGTCGTCTACGTAACGCGCTTCTCGTAGAGATGCCGCTCCGCTCGCGCTCACACATGTCAGCGCCACATGGCTATCCCCGACGCGATTTGCCCGCCCTCGCAGGCTCGTCTCAGGACTTTCCCTGACATGTCTCGAAGTGACCTGCCGATGTCGACTCCGGATGTCGTTCGACGCCGCGAGCCCGCGGATGATGGCGGTCATAGTCACTGACCGGGAATATCAGATGAAGGGCCTAATGATGCAGCAGCCGTTGCTTGTCTCGACGTTGCTTATGCACGCCGAGCGGCATCACGGCGAGCGGGAAATTGTCTCGAAGCGTGTAGAGGGGGACATTCATCGCTATCGCTATCGCGATCTTGCGCAACGCGCGCGGCGCATGGCGAATGCACTGGCGGGGCTTGGCGTACTCTCCGGCGACCGGGTCGCCACGCTGGCGTGGAACGGTTATCGGCACATGGAGCTGTACTACGCGGTATCCGGCTCGGGTGCTGTGTTGCATACGCTCAACCCGCGGCTGCATCTCGATCAGATCGTGTACATGATCGAACACGCAGAAGATCGCATCCTTTTCTTCGAGGTCGATCTGCTGCCGGTCGTGCAGGCGATCGCCCCTCGTTTGACGAAACCGATGGTGTTCGTGGCGATGACGGACGGCACATATACGCCGCCTTGCGAATTGCCGGAGCCGGTGCTGTGCTATGAGGATCTGATCGACGCTTGCGACGACGACTTCGAATGGCCAGATCTCGACGAGAACGATGCCTCGTCGCTTTGCTATACCTCCGGTACGACAGGCAGTCCGAAAGGTGTGCTGTACAGCCACCGTTCTACGGTGTTGCACACCTTCGCGACCGCGCTGCCTGACGCGCTGAGCTGCTCTGCTTGGGACACGATCCTGCCAGTCGTGCCGATGTTCCACGTGAACGCGTGGGGCTTGCCGTATGTCGCCTGCATGGTTGGCGCAAAGCTTGTGTTCCCGGGTCCCTGGCTGAAGGGCGAATCGCTGTACGAATTGATCGAATCCGAAGGCGTCACGATGTCAGCCGGGGTGCCGACGGTCTGGCAGGGCCTGCTTGCCTACGTCAATGAACATCAACACATCTTCTCCTCGATGAGGCGCACGGTGATCGGCGGCGCTCCGTGCCCCCCGGCCATGATTGCGGAGTTCCAGGAAGTTCACTGCGTCGACGTTCTCCACGCGTGGGGCATGACCGAATTGAGTCCGCTGGGCACAGTCTGTTCGCTCAAGCCGTGTCAAATTTCGATGCCGCCCGATGAGCGGGTGGCGATACAGGCCAGACAGGGCCGCGCTGTGTTCGGCATCGACATGAAGATTGTCGGGGACGACGGTCAGGAGATGCCTTGGGACAACGCCTCCACCGGCGAACTAATGGTGCGCGGACCATGGGTCGTCGATTCCTATTTCGGCAGCGCCGAGGCGCCTGCCCATCGTGATGGCTGGTTCCCGACCGGCGACATCGCGAAGATCGACACCGACGGCTTCATGCAAATCACCGACCGCGCAAAGGACGTCATCAAATCTGGCGGCGAGTGGATCAGTTCGATCGCTATCGAGAACGTCGCAAGCCAGCACCCGGACGTGGCCAGCGCCGTCTGCATCGGCGCGCGGCACCGCAAATGGGATGAGCGCCCGCTGCTCCTCGTCGTGAGAAAGCCTGGCAGTGCGGTTGTCGGTGACGAGTTGCTGGCGTTCTTCGAAGGCAAGGTCGCCAGATGGGCCAGGCCGGACGCGGTCGTATTCATCGACAGCGTGCCGCTCGGCGCCACAGGAAAGGTGTTGAAGAATAGGTTGCGTGATCAATTTCAGGACTATTTTTTGACGGCATAGTGCCACGCGACGACGTCTTCGATGCAGTTTCGAGCAGCAAGACTTGCAGTTCATATCAAGCAAAAACCAGTATAGGAGACGAAATGAAGATGAAGTTGGTGGGTGCGGCGGCACTTCTGGCATTCGCAGGGGCTGCGCACGCGCAGTCCTCCGTGACGCTGTTCGGCGCGATAGATTCGGGCCTGCTGTATCAGAATAAGTCGGTTGCCGCGCCCATCCCGGGGGCGAAAAACCAGGGAAAAGTTTTTGCCTTCAACAACGGAGGGATCTACGCGAGCTTTTGGGGCATGAAAGGGACCGAGGATATTGGCGGCGGTTACGCGGTTAACTTCCGTCTGCAAAGTTCGTTCATGAACGGCAACGGGAAGGTAGGTCTTGGCGACACGGCCGGCGCAAACTCGATTTTCAACATGGTGTCATCCGTCGGCCTCTCCGGTCCGTTTGGATCGGTCACCATGGGCCGGCAATTCGCGCCGATGGCGCTGGCTATGGCGGAGACCGACGTCCGTGGAGGCGACTACTTCGGCAGTATCTTCACCGCATGGATTGGCATGAACCAGGCCGCGGGCTTCAACTTCGCCAGCACTAACGGGCCGATCGGCGCCTTGTACGACAGCAACGCGATCGTCTACCAGTCGCCCAATTTTTACGGTGCAAGCGCTTCGCTGGAATACGCTCCAGGAGGCGTGCCCGGCAGCTTCCAGGGCGGCACGCGAGAGTCGGCCGTCTTGAAGTACGCGAACTACGGGCTCCACCTTACGGCGCTCTACTACAACGGCCACGATACCAATCCCAGTCCTACAGCAACGACGCCGCCGACCGGAGTCAACAACAATCGCTTCGCCTATTTTGGCGCGCTGTACACGATTCACGACTTTTCCGTGTCCGCTTCGTATGCCAACGGCAAGAACCCGGCGCATTCGAATCTGGTGAACCTTGACATGTATTCGGCTGGCCTTGGCTATCAGTTCACCCCTGCGTTTCAGGTCACGAGCGGCGTGTACTACCTGAAAGACCGGAACAACTCGGCCAACAAGTCCACCGAGGTCGCCGGGGGTGGCTACTACTCTCTGTCGAAATCGACGACGCTCTATGCTCAGGTGGGCTACGTCGATAACAAGGGGAAGATGGGCACGATGATCAGCTACGGCCAGTTCGTGCCTGCCGGAACGTCAACTACCGCCGTGAACATCGGCATGCGTCACACGTTCTGACGCACGCAATGTCGCTTCGAAGTCGGGCGTGTGTGGTTGCACGTCCGACCGATTTCGCAACGAACGAACACACAGTATTCTACGATGCGTCTTGCACCTCGAGCCTTTTTGTCAGGTGCAGGCACGGCGCGGAACGAGATGGGTGGAGCGCGTCGAGCATGTTGTCGACCCTGCCAATTCTCTAACCAGTCGGTCGGCCCATTCGCAGGCGGACGAGTCGACACAGTTGTCCAGGAGATGACATGGCAGTTTCATTACCCAAGGGCAAGCAGGTTCTCGTGACGGGGGCTTCGTCCGGCATCGGCTACGAAACGGCACTGGCCTTTGCGCGCTGTGGGGCGAACCTGATCCTGGTCGACATCAATGCGACGGCACTCGACACAGCCGCGTGTGCCGAGGGCGTTGCCGGACCGGCGTGCTGAAGCGAAAGTGTTTTTGGAGATCAAGACGGATGACTAACGCTGAACAAATGGAGAATCGCGCAATGAACGAGCGCTCTCCGCGCAACTATCTCCCTCGCTTCAGCATGCTGTCGATGGGCGTGCTGGCTCTGGGCGGCAGTCTTACTGCGCAGGCCGGCGCCACGGGCGGCGAACTGCCGTTTCCCCGCCCCCCCAGCGCGAGCGTGGCGGGCACATCGCTGGACAACTCGACGCACAATTGGCGGCAAGAGCCATCGCATCTGCGTGCTGGAGCGCCGAATGTGCTCGTCATCATGCTCGACGATGCCGGCTTTGCCCAATCCGATGTGATCGGTGGCGAAATTCACACCCCGACTTTCGCCCGGATCGCGCAAACAGGCATCATGTACAACCGCTTTCACGCCACCGCCATCAGCTCAGCAACGCGAGCCGCGTTGCTGACCGGCCGCAATCATCATCGCGTCGGCAACGGGAGCATCAGCGAATTGATGACCGACTTCGACGGCTATACCGGCGTCATGCCCAAGAGTTGCGCCACGATGGCGGAGGTGCTGAATGACTATGGCTATAACACGGCGGCGTTCGGGAAATGGCATAACACCCCGCCTAGAGAAACCTCGGCGATGGGGCCGTTCAGCCACTGGCCCACCAGCTACGGTTTCGAGCACTTCTATGGATTTATCGGAGGCGAAAGCGACCAGTATCACCCGCACCTGTACAGCGATACCACGCCCTTGCCGGTGCCGAACGATCCCAAATACCACTTGTCGGAAGACCTGGCCAGGCAGGCCGTCACCTGGCTTGATCAACATCAGGCCCTCGAGCCGAACAAGCCGTTTTTCATGTACTGGGCGCCGGGCGGCGTGCATGCCCCGCACCAGGTCTGGAAGGAATGGGCTGACAGGTACAAGGGCAAGTTCGACAGTGGGTGGGACGCGTATCGAGCGCGTGCCTTCGAACGGCAGAAACAGCTTGGCTGGATTCCAGCCGATACGAAGCAGACACCGCGGCCGGCCGATCTGCCGGCGTGGGACAGCCTGAGCCCGGAAGAGAAGAAGTTTCAGGCACGGCTGATGGAGGTTTATGCCGGGTTCCTGGAACACACGGATACCCAGGCGGGCAAGGTCGTTGACGAACTTGAACGGTTGGGCCTGCGGGACAACACGCTGATCTTCTACGTGTTCTCGGACAACGGCGCCTCGGCGGAGGGCATGCAAGGCTCGATCAACGAATTAATTGCGACAAACGGTATTCCGACTACGGTCCGTCAGCACATGGACGCGCTGAACAAGTACCACGGTGGCCTGGATGCGCTTGGCGGTCCGAAGCTCCACGAGCACTACAGTGCTGCCTGGGCATGGGCCAGCGAAACACCCTTTGTCGGCACCAAGCTGGTGGCGGGATATTTCGGAGGAACGCGGGTGCCCCTGGCAGTGTCCTGGCCCAAGGGGTTCCGGCACGATACCGTGGTGCGCAGCCAGTTTTTGCACGTTAACGACATCGCGCCCACCATCTATGACGTGGACGGGATTGCCCCGCCCGAAGTCGTGAATGGCCGCAAGCAGGAACCGCTCGACGGAATGAGTTTCGCCGACAGTTTTACCAATGCGAACGCGCCGACCCACAAAAAGCACCAATACTTCGAGGTACTTGGCAGTCGCGCCGAATACGCGGACGGTTGGATCGCTTCGGTCTTTGGGCCGCGTACACCCTGGAAAGCGGACTTTGCCGATTTGCTGACCCCGCAGGGAAAGCTGGCATTCCTGCTCGGCAAACCTGTAATTGGGGACAAACTCGGTTGGCTGAAGTGGAATCCCGACAAAGACAAATGGGCGCTGTACGAACTGGAGAAGGATTATTCGCAGTCGACGGATGTGGCCGACGCGCATCCGGAAAAGCTGGCCGAACTGAAGAAGCTGTTTGACCAGGATGCCAGGGACAACCACGTCTACCCGATCGGAGCGCCGTTTTATGCCGTGCTGCATCCCAACGATCGCCCGGGCGACGACGGCAGGACGGACTTTCATTTTACTCCCGACATAGGCAGCCTCCCGGAGTTCGCCGCACCGAATATCCGTTCGCGCAATCACCGCGTGACTGTGGACGTGGACGTTCCACCTCAAGCCAATGGCGTGCTCTTTTCGCTCGGCGATACAGGCGGCGGCGTCGCGCTCTATGTGAAGGACGGTCACCTCGTGTACGAATACAACGGAGAGTCGCTGGTGCGCACGCGCATCCAGGCGCCGGAGAAGCTGCAGGCGGGACACAACGTCATCGAGATTGATTTCACGATGGCGGGCGGCGGGCGGGCTGCGGCAGCCGACGTCGCGTTGAGCGTCAATGGCAAGCCTGTTGCAAAAGGGCGCGTTCCCTACACGGTGCCGTTCGCGTTTAGCGCGAACGGAGCTTTCGAAGTCGGCGCGGATCATGGTTCGCCGGTGTCGCTGGACTTTTTCGACAAGACGCCTTTTGTCTTCAACGGCACGATTCATGACGTTCATATCCACTATACCGAGTAGGCTCGCAGCGTGACTCGATAGCGAATCCGCTGGCCGGCGCACGGACTGTGCGCTGGCCAGTTTGCCTGGTGTTCGGATGGCTGCGGCTACAAAGCCCAGCCATGCGGGTACCACAGCGTGCAGGAAGCGAAATGCAAGAATTTACCGAATCTCCTCAAGGGCTGCATCTGATGGCCAAACCCATTGGCCCGCTCTGCAATCTCGATTGCAGCTATTGCTTTTACCTGGAGAAGGAAAATCTGTTCCCGGCGCGCGAGCGCTTCCGGATGTCCGATTCGGTGCTCCGCAGCTACGTGCAGCGTTACATCGCGGCGCAGACGACACCCGAGGTGGAATTCACGTGGCAAGGCGGGGAACCAACGCTGATGGGGCTCGACTTCTTCGAGCGTGCAGTCGCCTACCAGCGCGAATTTGCCGGTGACAAGGCGATCCGCAACACCCTCCAGACCAACGGCACCTTGCTGGATGACGCCTGGTGCGAGTTCTTCGCGCGTGAGCGTTTCCTGGTGGGGTTGAGCCTGGATGGGCCGCGCGAGGTGCACGATCTGTATCGGCCCGACAAGCAGGGCCGCTCGAGCTTTGACGACGTCATGCGTGGCCTCGGGTGCATGACGCGCCACGGAGTCGAGTTCAACGTGCTGGTGACGGTGGCACGCGACGTGGCTAAATACCCACTCGAGATCTATCGCTTTCTGAAAGAAAGCGGCGTGAGGCACATCCAGTTCAATCCGGTGGTCGAGCGGGCACCCCGCCCGCAGGAAATTCGCTTCGGCTTGTCCCATGCAATTCCCCCGAAGCTGTCTCGTCACGGGCAAAGCGAGACGGACCCGGCCAGCGCCGTGACGGCTCACAGCGTCGAGCCCGAAGCTTACGGCGATTTTCTGATCGCCATCTTCGACGAATGGGTTCGTAACGACGTCGGCCGAGTACATGTAATGAACTTCGAGTGGGCGTTAGCCGCATGGTGCCAGGTTCCGGCTGGCGTGTGCCTGTTTTCCCCACGCTGCGGCAAGGCTGCCATCGTGGAGCACAACGGCGACGTGTACTCGTGCGATCACTTCGTGTACCCGCAATACAAGCTCGGGAACATACAGCATGACGAACCTGCGACGATGATAGCGTCACCCGCCCAGCAGGCATTCGGTCTTGCAAAGGAGGAATCGCTGCCGGCCTATTGCCGAAAGTGCGACTACCGTTTCGCCTGTCATGGCGAATGCCCAAAGAATCGCTTCATGGCGACCCCGGACGGGGAGCCGGGCCTGAACTATCTATGCGCAGGCTACAAGAAATACTTCCGGCACGTGACGCAGTACATGAATGCGATGGCGAAGCTCGTGAGTCATGGTTTACCGGCCTCGGCCATCATGCAGGCCTTCAGGGGACCGTTGATCATTCCGCTCGAAGCAACCCCTGAAAAAGAATGAGTAAGCAGGCGGAATGTCGTCGCATGCATTATCAGAATTGAAATGGCGTTATGTTGTCAATTATATTAAAACGTTATCCTAACTAAATGATTTTTCTGGCATGCGACGGGTTGTGTGTCAAATGCGTCGCCGGCGGTTCATTCTGGATGGGAGCGGCAGTCGCAGCGACGACATGCCCGGAATCAACTTTAGAACTGCAACGCAGGCGCAAGTTTGCCGCAAACAGGCAACAGCAGAGGTGGACCGGATCGGGAGGGATAACCCTGACGTGTCGCAAATTGATATGCGTATGTCGATCCTGGATATCGCCCCGCAGACCGGGACCCCGGATGATGGAGTGATCGCCGACGGAGCGCGCGAGACGTTCGCCGCCATGTAATTCGATCACATAGGTTCACCGGAGTCTTTAGTGATAAATAAACCCTCGAAACTGCTGTTCTGTCTGCTGCTGTTTGGCGTCCAGGCTTTCAGCCTGAGCGCCAAAGCCGGGACACTTGCCGGCTCGGTCTCCAGTGGGGGCAAGCCCCTTGCCGGCACCATGGTCACGGTCTTCGACACGGCCGGAAAGCGCCGCGATACGGTCTACACCGACCCGAATGGACACTACAGCATTACGGTCGACTTTGTCGGCAAATTGCAGATCCGCGCGCGCACACCGTACTTCAAGGATGTCACTCAAAACGTCGATCTGTCTTTGGATGCACAGAAAAACCTTGACTTCGTGCAGGAGCGTCATTCCGTTGCAGCCGAACTGTCGGAGAGTCTACCGGCCTCGGCGCACCTGAGCACACTGCCGTGGGCCAGTCAGGACTCGCGCGCCGCCTTCGTCAGTCAGTGCAACTATTGTCACCAGGTGGGCAATGCGCTGACACGTACGCCGCGCGACGAAGCCGGCTGGGCTGCCACCGTGCATCGCATGGAAGGCTACTTTGCGGTGCTGACCAACAGGCAGGCCCAGGACATCACCAAGGCTCTATACCAGGGCTTTGACGGCAAGGAGGTGGCCGCCGTAGAAAAGTATCTGTTCAACACGGACCTCGTGCACGCCAGGATCAAGGAATGGGTCGTCGGCGACGGCCTGACCTTCGTCCACGATGCGGACGTCGGCTCCGACGAGCATCTCTACGGTGCTGACGAAGGCCACGATGTCATCTGGGAGCTTGACCGCAAGACCGGCAAGATCGACGAGTGGAAGGAGCCCGATATCGATCTGCCCGTGGGCGGCGTCTTTTCCGGTATGCAATTGCCCATTGGCGTTTTCAGCGGCAAGCATGGTCCGCACAGCATCGCGCAGTCGGCTGACGGCCGACTCTGGATTACCAACGCCCTGTCGTCCTCGCTCGCGTCCTTCGACCCGGCAACGAAGAAGTTCACGCTCTACGAGCTTGGCCACAGCCACCTCTACCCGCACACGATCCGCATCGACAAGCAGGGCATTATCTGGTTCACGATCGTCGCTTCCAACGAGGTAGCCCGCTTTGATCCGAAGACCGAGCATTTCGAGATCATCCATCTGCCAGACGGTGGCTTCTGGCGCGCCGTCTCGCACTACCTGTTCCCGACCGTACTCAAGATTGCATCCTGGTTCCCGCAGCAGAACATGCCGCTTGCCGTGACCCACTCGAAGTGGGCCTTCCAGGGCCATGACGCCTTTCCGTTCCCCTACGGCATCGACGTCAATCCGATCGACGGCTCGATCTGGTACGCGAAGCTCTACGCCAACAAGATCGGCCGCATCGATCCAGTGACTCGCGAGGTGACCGAGTTCGATACGCCGCTCAAAGGCCCGCGGCGCCTGCGGTTCGACCCGCAAGGCAATTTGTGGATCCCGGCGTTCGACGACAGCGGTCTGATGAAGTTCGACACGAGGAGCCATCGTTTCGAGACCTTCAAACTGCCTCTGCTGGCACACAACGAGTATGAAGTGCCGTATGCGTTGAACGTCAACCCGAAGACGGGTGATGTCTGGATCACGTCGAACATGTCGGACCGCATCTTCCGGTTCATACCCGGCACGAAGACTTTCGTGACCTATCCGCTGCCCACGCGCGTCACCTGGCTGCGTGACATGGTCTTCACCAAGGACAACGCAGTCTGCTCGAGTTCATCGAACCTGCCGGCCTACGGCATCGAGGGAGGCCTGGCGTCGTTCATCTGTCTGTACCCGGACGGCGAGCCCGGCACGAAGACGGCGACGCCGATTCAATCCGCTGGGGCGGCCCAATCCATCCTCGCTTCCATAAGCGCAAGCAACAACAAGCACTGACGGGGAAGTTAATCATGGACCTTCAATCCTTATCGATGTATGCGGCCATTACCGTTCTGATGGCGCCGCTGCTGGTGGTCTACGGGTTACCGTTCATCGCTGGTGCCCGCGGCTTCAGCTACTTCGCGCAACTGTGGCTGGGTGAACGCTCACGCTTCGTCATCGCATCCGCCATTGCCGCGCTGGGCATCGCGCCGTCATACGACGTCTACAAGTCGCCGGTGCCGATCTACGCGCGCCTGCTCGACGGCGCCGAGGTGAGCGGTCCGTTCATGCTGGCCTCATTCCTTGTCACGTGGATCGTGGTGATGGCGCTGGCTCACCAGACCGACCGCGTGCTGGCCAGGCGCAACCCCTGAGACGTAGTGCAGATCCAACCTGAAGAAGGGCAGACATGCAACGAGACTATCAAGACGAAATTTCCGAGGTACACGCCGTGTTTGGCGTCCAGAAAGTAGCGTTCACAAGCGCCCCTTATCCGAGTGCCGACGAGCGGCAGCACAATCTGCGCAGGCTGAAGATTCAACTGCGCCGCTATCAGGATGCGCTCGCGGAAGCCATCGACAGTGACTTCAGCGGACGGGCTCAGTCCGAGACACTGATGCTCGACATCCTGCCCACGACGCTCGAGATCAATCACTGCATGCTGCATCTCAAGCGCTGGATGCGCAGCAGCCGGCGTGCGACCGAGTTGCTGTTCGCGACCAACAGTCTGCACGTGACGTACCAGCCCAAGGGCGTAGTCGGCATCATCGGGACCTGGAACTTTCCGATCTATCTGTCGCTGGGGCCGCTGGTGACGGCACTGGCGGCCGGCAATAGTGCGATGATCCTGATGCCCAGAAATATGCCGGCAACCACAGCGGCGCTCAGGCACCTGCTGACGGAAATCTTTCCGGAACACCTGGTCGCCGTCATTGGCGGGGAACTGAAGGACCGGAACATCTTCACTTCGTTGCCGTTTGACCATATTGTCTTCACGGGCTCACCGGACATCGGCAAAGTGATCATGCGTGAGGCTGCGCGAAACCTGACGCCGGTGACGCTGGAACTAGGCGGCAAATCTCCGGCCGTGGTGCTGCGTGACTATTCAATCGCCGACGCCGCGAAGCGCATTGCGCACGGCAAGGGTGTCAACTGCGGGCAGATCTGCGTCTCGCCGGACTACGCGATGGTGCCGCGCGAGTCGGTGGGGGCCTTTGTTGAAGCGGTGAAGAAGTCCGCAATCCGTCTCTGGGGCGACAGGCCACAAGACAACGCGGAGTACACCTCGGTGGTGAACGAGCACCACGCTGGTCGCATCAGAAGTTTGCTCGATGATGCCAGGAGAAAAGGGGCGACCATCGTGTCATGTGGCGGCGAGGGATCTGGAAGCCGCATCCCATTGCATATCGTCACAGACTGTACCTCCGAGATGGTCGTGATGCAGGAGGAGATTTTCGGCCCGATCCTACCGATCATTCCCTACGATTCCGAAGAGGAGGTCGTGAGCTACATCCAAAGCCAACCGCGGCCGCTGGCGCTGTACTGCTTTAGTCATAAAGCCGACGCACGGCAGCGTCTGCTGCGCCGGACGCACTCGGGCGGCGTAACGATTAACGATTGGGGCTGGCACGTGCTCAATCATGCCGCGCCATTCGGCGGCGTCGGCAACTCCGGCATGGGCAACTACCATGGCGAAGAGGGGTTCCGGGAGCTATCGCACGCACGCTCTGTGTTCAAACGGCACAGGTTCTTCCCCATCGGCTTGTTCTATCCGCCGTACGGCAATATGGTGCAGCGTCTCGTGCTGAGGCTGTTCATCGGCAGGAGCGACCCAAACGCCAGGCTGACCTGTGCAACGAGCGATGGGAGGATTCAAGCATGAAGGCAGTTCGATCCGCATTGCATCGGCGCCGGTCTTGAGGCAATACAAGGCGTGCAGCAGATTGATGCGACTCGTGTTCGAGAGCGGCGCCGGGCTGGCCCGCCGCTCGCCGGGTCGTCTGTCCTTTGCGTTGATCCCCGGCCTGATACGAGTATGGTGAACCCCGCTTGGGAATATCCCTGAGGTGTCTCGAAGTGACATGCCGATGTCGACTGCGGATATCGTTCGACGAGGTGAGGCGCGGGATGATGGCGACTTGTGCTTGCGCTATTGCGCGTTTTTGTACTGGGGTCTGAGCAAATGGAAAGTCGAGAGACGATACCGTCGTCGATTCGACCGGCGATCAGCCCTCGTGAATTGAATGGGAGTTGCTGATGGGTGCCGCCGGGATATCGTTGCGTTCATTGATCGAGAAATGGTTCGCGCCGAGTGCGACGTCAAGGGTACGCCTTACGCGATACGCTCGAGCGCATCCGATGAGGAGTCGTTGTGTGCGTGTCGAGGCGCTGAAATCGCAAGACCCAGTCGCAATCTACTTTTTCCAGCACGGTGACGGCACGTGGCGCCTGTTCCCACCTGAATTCGGGCGCACCTCGACGTGCATTGGATATGAAGTGGCGGGTTGAGCGGGTCGAATTGACGAGCGAGGTCGGAGAACATTGAAAAGACAAGGATCGTAAATTGAAGCACATAAGAAACTTTTCGCTGTCGCGCCTCAGTATTGGGAACCGGTTGACGTTGCTGGTCGCCGGTCTGCTTGCGCTGCTCGCGTGGTCTTCCGTCAATACCGTTCTACGACTGAGTCAGGCGAACGCGTCGATCGAAGCCATTTACAACGATCGTGTCGTGTCCCTCAGGCAGATCAAGACTGTCTCGGATGGCTTTGCGGTAATCATCACGAGGACTGCGCACAAGGTCCGCGACGGCGCAATGACGTCGGCCGACGCCATCCGGACAATTACTGCAGCGCGCACGGTCATTGACCGGGAATGGAAGGACTACACCGCGACCGAACTGGTCGATGACGAGATAAATCTGGTAGCGCAGGCCGAACCCCGTTTGAAGCTCGCGAACAGCGCCGTCGACCGACTGCTGAACCTGTTGCGGACAAACGATACCGAAGGTTTGCGGAGGTTCGTCGTGGGCGAGATGGATCCGGCCATCGAGCCACTGTCCGAGATGATCGGGCAACTGATGCAACTGCAGTTGGATGTTGCGCGGCAAGAATACGCCAAGACTCACAGAATCTATGAACGCGCAAAGTTGGCATATCCAATCGTTACTACGCTCGTGCTCGTAGCGGCGGTGCTTATTTGCTGGAAACTGATTGGCTCGATCACGATTCCACTCGCGCAGGCGGTCAGGGTTGCGGAAGCGGTGGCGTCCGGCGACTTGACTTCCGACATCGAAGCGACGGGAAGCGACGAGGCAGCCCAGTTGCTGGCAGCGCTCAAACGCATGAACGACAGTCTGCTGCATATCGTCGGCAACGTGCGCGTCAACAGCGAGACTATTGGATCCGCGACGAAGCAGATAGCCGCCGGCAACCTCGACCTGTCTTCCCGCACGGAACAACAGGCGGCGTCCCTCGAAGAAACGGCGGCCAGCATGGAACAGTTGACTGGCACGGTGCGTCAGAATGCTGAAAACGCACGCTACGCATGCACGTTGGCGGGTCAGGCATCGGATATCGCCGATCGAGGTCACGAGGTAGTGGCGCGCGTCATGGGGACCATGGACACGATCAGTGAGAGCTCCACAAGAATCGGCGAAATTGTCGGGATGATCGACAGCATCGCGTTTCAGACCAATATTCTGGCGCTCAACGCAGCCGTCGAGGCGGCTCGCGCGGGCGAGCAGGGACGCGGCTTCGCCGTGGTCGCGGGCGAGGTGCGGGCGCTTTCCCAACGGTCGTCTGCCGCCGCCAGGGAAATCAAGGAATTAATCGATACGTCGGTGGTTCGCGTGGCGGCCGGCACGAAACTCGTCAACCAGGCGGGACAGACGATGGGAGAAGTTATCGAAGCCGTGTCCCACGTGAGCGAGATCATGCGCGAAATTGCGTCGGCATCGGACGAGCAGAGCCAAGGAATTGACCAGGTCGGGCAGGCGGTCACGCAGATGGACGATGTCACTCAACAAAATGCCGCTCTGGTGCAAGAGGCGGCCGCTGCCGCGCAATCACTCGAGGGTCAGGCCGCCCAACTCAATGCCGCGGTCGCCCTGTTCCGGTTGCGTTCGTGGCCGTCCTGAACACTGATTCGGAGAGGCTGACAGTCCCCGGGGAATGTCTCAATGCAGATCAGGAGCTGATACGCCCAAGATTGGGGCTCTCGTCCGGGGCGCGCCGGAAGGCGGCGATCCAGGCTATACGCACATTCAAATTGCCCGACGAGAGCGCCTGTGCGAGGAAAGTGCGCTGGACGGCAAACTCAAGGAGGGCTCTATGCAGAGGGAAGTTGTTGTTGTCGACGGCGTACGCACGGCTATCGGAAAGTTCGGGGCAGCCTGAAGCACCTGCCGCCGACCGAACTCGGCTCGATTGTCGTGCGCGAGGTGCTGGCGCGCGCCTAGGTCGCGGGCGATCAGGTCGCCCATGTCGTGTTCGGCAACGTTATCGCAACCGAGCCGGCAGACTTGTTCTACGAGCTTCATGCGGCGCGGCCGAATGTCTTCAATACCGAGGCTATCAAGCGAATCGCAGCGCTCTACAAGCTCGAAGAGCACATTCGCGGCATACGATCCAACAAACGTCGGGTCTATCGCCAGGCGCGTGCCAGGCCCTTACTCGCTCAGCTTCGTACGTGGCTGAGCGACACGCTCGCCACGCTCTCGCGCGAGTCCGATACGAGTCGTGCGATCTTCTATGCTCTCAACCGCTGGGAGGCGCTCACGCGCTATCCGGATGGAACTCGGCGAGCGCGGAACCGTTAGTTGTTTTTAGACTGCGCCCTGCGTCGTAGCTCGCTCGGAGTCGCGCCGAACCAACGCCTGCAGCTACGCGAAAACACGGACGGCTCGGTGTAGCCCAGCAATTCCGCAATCCGATTTAGGGGAACGTGAGCCTGGCCCAAAAAACGCTGCGCCAGTTCATATCTGACCTCGTCGACGATCGCCGCAAACGAGGTGCCTTCTTCGCTCAAGCGGCGTTGCATGGTGCGCGGGTGCAGGCCGATGGTCTTGGCAACGCGGATGTGATGGCACATGCCGGGCGCCAGCAGTGTCGGCACCAGCGCGCGAATGCGGGCCGTGACAGCGGTATCGGGTGCGGCGAAATGGGTGTCGAGATAGGCTTGCGCGATCTTGTGCAATAAAGGATCGCCGTTCGCGATGGGCAGCGCGAGGTCGGCGGAGCGGAACAGGAATCCGCTGTGTTCGCAATTGAAACGCACATTGACGCCGAAGATTGCCTGGTAGCTGGCGAGCGCTGCAACGCTTCCGTGCTCGAAGGAAATCCGCAACGCATTGGCTTGCCCGCCCGAGAGCAGCGTCAGTATGCCTTGCGCCACGCTCATCGTCAGTTCCAGCAACTGCGAGATATTGCCGGCATGGCCAGTCACTAACGATACGTGCACAAACGTTGTGCCTGCGCGACGATCGCTTTCCGTTGTTACCTCCAAGCCGGGCCTAATGGCAGCCACGTATTTGCTCACGCTGGCAAGCGCGTCCGCGACGGTCGGGCAATTGCGTATTTCCAGGGACAAGGGACCCAGTATGTCGATACCCTGGCGCGCAGCCAGGCGCATGCCGAAATCCGGACAATGCAGCACCGTCGCACTGCGTTCGAGTAGCGATGCGATCGCCGCTCTCGATATCAGCATGTCGGGGTCGTCGAGCACTTCTGCCGGCAAACCTGCGGCCGCCAGCAATTTGCCCGCATCGCCGCCGAGCGCACTGACCAGTTCGCCATAGCCGAGCAGTGCATCCGCACGCGACAGCTTGATCGCCATTGCTTTCCTGATTGGTTGCCTGTCGTCAATTGTTTAATGTTTGTCGCCTAATGTCAATAATTTTCGCTTTTGGGCAAATACAATCAGTGCAACATCAACGGGCATTTGATAATGCAAGGGAACGAGCAAAGTGGATATCAAGCACAGCGAAAATATCCTTGAAGTGGCCATCGTGGGCGCCGGCTTCACGGGCCTGGGCGCCGGCATCCAGCTCAAGCGCGCAGGTATCGCCAATTTCCGGATTTTTGAACAGGCCGCCGCGCTCGGTGGCGTCTGGCGCGACAACCGCTATCCCGGCTTGTGCTGCGATATCCCTTCGCATTTGTATTCCTATTCGTTCGCGCCCAATCCGGATTGGTCGCGCCGCTATGCGCCGGGCCGCGAAATCTGGGCCTATCAACAGCGCTGCCACGAACAATTTGGCATGGGCAGGTTCATCAGCTATGGAATGGAAGTCGTGGCCGCGGCCTATGATGAGCAAGCCGCACTATGGGTGCTGGATTTCCGCTCGGGCGAGCAGGCGCGCGCAAGGTACTTGATCTCGATGTCGCGCGGCTTGTCGCTGCCGCAATATCCGAAAATCGAGGGTATCGAAGCCTTCGCCGGCGCTGCCATGCATACCGCCTGCTGGGATGACAATTACGACTTTCGCGGCAAGCATGTCGCCGTGATCGGCAACGGCGCCAGCGGCATCCAGGCGATCCCCCAACTGGCCAGGGTGGCGGCTTCGGTCACCGTGTTTCAGCGCACACCGAGCTGGGTCTTGCCAAGGAAAGACCGCGCCTATTCGGCCCTCAGCAAGGCACTGTTCCGCTGGCTTCCAGGTGCGCAGAGATTGCACCGCCTGCAGTTATTCCTGACACAAGAGTTGATTTACCCGGCACTGAAAAACCCCGGCGGAATCATGCATAAGGCACTGACATGGCTGGCGACGACCAACCTCAACCGCACCATCGGCGATCCGGTTTTACGCCAGAAGTTAACGCCGAATTTCGCGGTCGGCTGCAAGCGGGTTCTAGTGTCGGACGATTATTATCCGAGCTTTCTGCTGCCGCACGTCAGCCTGCAAACCGCAGCGATCACCGGAGTGACGGAAAACGAAGTGATTTGCGCCGACGGCAGCCGCCATCGCGCCGACGTGCTGGTGTATTCCACCGGGTTCAAGAATATCGGGGACATGCCCTTCGCCATTACCGGCAAACACGGCAAGACGCTGGCGCAGGTCTGGGGGCAGGAACCGGCGGCCTATCTCGGCGTCGTCACCGCCGGATTTCCAAATCTGTTCACCGTGCTTGGACCGAATAGCGCATTCGGCCATCAATCCGCGTTGTTCGTCATCGAACGCCATGCCAACTATATCGTGCGCTGCATTCGTCATGCCGGCCACAAGGGTTGGCGTTCGATGGATGTGCGCGGCGACGTGCAGCACGACTACAACGAAATGATGCAGCAACGTTTCAAGGGCATGGTCTGGAGCGGCAGCTGTCCCGTTTGGTTCAAGAACGAGGGCGGCCGCATCGTGACGAATACCCCGGATTCTGGTTTCGGCTTCTGGCGCAGGCTGATGCGTCCGAATTTCGACGAATTCATCGTCGAGCAAGCCTATGGCGACAGACCGACAGACAGCGCACGCTTCGCAAGCGTCGCGTCCAAGTGAGAACCCTATGGCAACCATACCTGTCACTGATGGACAACTCCACTACGAAGTCCGCGGCGCGGGCGCCGAGACCATCATCTTCCTCCACGGCATGCTGTGGGACTGGCATCTGTTCGACGCCCAGGTCGCCGCCTTGCAAGACCGTTACCGTTGCGTTTGCGTGGATTTGCGCGGGCATGGACGCAGCACAGTCACCAAATCGGGCTACGAGCTATACACGCAGACCAACGACGTTGCCGCGCTGATCCATGCGCTCGGCGACGGACCTTGCCATATCGTGGGCCAATCGATGGGCGGTTTTATCGCTTTGCGGTTGGCTTTGCGTCACCCGGCGTTGGTCAGATCGCTGAGCCTGATCGGCAGTTCCGCCGAGGCGCCGACGGCCGGTGATCTTCGTATGGGCGGCATATTGGTTTTTGTCGTCCGCTGGTTTGGCATCAGACCGGTCATCAATACACTGATGGATATTTGTCTCGGCGATAAATTTCTCGCCGATCCTGCCCGTGCGGTACTGCGACGGGCAATACGTCAGCGCATTCTGAACAATAACGTTGCCGCCCTTTTGCGCACGGCAAAGGCAGTGAACGCGCGCGATGACCTGAGCCGCGAACTGTACCGTGTCGCCGTGCCGACGCTGGTCATGGTGGGCAGCAACGACAAGGACAGCCACACTACGCCCGCGCATTCGCAGCGCTTGCATGCAAACATTCCTGGATCGCAGCTGGTTGTAGTGCCGGACGCCGGACACTTCCTGCCGATTGAGGAACCGGAGGCAGTCAATCGGACCTTGATCAATTTTTTAGCAACCTCTTTTTCGTAGGAAGCAGCCAACATGAGCATGAAAAACCTCGCCGGCAAGAACGTTCTGATCACCGGAGCCGGCTCCGGCATAGGCCGCAGTACCGCATTGGCGTTTGCCCGGCACGGCGCCAAGCTGGTGCTATCGGATATCAATCAGACCAACCTCGCCACTGTGGAACGCGAGGTGACGTCTCTCGGTGCCGCCTGCCTCGCATTGACCGTCAATGTCGCCGACGATAACGCGATGCGTGCATTCGCCGACGAAGTGCATGCCAAGTTCGGTGCGCTGGATGTGTTGATCAACAATGCCGGCATCGCCTATTGCGGGAACTTTCTGGACAGCCCGCCGGAATCGTGGCAACGCTTGTACGACGTCAATGTCAAAGGTGTGCTCAGCGGCTGTTACCTGTTCCTGCCCAAAATGATCGCTGCCGGCGGCTTGCGCCGCGTGGTCAACATTGCATCGGCCAATGGCTTTGCGCCGTTGCCAACGTTGGCAGTCTATTCCGCGAGCAAGTTTGCGGTACTCGGATTTTCCGAGGCGCTCTCGATGGAGCTCGAAGACACCAACGTCGGCGTCACGGTGGTCTGTCCGGGAGCGATCAACACCGCCATCACGACTGGCGCCAACGTAATTGCGCCATCGGTGCCCGAGGCGCAGAAACTGCGTCTGCAGGGGTATTACCGTAACAAGGGTACCTCGCCCGACCTGGTCGCCGACGCGATCGTCGAAGGCATCATATCGGAACGCGGAATGGTTGTCGTCGGCACATCGGCGCGACCGTCCTACCACGTCAAACGCTTATTCCCCTCGCTCTATCGCAAGTTCGCCATCGCGACGTCGCGCAAGATGGGTTTTTTGTAATGCAGATCTGGTAGCCAAGTGGCGGCCTTGCAAGCGTGTCAACTTCGGAGGAGCCCATTCAAAAATGTTGATTAATATAATTATGTAAAATGATTAGGAATCCGAGGTTTATCGGTAACCGAATCAACAATACAACTACCCCTGCGGCAAGTGCTCCGCCCGAAAAGTAATCTGTTAAAGCTTGCCGATACGTCGATTACGGGATCGGCGAATGGTCCGTTCCCGTCAGAAAAACCCTCAGCTGCCGCTCCGCTTCGAATACTTCGTGAAGAGGAGCCCTTGCGAGCTGGGCGTCATACAACGTCAGTAGCGCTTCAAAGTCGCTGATTACCTCAGACGCGAGCCGCCACTCTCCCGTCTCATGAGCGTGCGCCAGGGTGATCTTGGCCGCGTATTCGGCGATCTTGAACTGCTCCACCGGTTGGTTGCCATAACCAGCGCGCTGCAGATACCAGCTCAGGTACACCGCGCGCATAAGTTCATTGACCAGATGGCTGTTGCCATGTCCGTCGCGGCATGCGACCAGCGCAAGATGACAGGACAGCGACCGTTCACTGGCGGAGGCGCGATCCATCGGCAATAGAAGTGCTTTCGTCAGCGGCCTGCGGGCTCGGCCGGGGGACCTGTTTCGCCTGGAAGACATTTATTCGACATTGCGACGCCGGGAAGCGATTGATTATAGCGAAGCCATATCAGAGATACGGCCGCGACGACGATCAAGGGGTGAGTTCGACCCGTGGCGACCCATCAGCCAAGATTGTCTGAACGCCTCAATGTCGCTGAAAAGCGGTCGCTCAGCACCTTTAGTCTGCAGCGGCTGTCGTGCAGCGGTCCCGCGCTCGCTTCGCTTGGAGCCTTACAACTGGCCCTTAAGTTTGCCTTAAGCCTGTCCAGGCGATTTCAGGTAGTATGCGCGGCACGTCATATCAGATCTTCGCAGACAGATTCAGCCTGCTGCAAGGTCAGACCTATGCTGCACCTTCTCTCAGGTTCTAGCTCACTCGGACGCTAGACCCTTTCAAGCCGGCTTCGCGCCGGCTTTTTTTTCGCGCTGAGTGTCCCCGACAACGCGTGTCAGGTCACGGTGCATCAGGTTTTCCCCTGATCTTAAGTATTACCTTAGTTATCCTGCGTATTATGTGCGGACCCCAGTGCCGCTCAGTGCAATTTTTGAGCGCTGGTAAATGCTGCGGTGTGTCTACGAGCAGCCGCCGGCAGAAGTCGACCCGATATACCGGCCGGTTACCGCATCACTCCAGTGGCGTCGCGTTTCGCCCCTGACCTGCCTGTCGGCACAAGTTATCGACAGGCAGCTTTCGCGCCAGTATCACACCTTCACCCCATGCGCTGCGGCTGCTGCAATCACGTTTTGTGAGTTCGCGAGCCGGGGACAACTGTCGACACCTTATGGTTTAAGCAAAGGGGAAATTGCTGCGCCCCTGGGTAGGTACCCCACAGAGTTTGAATTCTCTATCTCCCGAACACCTACCTAAACAGCCCATCGCCTTCGCGACGATGGTTGCTGCTATCAGAAGATCTGCGGCTCCCGATAGCGAGCAACAACGAAGTCGACAAAACTTCGCACGCGCTGCGTTATGTAACGA
>NZ_JBNPVS010000071.1:0-34037 GCF_050434225.1 Paraburkholderia sp. GAS32 | reverse complement strand
TCAAATTCATCGATCTCTTCTGTCATTGCGATCGCCCGCAGTCTCTATTACTTCATACTACCAGGTATCGCTTTTTATTGACACAGTAAGATTAGCAGCCGCAATCCACTGTGGCGCGCGCCCATGCCCGGACCACGTTGCGCCGCTTTTAGGGTCCCGGTACTTGGCAACAGCCGTAGCGGGCTTCGCGGCGGTCTTTGCCGCCGCGTGTTTCGCGCGCTGCTTGCCGCCAGTGTGCGCGTCAATGTCAGCGGTCGTTAGACCGTGCTTCGCCATCAACTCGCGAATCCTTTCGATGACGCCCGACGATTGCTTTGCAATCAGCGCATCCGCTTGGGCCTTCAATTTATCCATCTTCGCCTGAATTGCTTCCAAAGTCGTTGCCATCAGGTGGCCTCCTAGTGAATGTGGTCGCAATATGCCACGGTCGCGCTAGAAAAGGCTAGTGCATTGACTAAAGCGGCGTATCACCAAAAACCACAACACTGCGTCGCCGCGCTCCATGCCCTTCAATGCGGTCCGCTCAAGGCTTGTCCTTGCCGCGAACATTACTTGGTGGTTCCCCGGTGTTTCCACCGTTCCTCCTTCGGCGTTGGAAGAGAACACCGAATCCAACCGCGACAAGCAAGGCCGTCATCAGGCCGGCGCTCATGCCGGTCGCGCTACGGGATTCACTTGCGCTAGAAGGAGCAGAAGCGACCGTAGGCGAAGAGGCTTGAGTCTCGACAGGCTGCGGAAGCGCCACGCCGGCGGCACTCCCTTGACGCGCAAGAGATGCTTCCGATGTCGGCAAGGCTTGGGATGCGGGAAGGGCGATTGCGTCCGAAGTAGGTCCAACAGGGGCCATTGCAGTAGCCGAGGCCATAACCGGAGCCACTGCAGCGCGGGAAGTGGTTTCGACAGACCTGGCTATCACCGCCCACCGAACAAATACGCCGTCGATGCAGTGGACGTCAGTGCAGGCGTTCCGCGATTGCCTCCACCGGGCGAGTTGTGCGGGCGAGAGTTTCCCACTGCTCAGCAGAGCCTGCTGTTGCGCGACGATATCTTCGTACTCATTGTTCAGGATGGCGTGGTCGCATATGACGCGCTCAGCCGGTTGTCGCGTGGTTGCACATTGAATATCGCTTGCCGGTGCTCCGGTTGAACTAAGCGCTGCCATAGACAGCAGCAATGCCAAACATTGTCTCGCTTGCATCAGTCCTCCTTTGAACCGATTGCCGCGGCGCCGCTGACTGGCAAGACATCACCAACCTAGGCGACCAATAGGCCACGGTTCTTGGACCGTACCACCCCGACCAAGTTGCCGTCACCGCAACTCAGCTTGCCCGCACGACGTCGCATCGTCTACCACTCATCAACGCAGTAGAGCCGGCTCGGTAGCAATGAGCCGAGGCCCTACTCCGTTGAAAAGACAACGGCCGGCATGTCGCCGATTTGTGCGAAGCTGCGGACGAAACGATAGACTTGGCCGCCGATTTGCATCTGATTTGCTCCCGAAGAGGTCGATTCAAGCATGTCGTTAGCAAGCGATATTGCAATCGTGCCAATCTGCTTCAGGTCTTCGCGCAGACCTGCGGAGTCGCCCAAATAGACGGTACACGCACCTGCCGTGTGTCTCATCATCACGATGCTTGACGCCTTATCGAGCGACCTTTCCAAATATTCGGCAAGTGTTTGCAGCGATTCCGATACCTGCTCTGGGTGGCCGTCCGCCATTCCATTGTCGTCCGTCACTTTGACCTCCTTCGCCCGATGGGCCCTGTGACCGTCTTCTGTCTTCTTCCAGTTGCCATCATGGCACGGCGGCCGCGTCAGAGACCAGGAACCCTAATAATGCCAAGGTCGTATTGAGGCCGACCACAACGTAGACTCGGACATTCGGCACTCTGTGGGTCGCCTGCACGCTGCCTAATTGCAGTTTGTGCTGACCGAATTACCCAAGCTTGTCGAAGTACAGTGGAAGCTCGTACTGGTCAGATGGCCTGTCTGCGGCTGGCGTGCGTTGACCGCCTGCATGTAGTTGGCCCACGCAATCATGCCGTTGGCGAACTACTGGCTGGCAATCTGCTGAGTGTGCAGTTCGCGTTCTTGGTCCTGCAGCATCCGCGCCTCGCGATACTGCCGACCAGCATCGACCGCCGTCCGCAGCAACTGCATAGGAATCGAAGCGGCCGGCAAGATAAGCGAATTAGCATCGTTATCTTGCCGGAGCAGCCATTGCTCGATACGGAATCTCTCGCCAACCGATGCAGGTAAGCATCTGCCTCAATCAGCTCGAATGTCGCCGCTATTCCCCTCGAATCGGGGAAAGTCAGAATACAAACGTGTAGACAATCAGCTAGTCTGGAGGCGTTGTGGCGAGGCTCGTTGACCATCCGTGGGCATGCGCGTCGCAGCGATAGCAGAACTCTGGCAGTCGCGAAAATCGCGCAAACCCAAGTCCAGCAAGCGTTTTAGGATGCAGCATGCCGCTGGCAGCGATTCCAGACGACAACGTTTTTATTGACAGAAATTTTTTTCCGATAAATTGTCGACACTTGTGTAGTTTAATTTCTACCATTGAAAGGGGCGTCATCATGAAGTTTGCGAAGGAGCTGTGCATCAGCGCTGTTGCGAGCGCGTTGCTTTCTATTGCGACCGCGTCGGTCGCGCAGACAGTGTCGCTGGGCGCGGTGTTGCCGCTTACGGGAGCGAGCGCGTCCGTCGGAGACGACCAACGACGAGGTATTGAACTCGCAGTCGAACAAGTCAATGCGCATAACGGCGTGCTGGGTCAGAAGCTTCAGGTCGTCGTGGAGGATTCCGGCGGCAATGCGGCAACGGCACTGAGTTCAGCAAGAAAACTCGTTTCTGTGAACAAAGTCCCTGTTGTGCTGGGCGAGTTTTCCTCAGGAATCACGATTCCAGTCGGCGAATACGTCGTTCAGCAGGGCGACGTACATATCAACATCGGTTCATCGAGTCCGGCAATCCGCAAAATCGGCGAGGGGTCGTTCAGCGTTATCGGACTGGACGACCTGTCGGCTCGCTTCGCGGCGGGAGACGTCTTCGCCCAGAACCTGAAAGACGTGGCGTTCATCGCACCGAACAACTCCTACGGTCAAGGTGTCGCCTCCGAATTCAAGAAGCGATTCGAGTCGCTTGGTGGCAAGGTGTCGTCGCTCGTGCTGTACAGCGAAGGACAGTCGACATACCGACGCGAGCTGCAGCAAATGTCCCGCTCGTCACCTCAGGCCTACGTCTACAGCGCCTACGGACAAGAGGCCGCGACCATCAATCGCGAAGCGTATGAACTTGGTCTGGGCAAGAAGAAGTGGTACGGCATTTACCTCACCATGTGCACGAGCGACACTGTGCCGCAAGCCGCTCAAGGACAGGAAGGACTCGAAGTCGCGTCCATTGGCGCGGGTGGCAAGTCTTACGACCAGGCATATCGCGAGAAGTACAAGGAAGCTCCGAAGTCCTCATTCGGCAGCTATGCGTACGACGGCGTGATGGTAGCGGCGGCTGCAATCAACAAGGCCGGGGCAGCTGACCCCACAAAGATTCGCGCGGCAATGAAGACAGTCGTACCGTACAACGGCGCGACCGGCACGATTGCCTTCGACGACGCAGGCCAAAGAAAAGAGCAGCCGTACGACAAGGTGAAGTTCGATACCAAGGTCGTTGCCCGATAAGCTCCGCCGCGCTGCTCTGCGGCGCGGCGGCCTAGGAGAGTCCCCATGCTTCAATTCATCGTCGATGTCCTGATACGAACTTCGGACATCATGCTCGTGGCGGTGGGCCTGAGCGTTGTGTATTCACTGGTCAAATTTCCGAACATCGCGCACGTCCAGTACGCGATGCTGGGCGCATTCGGTACTTTGGCGTTGAATCGCACAGGTCTGCCTTTCTCACTTGCGCTCATCGGGGCATGTATCGCGACAGGCGTAGTCGCGGTTCTGCTCAATGTGCTCGTCTTCAAGCGGCTCCTGCGCTCCGGCAGTTCAATTGCAATGATTGGCTCGCTTGCCATCTCGATGATTCTCATCGCAGTTGTCCTGGGTGTCGCCGGCTCGCGCCCATTCCGGTATTCGTCGGGGCTGTCGAGCCCAATTACCCTCGGCTCAACCACCATTTCGGTCGACCAGATTACTTCGATTGCGTGTGGGTTCGGTTGTGTTGCGCTGCTCGCGGTTCTGCTCTTCAAAACGGGAGTCGGCCGCTCGATGCGGGCCATGTCGTCGAACCCCGCGCTGGCTGCAGCGACCGGAGTAGATGGTGCACGGGTGGTCAACGGCATCACGTTCCTCAGCGGCGCATTGGCTGCGTTGGGCGGGGCAATGTTGGGGCTGAACGAGAGCGTACACGTTGGCTTGGGCACCAACCTGCTGCTGCCAGTGTTCGCCGCAGCCATTCTCGGAGGTCTCGGCAATCCCCTTGGTGCAGCAGCCGGCGCGTTGCTGATTTCAATTGCCGAGACGCTGGTGACCAATCTCGACTTCGGTTGGCTTTTCGGCACATCCGACGTCTATGTTCCGGTGACATATATAAGTGCCGCGTCGTTCGTGATTTTGCTCGTCGCGCTTCTCTTCAAGCCGTACGGCATCTTCGACCGGGAGGTCCGCCGTGTATAGCTTCCTTCTGCACGTTGCGACACTGAGCTGCATTTATGCGCTGCTCGGACTGGCGTTGAATCTACAGGCAGGCTTCGCGGGACTTCTGAACTTCGGTTTCGTAGCGTTCGCGGGTGTTGGTGCCTACGCGTCAGCAATTAGCTCCTCACTCGGATATCCCGCACCTGTCGGCATTCTCTTTGGCGTCGTAACCGCAATGGTTGTGGGCTTTTTCATGGCTCGGCTGGGGCGCAATCTCGCATCCGACTACTGGGCGATTGCCACACTGGCGGTGGCGGAGCTCATCCGCACCGTCGCGCTCAACGAAAACTGGCTCACAGGCGGCGCTCAAGGCATCAGCGGGGTGCCGGCATTGTTCAGAAGCGCGTCCGGCGTCCAGAATGACCTCGCGTTTTTTCTGCTGGCGCTCGCGATGGTCGCGATTGCACTGTTCGCCTGCGTTCGACTTTCCCGTGGACGTTTCGGGCGAGCCATCCGACTGATGCGTGAGGAGCCTGCTCTGGCAACCAGTCTCGGCTATCAGCTCGTTCCCCTCAAGGTTAAGGCGACGGTCACGAGCGCCGCGATAGCGTCGGTCGGAGGTTCTCTGCTCGCGCACTACATGAGCTTCGTTGGCCCGGACTACATGCTCGCGTCCGAGACTTTCGTCATCTGGACGATGGTCATGATTGGCGGGCTTGGCAATAACCTCGGGGTCGTGCTCGGCGCATTGCTCGTCGAAGCCATCTATAGCGCAGTGCCATTCGCCAAGGACTATCTCAACATCAGCAGCGATATCGCTGGCGCCGTCCGGCTCGGCACAATCGGCGTTGTCCTGCTTGCCTGTCTTCTGGTTCGTCCAGGCGGTCTACTTCCCGAAAAAATCCGGAGCGCAACATGAACACGATGCTTCGATTGCAGGATGTCCACAAGTCCTTTGGTGGAAACAGCGTCCTGACCGGACTCAACTTTCACGTCAGGACAGGTGAAATCGTAGGTCTGCTCGGACCGAACGGTTGCGGGAAGAGCACCGTGCTCAACGCAATCACTGGTTATTGCCCGATTGACCTAGGTCTCATCGAGGTCGGCGGTCAGCCGGTGAACGGCCTGTCCTCCCATCAGATTGCCGCAAAGGGTGTACGGCGGACCTTCCAGCTGCCGTCAATGCCGACGCGGATGACGGTAAAAGAAGTTGTGATGGCCGCGTCGACACGAAGCCACGGATTGTTCAGTACGCTTTGCAGGTCTGGTGCGACACGCAGCCTTGAGCATGAGACGCGTGAGCGCGCGCATCACCTTCTCGAAGAACTGCTTCTCACGAAGGTCGCGCATCTGCCCGCTGCCTCCATCTCTGGCGGGCAGAAGAAACTCCTGGGCATCGCTTGCGCGATGATGGAGCAGCCAGCATTACTGCTCCTCGATGAACCAATGGCTGGCGTTCACCCGAACTTGCGCTCGGAGTTGGTTACCACGCTCAAGAGAATCAACGGACAAGGCATCACGCTAATCATCATTGAGCACGACATGCATTTCATTTCCGAGACGTGCAGCCGCTGCATTGTTCTGGATAAGGGAAAAACTGTGGCGGACTGCCTTCCGTCAGAGCTCGAAACCCATGAAAGCGTGGTTGAGGCGTATCTCGGCAAGAAGCCGGGCGGCCAGTATCAGGTTGCGGGGGTGATTGCATGATTTCCGTTAACAATGTCGTCGCCGGTTACACACGCGACGTTGATATCCTTCGCGGCATTTCAATCAACACGAAGCAACTCGAAATTGTCACCATCCTGGGCCCGAACGGCTGTGGGAAGTCCACCCTGCTAAAGACGGTCGCGGGTTTCCTGCGGCCGCGGG
This sequence comes from Paraburkholderia sp. GAS32, assembly GCF_050434225.1. Classification (NCBI taxonomy): domain Bacteria; kingdom Pseudomonadati; phylum Pseudomonadota; class Betaproteobacteria; order Burkholderiales; family Burkholderiaceae; genus Paraburkholderia; species Paraburkholderia sp. GAS32. The sequence goes on along the minus strand of NZ_JBNPVS010000071.1, from coordinate 27,588 downwards.
AAGGGAAGGTCACCCTGGACGAGAAGGACATCGGACAGGTGCCAGTGTTCAAGAAGGTCCGGAAATACGATATCGGCTTCGTGCCTCAGACCGACAACGTTTTCGGCTCGCTATCGGTCTGGGAAAATCTAGCGCTTGGCGGCCAGTTCATGCAGAAGCAGGACAAGGAAAGAAGGCTGGATGAACTCTGTTCCGCCTATCCTGTATTGAAGCGCAAGCTTCGGGCGCGGGCAGCGAGCATGTCCGGCGGAGAGCGGCAGATTCTGTCGCTCGCCCGCGCATTGATGCCAAGGCCACGCTTCCTGTTGCTTGACGAGCCTTCGGCCGGACTATCTCCAAAGATGCTGGGCGAAGTCTTCGACGCAATCGTCGAACTACGCAACACCGAGCGTATCGGAGTGTTGATGGTGGAGCAGAATGCGACCGAGGCCTTGCGCATTTCTGACCGCACCTATGTGCTTTCTATGGGACAAGTTGCACTGGAGGGCAAGTCGTCCGACCTGCTCGCGAGTGATGAGATGCGTCGCCTCTACCTGGGTGGCCGTCCTCATTAGCGTTTCTGTCGTTTCGAAACAATGTGTCCGCATGGATGGCCCCGCGCGGACACATCGGCCGCCTATCGCTCCGGCTTGGCACTCTCGGTGCTCCTATCCCGAGTCAATGCGTTAATCAGCAGTTGTGCGCCAGGCGAGACAGGCGCACCCTGCCGGGTGACGAGTTCATATGGCTCACTCCGCGAGGTAACCGCCAGCGCGAGCTTCGTCGCCCAGCCTTGATTGGTGCAGAAGTCTGCAACAGCAACGGGCAGCATGGCCACGAACGCCGGATTGGTCTGGAGGAGCGACATCGTTGTGAACGCTGATGTTGTTTCGACCAGGTGTACCGGCAGCCGCAGCCCTGCTTCGTGAAATTCACGCTCGAGTTGACGCCGGATTGGCATGTTCGCGCGGTAGACAACCCAATGGGCGCCTTCAAGGTCAGCCAATTCCAACTGCTTCGCATCAGCGAGCCGGTGCTTCGTGCTCGCGATAACAGCGAGGGTTTCCTCTTGCACAGCGACGCTCGAATACAGCTTAGGCGAACGGCTGACGCTCGTTCTGCAAAGTGCGAGGTCGATTCGTCCTTCGTCGAGCAGACCAAGCAGTGTCGCGCTGGTGTCTTCGAGTACTTCGACAGACATCTGGGGCTGTTCCGAGAGGAGCCAGTTGATGGCGTCAGTTAGCAGAGGAACCGCACCCATGATTGTTCCTGCCGACACGCGCCCGCCAAAACCCCGCATTACCCCAAGAAGCTCATCACGCAGATGTGCCATGTCCGATTGGAACAGTCGTGCATAGCGGATGACGCAATGACCTGCAGCGTTGGGTTCAAGTCCTCGACTAGTCCGGACAAACAGCTCGACTCCGAAGATTGACTCGATTTCGCGCAGCGCCTTGCTTGCGCCCGGCTGGGACATCGAAACTTCGCGGGCCGCGTTGAGGAGTGAACCGTGGTCTCCCAAGGCAGCGAGCAGGCGCAGCTGCTTTGCGTGCAAGCGTCCGACCATCGAGGAGAGAAGGAATCGTCAGGGTTGCCTGGCAGCTGTACCGCTATCCCAAAGTTTCAATGTTCAGGTGCGAACTGCCTTCATATACTGGGCATGTGCATTCATAAGTGTACACAAACCGGCGGTCGCTTCGACGCCGGAATGCTCTCGGCCGCTGTCCTGATTCTGTTCGGCTTGCGCTCGCATGTGACTCTGGTTTCGCGCCCTGCGGCAACCGACGAGATGAAGAGAACGCCTGCCTGAGTCGCGTATGTGCGGGTAATTGCTGGTTCCAAAAGAAGACAAGGTTTTTCTTTAATTGTCGACACTTGTGTAGAATGAGCCGGATACAGACATCGACTTATGTCGTCGTTCTGGCGCTAACAGGGTTGCCATTACGGCCATGACGCCCCCTTGCAGGAGAGTTTATGAGTAAGCTTGAAAATTGGAATAGCGCTAACGGGCGTCTGCCTCGCGGCAGCATCGTCGCGCTGATTACGCCTTTCACAAAGGACGGCAGTGTCGATTGGGCCAAATTGCGTAGTCTCATCGACCTCCATATCGATAGTGGCACCGCCGGCATTGCCGTGGCCGGAACAACGGGTGAGTCCTCGACGCTTTCGCATGCAGAACACTGCGACGTAATCTCCGCGACCGTCGAGTACGCGGCTGGACGCATTCACGTGATGGCCGGAGTTGGAGCCAACTCCACGTCGGAGGCAGTCGCTCTTGCGAAATCCGCATCCGACTGCGGGGCAGACTCCCTGCTCAGCGTGGTGCCGTACTACGTGAAGCCTTCCCAGCAGGGACTGCTGGGCCATTTCAGTGCCCAAGCCGATGCCGCCAATGTGCCGTTGGTGCTTTACAACGTTCCTGGTCGCACTGTCACCGACATGTCCGTGTCGACAGTCGTACGGCTCAGCGCTCATCCGAACATCCGCGGCCTCAAGGACGCGACCGGAGACATGGTCAGGGCGTCAGAGTTGGTCGAGGCCCTGCCGACGGAATTTGCCCTCTACAGCGGTGACGATTTCACGTCGCTGCCTTTTATGGCCTTAGGGGGCTGCGGCGTTATCTCGGTCGTTGCAAACATTCTGCCGAAGAGGGTCAACGAGCTCTGCCAGTTCATTGACCGTAGCGAATTGAAAGAGGCTCGAAGTCTCTTCGTCCAGATGCTGCCGCTCACGCGGGCACTCTTCGCTGAGACAAGTCCCGGACCCGTGAAATTCGCTGCGAGCTTGCTAGGGCAGTGCGAACCAGTCGTTCGTCTACCGATTGTCCCTCCCGAGGAGTCGACTCGCGAATATCTACAGGAGTGTTTGCGCGGGGTGCTCGAACATGCTGCGTGAATCGACACCTCAAGTCCGCGACAACATCAGTGCCGGCCTCCCCGATTCGAACGCGCTTGAGCGGGTTGGGAAATGGATGGCCTTGCATGACATTTCTCAGTCCACCGTCGTTCGTGCATCGCGATTGTCCGGAGGCGCCATTCAGGAAAACTGGCGACTCGAGATGAATGACGGGGTGTCGTATGTTTTGCGCACCGATGCGGACGCGGCGATTCCGACGAGCTGCACCCGGGAGGAAGAGTTTTATCGCTACCGGCTGGCGTTCGAGCAAGGTGCGCGAGTGGCTCGCCCCGAGGGTTTTTGCCTCGACCCTAACGTAATTGGGAAGCCATTTTTCATCCTGGAGTTTGTTTCCGGCATAACCGCCGGTCACCTGCTCGCGAGGAACGATGCTTATGTGCCGAACCGGCACGCTCTTGCATCCGAATTGGGTCAACTGCTTGGCGTTGCGCATCGCACCCCCGCCAGCCATGCGCGAGCAGTCTTTGGTGCCGCTCCGCATTCGGCTGCATCCGCGTCGATTGAGCACATTCGCAGACAACTGGACGGTCTCGCTGTTCCCCATCCCGCGCTCGAGCTATGCCTGCGCGAACTTGAAGTCAGACTGGGCCAAGCGACCGAAGCGGTCTTCTCGCATGGGGACTATCGGACCGGCAACTACATGGTGGACAACGGCCGCGTGTCGGCCATCCTCGATTGGGAATTTTCAGGCTGGGGCCACCCGAACGAGGACTTGGGATGGTTCACCGCGCCGTGCTGGCGTTTCGGTCGTCCCGAAATGGGTGGCGGCGGTATTGGACCACTACAGAGCTTCCTCGATGGTTATCAGGAGGCGACAGGCCGCGCGGTCCATCCTTCCGAACTGGTCGACTGGCAAGCGCTCGCGCACGTTAAGTGGGCCGTCATTGCGCTTCATCAGGAGCAGCGTCACGTATCCGGTGCCCAGCGCAGCCTCGAACTGGCGCTGTCCGGACGGCTCGTATCCGAGCTGACGCTGGAAGCAATGAACCTTCTGGAGATTCGTTGATGAACGCCGATGAGAAGATTGTCGACCTGCTCAATGTTGCGCACAGCACGCTCACCAACCAAGTTGTGCCCTCCCTATCCAAGCAGGACCGATACAACTGCCTGATGGTTGCCAACGCGATACGTATCGCCGCGCGCCATTTTCAGTCAACGCGGGAGCGCCATGCGACAGCTTCCCCTGATGCGTTACTGGACAAGAGTGCCCTTGTCCGAGGCATCCGTGCTGGACAGTTTGATGACGGCTCGGCAATGCGTAAGGTGCTGGTCTCCAATCTGCGCAATCGCCTTATTCAGCAACTCCGGGTCGACAACCCGCGCGTGCTCGAAAACCTTCAAAACTCCCCACAGGCTCGATAAAAATGGATTTCTCAATTGACAGCGCAACGCGCAAGCTGCGCGACCAGATTCGCACTTTCGTCGACGACGTTCTCATCCCACTCGAATCCAAAGCTGAATCCTACGACGAGCACGAAAACGTAGCCGAGGGGCTGCTCGAGAAGTTGCGTGGCCAAGCGCGCGAGAGCGGCCTGTGGGCTCTGCAGATGCCGCGCGAACGTGGAGGCGGCGGATTGTCTATCGCGCAGATGGCGGTGTGCTATGAAGAGATGAACCGCTCTATCTTTGGTCCGGTCGTCTTCAACTCTGCGGCCCCCGACGACGGCAACATGATTCTTCTGAATAAGGTCGCAACCGCCGCCCAGAAGGACCAATGGCTGCAGCCCATCATCGACGGGAAGGTTCGGTCTGCCTTTGCCATGACCGAGCCGGCACCGGGCGCAGGCTCGGACCCGTCGATGATGTTGACGACTGCGGAACGCGCCGGCGACAAGTGGATTATCCGTGGCCGCAAGTGGTTCATCACGGGTGCTGAGGCTGCCACCCACTTCATTGTTATCGCGCGAACATCGTCCGACGCGAGAAAGGGCCTATCTGCTTTCCTCTTTCACGCGAACACTCCTGGCTGGCGCATCATCCGGCGCATTCCAATTATGGGACCGGAGGAGCATGGCGGTCACTGCGAAATCGAGTTCGAGGGCCTTGAAATTCCGGATGAGCACAGACTCATGGAAGTCGGGGATGGTCTGAAGGCTACCCAAATCCGCCTGGGGACTGCCCGTCTCACTCACTGCATGCGGTGGAACGGCATGGCACGTCGCGCGCTTGAACTCGCCGTTGCGCATGTGAACACAAGAAAGGCCGGCGGAGAACCGCTCTCGGCACGTGAGGGCGTTCAATGGATGCTCGGCGAAGCCGCGATGAAGCTCGACGTCGCACGTCTGCTTACATTACGCGCGGCATGGTGCCTGGACACCGGCGACTTTGCGCGTCCGGAAATCTCCATGGCGAAAATCGCAGCCTCCGAGACGCTGCACCAGGTCATCGATACAGCAATCCAGCTGCACGGCGCCAAAGGCTACTCCAAAGACACGCGACTCGAATGGATGTACCGATACGCGCGACAGGCGCGGCTCGTCGATGGGGCTTCCGAAGTTCACAAGATGGTCGTAGCGAGGACGCTACTCGAACCCCAAAGTGCGATGTGGGACTGGAAGTCGCAACTTGCTGAAGATGGCTCCGCCTCGAAGGAATGACCGTGACTCTGCGCAAAGTAACTCTTGATGATAAATACACCCTCGACACCGGGCGGATTTTTCTGACCGGCGTCCAGGCGCTTGTTCGATTGCCTCTAATGCAGCAACGCCGCGACAAGGCGAACAGTCTGCAAACGGCCGGATATATTTCCGGCTACCGCGGCTCTCCCCTCGGGACTTACGACGCCGAATTGGGGAAGGCGAAGAAGTTTTTGGGCGAAGCTAACGTCGTGTTCGTGCCGGGGGTGAATGAAGACCTCGCGGCAACCGCTGTCTGGGGAACCCAGCAAGCCGAGGCCAGCGGCGAAGGTAAGTTCGACGGTGTCTTCTCCATCTGGTACGGAAAAGGTCCCGGCGTTGACCGCAGCGGTGATGCGTTCCGTCACGCAAACCTCGCGGGCAGCTCGAAGCATGGCGGCGTTCTGGTCCTGATGGGTGACGACCACACATGCGAGTCGTCGACCACATGCCATCAGTCGGAATTCGCACTTGTCGACGCATCCATTCCAATTCTGAGCCCAAGTGGTGTTCAGGAGATTCTCGACTATGGTCTGTACGGCTGGGCCTTGTCGCGTTTTTCAGGATGCTGGGTCGGTATCAAATGCGTGAAGGACACGGCCGACGCGTCCGCGGCGATTGATGTCGAGGTCAATCGCGTGGTGCCCAAGCTCCCCACCGATGTCCAGATGCCGACGGGCGGGTTGAATCTCCGCCTACCTGACACGCCGCAAGAACAGGAATACCGCCTCCACAACTACAAGCTCGATGCCGTTCGCGCGTTCGTGCGAGCCAATGGGCTGGACCGCGTCACGCTAGGAAAGCCGGGAGCAAGAATCGGCGTGGTGACTCACGGGAAGAGCTATCTGGACTTGCTGCAGGCCATTGATGACCTCGACATCTCTGAAGCTGACCTCGAAGCGATGGGTGTCTCGATTTATAAGGTCGCCTGCACCTGGCCGCTCGAGCCACTGGGCATCCGCGAATTTGCGGATGGCCTTGACCTGCTGATGGTCGTCGAAGAGAAGCGTAGCCTCCTTGAGTCGCAGATTAAGGACATCCTATACCGCGAGCCCAACGCGCCGGTCGTAATCGGCAAGCAGGACGAGAATGGCAAGAAGCTGTTTCCTGTCGAGATGTCTCTCAGCTCGCTCCAGATTGCCATCGCTTTGGGACAACGGCTTGCGCAACGTAGTGGCGACCAGCGCATCGCCGAGCGCGTCTCATTCCTGACGGAACTGAGCAAGGTGGAATTCGCTCCCGAAGCGATGCTGCGCAGCTTTTACTTCTGCAGCGGCTGCCCGCACAACTCGTCGACCATCATCCCGGAAGGGAGCAAAGCCTACGCCGGTATCGGCTGCAGCTGGATGGCGCAGACGATGGACCGCAATACGCTCGGCTACACCCAGATGGGTGCCGAAGGCATGGCATGGGTCGGAGAGGCTCCATTTTCCAAGCGCGAGCACATGTTCCAGAACATGGGAGACGGCACCTATTTCCACTCCGGTCTACTCGCGGTCCGCGCGGCGATTGCGGCAAAAACCAACATCACATTCAAGATTCTGTACAACGACGCCGTCGCGATGACCGGCGGTCAACGTCACGATGGTCAGCTCAGTCCGATGACCATCACGACGCAGGTTCATGCGGAAGGTGTGAGCCGTATCGTAGTCGTGACAGATGACCCTGCCAAATATCCGTCGGACGCGGGTTGGGCTAAGGGCGTGACGATTCACCATCGTTCCGAGCTCCAGAAGGTGCAGGAGGAGTTGAGGGACATTCCGGGTGTGACCGTTCTCGTTTATGACCAGACCTGCGCCGCTGAGAAGCGACGCCGCCGCAAGCGCAAACAGTTTCCTGACCCGCCCAAACGTCTCGTCATCAATGACCTCGTCTGCGAGGGCTGCGGAGATTGCGGCGTCAAATCCAACTGCGTTTCGCTTGTGCCGCTTGAGACGGAGTTCGGCCGTAAGCGGGCTATCGACCAGTCGTCCTGCAACAAGGATTACTCGTGCAACAACGGCTTCTGCCCAAGTTTCGTCACGGTTCACGGTGGCAGCCTTCGCAAGGCAGGTACAGTCAAGCCAAACGTCGAGCTGTTCCCGGCGCTCGTCGAACCCGAACGTCCGTCACTCGAAGATGGAGTCTTTTCAATTATCGTGACGGGGGTCGGCGGCACGGGGGTCGTGACCATCGGCGCAATCCTCGGCATGGCCGCACACCTGGAAGGCAAGGGTTGCGGGATTCTCGACATGGCTGGTCTCGCCCAGAAAGGCGGCTCGGTGTGGTCGCACCTTCGTTTCGGCAAGAGCCCAGCTGCTATCAAAGCTATCCGGATTGCCGCTGGCGGTGCGGACGCTGTTCTCGGCTGCGACCTGGTCGTAGCAGGGAGCCGGAAGACCCTCGCTGCGACACGCAAGGGCGCGACGCGGATGCTTGTCAACACGCATGAGGTCATGACCGGCGAATTCACCCGACACCCCGACCTCAAGTTCCCTTCCCCGGAACTGCGTTCTGGCATCACCGACGCCGTCGGCAGTGATTGCGTCGAGTTTGTGGATGCGACCAAGTATGCGCTCAACATCTTCGGTGACACCATTGCCGGCAACATGTTCATGCTTGGCTACGCGTATCAACGGGGCCTTATCCCGATTAGCTCCGATGCTATCGATGCTGCCATCGAACTCAACGGAGCAGGCGTGAAGATGAACAAGGAAGCGTTCCTTTGGGGACGTCGTGCAGCCCTGTCGCCCAGCTCTGCCGAACGGGCACTTGTTGCGGCCAAGCCTATGCGTGAATCACTTCAGATTTCGACGTCGCTCGACGAGCTCATCGAACGCAAGGTGATGTTCCTTTCCGCATACCAGAACGCGGCATACGGAAAGCGCTATCGCGCACTGGTGAACCGCGTCCTGGAATGGGAGCAGACCGTTACGCCGCGGCAGGACGCCGTGACACGAGCTGTCGCGAATGGCTATTTCAAGGTGCTTGCCTATAAGGACGAGTATGAGGTCGCACGGCTTCATTCCTCGCCGGAATTCGTTGAGAGCCTCAAGCAGCAGTTCGAGGGAGACTTCCGTATTGCTTTCAACCTTGCGCCCCCAGGGCTGACTGGAAGGGACGAGCTGACCGGCGAGCCTCGCAAGAAGGAATTTGGAGCCTGGATTCTGCCCGTGTTCCGGACGCTTTCAAAGCTCAAGGTGCTTCGCGGAACACCCCTTGACGTGTTTGGTTACACAGCCGAACGGAGAATGGAGCGCGGACTGATTGCACGCTACGAGCAGACCGTCGACGAGATTATTCGTCACGGCACGGCGCGCAACTATCAGGCAGTCGTCCGTGCTGCATCGATGGTTGAAAAGATTCGTGGATACGGACACGTCAAGGAGCGCAACTTCAAGTCCGTGGACGCGGAGTGGACCAACGCTGTCGCTCAGTTGTCGAGGCCATCCGTGATTGAGCTGAAGCAAGTGGCGTGAGAAACGCAGGAGCAAAGGACAGGCATGACATTCGATTTCGACCTTGCTGGAAAAAGTGTGCTGGTCACAGGAGCGTTTAGCGGCTTGGGGCTGCACTTTTCGAGAACACTGGCTGCACAGGGATGTCAGGTCGCAATGTGTGGCCGGCGCATCTCGCTTGGCACCAGTCTGGCTCGCTCGCTCTGCGAGGAAGGGCAGATTGCACACGCCTTCAAGTTGGACGTGACGGATGCTGACTCGATTACTCGCTGTCTGGATGCGGTAAGTGAAAGCGTCGGCATGCCGGCGGTGCTGATTAACAACGCCGGGGTTGCTCACCATTCACCTGCGCTTTCGACCACGGACGAATCGTGGAATCAGACGATTGAGGTGAACCTGAATGGCGTGTGGAAGATGACTCGCGCCTACGCCAGCAAGTTGAAAGAGACTGAAGCGCCCGGAAACGTAATCAATATCGCGTCGATTCTGGGCTTGCGTGTCGCGCAGCAAGTGGCGGCATACGCTGTCTGCAAAGCGGGGGTGATTCAGCTCACCAAGGCTTTGGCACTGGAGCTTGCGCGCTACCGAATCCGCGTGAATGCGATTGCGCCGGGCTACTTTGAAACCGACCTGAATCGAGATTTCTTCGCGACGGACGCCGGCACACAACTGGTCAAACGCATCCCGATGCGAAGACTTGGCTCTCTGCCGGAGCTGGACGGTCCGCTTCTCATGCTGGCCTCCCACGCATCCTCGTTCATGACTGGTTCAGTCATCACGGTCGATGGGGGCCACCTGGTCAGCTCTCTTTGAGTGACGACCGACCGATTTTCGATATAGCGCGTTAAGCGCTCAGGAGGTTGTATGTCTGAGGAAGTAGTCGTTCTTAGTGCTGTTCGTACCGCAATTGGTGACTATGGGAAATCGCTGGCCAGCGTTCCGCCCACGTCGCTGGGAGCACTCGTCGTTCGTGAAGCGCTGTCTCGCGCTGCCGTCGACCCCGCGGTCGTAAACCAGATTGTATTCGGCAACGTCATTCACACCGAGCCAGCGGATATGTATCTCGCCCGCGTTGCGGGAATGGAAGCCGGGCTATCTGAAACGTCGACAGCTTTAACCCTGAACCGGCTTTGCGGCTCGGGTTTGCAAGCAGTCATCTCGGGCTCCCAGGCGCTCGCGGTTGGCGACGGCGATTACATTGTCGCGGGAGGCGCCGAAAGCATGTCCCGCGCTGCCTATTCGATGCTTGAAGCTCGCTGGGGCAAGCGGATGGGCGACTCGAGGGTGGTTGACATGATGGTCGGGGCGCTCACCGACCCCTTCGAGAAGTACCATATGGGACAGACGGCCGAGAACGTGGCTGTGAAGTACGGAATCTCCCGAGAGCAGCAGGACGAACTTGCGCTCGAGTCGCATCGTCGGGCTGCTGCGGCTATCGAGGCCGGACGTTTTAAATCACAGATTGTGCCTGTCCCGGCGCGCAGCAAAATCGGTCAAATCTCATTTGAGACGGACGAACACGTACGGCCGAACATCACGCGAGAAGACCTCAGCAAACTCAAGGCGGCTTTCTCCGTAGAGGGGACGGTCACACCCGGCAACGCTTCGAGCCTGAACGACGGTGCTTCGGCGGTCGTGCTGGCCTCCGCAAAGGCAGCCAGTCGGGACGGGCACACTCCGCTGGCGAGATTGGTTTCCTATGGACACGCGGGCGTCGCCCCGGCCTATATGGGAATCGGCCCCGTGCCTGCCGCTAAGGTGGCATTGCAGCGTGCAGGCCTGTCTCTCGACGACATCGACGTGATAGAGGCGAACGAAGCTTTTGCCGCACAGGCTTGTGCGGTCGCGCAAGAGCTGCGTTTTGACCCGGCCAAACTGAATCCGAACGGCTCCGGAATCTCGCTCGGCCATCCTATTGGCGCGACTGGAGCCATTCTGGTGACCAAGGCTGTTCACGAGTTGCACCGAGCCGGCGCGCGCTATGCGTTGGTTACGATGTGTATCGGCGGCGGGCAGGGAATCGCTGCGATTTTCGAGCGCATTTGAAGGACGTTCCGCGGTGACGGAACCCTCGCCTATGAGGCGTTCTGTCACCGAATTGGTACGTGTCGTCGGCCACCGCTAGCTCTATGGCGGCAGAGACGCAGAAAGACAGTCGCCCGTCTGACAGGGTTACTGCGAGTAGAGCTTGACGACCCCTGCGTCGACGACTTTGGCGATTTCTTCCATCCGCCAGGTGATGTGCGTCTCCGTCAATTCGCGACAGCGCTTTGCGTCGCGGGCTTCAATGGCATCGAGAATATCGAGATGTTCTGCGAATGCGTCATGGCCCCGCTGCTCAAGGTCCACCCAGCGCACAAAATGAATGCGCGCGTTGATGGCATAGAGCGAGCGAACCATTTCGTTGTTGCCCGAAAGCGCGACCAGCCGTACGTGAAATTCCTCATCGCGCGCGACCAACTGGGTTGCAGGCGCCTGCTCGGCCTTGTTCTTCATGACGTCCTTCCAGAACTTACGCAGGGCGCGTACATCCTTCGGGTCGGCACGCTCGACAGCGAGTTGCACAGCCGATGCTTCGATACTCCGACGAAGTTCGAAAAGGTCGAAGATATCCTGCCGGTTCAGCTCACGGACGAAAAATCCCCGGTTGGGAACGAAGTTCAGGAGGTTTTCCGCAACGAGTCGATTGAGGGCTTCTCGAAGCGGCGTGCGGCTGACGTCGAACTTCTCGGCCAGCTCAAGCTCATTCACTCTCTCACCGGGCCGAATCGTGTAGAGGACCGCCATCTCCTTAAGTTGCTCATACAGGTCGTTGACGGTGAGCCCCGCTCGCTTCGGCGCCCTTGTCTCTCGAACGCGCGGTTTAGTTTCCCGAATGAGAGATGAGTAGCCTGCCATTATTTGTTTCCTTTCCGGTGCCAGCGGCAACCTTCGTTCATTTCTGAGGACCTGCCACTCTCTATCGGCTTCCTGTCGGAGGATTCGCGCTGCGCCTCGAAGTATCCGCTGAACGGGCACGTGCATTCGTCCTGTTTGCGCCCAGTGACATCGAAGCTTCGCATCCGTAGCGGTTGGAAAGTGTCGGCAACAATGTATTCTATAACACTCCGTATCGCTGCCGTCGAGGGGCGACATGCCTTCGGATGATTCAACAACGACGGTGATGAAGGGGTGTGCCCCACTGCTTCGTCTCGTTTTTCAGCTCCGTGGGCAGGTCCTTCCAGACTTGCTCGCAGCGGCATTATCTGCATAGCCAAATTGCTAAGCGACCGATGACGCAGCACTCATGGTCAGACGCTGAGATTCGGCATTGCGGTGAGGTCCCGGGAGTATCGGTTAAAGGCCTCCGTAGCGCCTCCGCAACCCCCGCCCATTAGACATGAGCGCCTTACGATAGTACACTATTGTCGACACTTTTATGTTTAACATACGATAGCTGTTTATGGATGTGGGAGCGATTGGTCCCCTACCAGCGCAGGACGGTTGCCGGGAAAGCTTACAGAGGAACACGATATGACCGTAGAAGACATCTTTTCAGTCAGCGACCAGGTGGTCTGCATCAGCGGCGCTAGCCGGGGACTGGGCAAAGGACTTGCGCGGATGTTTGCAGAACGCGGGGCCCATGTCGTTATCGCTTCGTACGATGCGGCGGAACTCGCGAAGGCCGAGGCTGAACTCGCAGGCAACGGCCTTTCCGTGATGACTGTTGTAGCTGACGTCTCGGACCCTAAATCTTGCGCTTCGCTCGTCGAACAGACGCTCCAGAAGTTCGGGCGTATTGATACGATGGTCTGCAATGCCGGTATCGACAAAATCAAAGCTGCCGAAGACTACGAAAGCGACGAATGGGACCAGATTCTGGATGTCAATCTGAAGGGCGCGTACTTCTGCGCTAAAGCGGCTGCTCAGGCGATGCTTCGCGTCGGTAAGGGCAGCATTATCCTCACTTCGTCCATCGCGGGAAGCTCCGGGATTCCGGGCCTCACGCCATACGCCGCGTCGAAGGGTGGCATCGACCAACTGGTGCGAACAATGGCGGCTGAATGGGCGACTCGCGGTGTGCGTGTGAACGCTGTGGCCCCGGGATACATCAACAACTTCATGGACGGCGTCGACGCTACCTCATCGTCCCCCTACCAACAACGTGCCATGGCGCGTACGCCGATGGGCCGTCGTGGTGAGATTCGGGAGTTCGGGGGAGCGTACATCTACCTGGCGAGTAATGCATCGTCCTATACGACGGGAGCGATTCTCTATGTTGACGGCGGCTATCACGCAGCGTGATTTCCGGGACGCTGGTCGGCGGTGCCTGCGCCATCTCCTGCTGCTAACCCGGCGTCCGGGCAGACCTGCTGCCAGTTGAGGTTACCAATCCGCCAAATAGCGGCTCAACGCAAACGGGCGCGAACACCCGGTCATTCAGGTGTGGCGCCCGACTGTCCTTCTAAAGTGAGTCCGGCACGAGGAAGGGTTGGTGTGATTCCACGATTCAAATTCGAGGCGTCACGTGATTAACATCTGTGGCGTCCGACCCATTCGGAGGTGGTCTACTGTTCGTTATTTTGTACAGTAAACAATCGGCCGAATTGCGGCAGCTCATCCTTTACGCCGCCCAATCGCAGTGCATGCCACGCCATCGCATGGTTACTGGAGGTCACGGGTTTCCCCAGTTCGGCCTCGATGGATGCAACCTGGTCGGCTAGCCGCAATGACGTGCACGAAACGAAGACGGCATCCACATCATCGTGCCTCCCGAGCTCCAGAATCGCGTCCCGAACAGACTGGGCATCGATTCGCGCGACTTCGTTGTCATCGGAGTGCTCAAACGACCCCATCCTCACAATGTTCACGCCGCGAGCAACCAGATAGTCCCCCATCGATTCGGTAATAGAGCGCAAGTAAGGAGTAAGTAGCGCAACTCGTTTGGCTCCGAGGGAGTTCAGCGCAACCCTTGCAGCAGTGATTGGGGTGGTGCATGCCGCGTTCGGCCGAGCCTCTCTGATGCGCTCAATTACATGGCCTTCACCCAGCACCATGGATGCGGATGTACAGCCAAACGCGACTACATCAAGTCGCTCGCCAGGACGGATGACTGCAACACCAGGCGCTATGAGCCCATCCATATCCCTGAGCGTCTCGGGTGTGATTTCCGCCGAATTCAAAATGCGACTTTCGTAGAATCCGACGCCTTCTACAGCAAGCAGCTTGCGCCACTCGTATTCAATCGTATGGTCGGTCGCCAGCACGACCAGACCGATTGCGGCGCGATGAGAAATTCCATCATCAAGGGTGAAATCGAGCTTCACATAGCGCTCTGCAGCTTCGAGGGTTTCCATTCTTGGCCTATCCCATTCACGTTGTCAGCTTGTCCTGCTAGCGAGTTCGGGTTTGCGCAGCGGTGCGCGCCGTCCGTGACCTGCAAGTCAGACTGCGGCGATAACCCCGATTTCGACGGTGTACTGGGGGAACGCGAGCTTCGATTCGACGCACGCCCGCGCGGGAGCTTCGCCCTCGGGAACCCAGGCATCCCACACCTCATTCATCTCGTTGAATGTCTTGTAATCGGCAAGCCAGATGCTTGCCGACAAAATCTTCGTTTTGTCTGAGCCGACCTGATCGAGGAGTCGGTCAATTTTCGCGAGAATCTGCGCGGTCTGCCCCTTTGCGTCCTGACTCGGGTCATCGGCAACCTGCCCAGCAAGAAACGCGAACCCCGCATGAACAACTGCCTGACTCATCCGCTTGCCACTTTCATAGCGCTTGATTTGCATAAACCCTCCGTACGGTCATGTGAAAGTCCTTATAGGCTAGCCCATACCACACACAATTGTCGACACTTTTATCGACAAATCTGCTAGCTTGCGGGAGCAGCGATACCTCTCATTGCTTTAATTTTTTGTTCGTAATATACATTGGTGTCGACACTTAAAGGGCGGACCAATGCTGCATTGCGCAGTCACAACCGCTGCGGCACGAAGTCATTCCACGTTTACATTGAGGGCGTCATGAAGGTTATTGTGCTCGGCGGCGGTGTGGTTGGAGTTACGACCGCATATCAGCTTCAAAGAGATGGACATGATGTAACGGTCGTTGACAGGCAACCCGTAGTCGCAGGTGAAACCAGCTGGGGAAACGCGGGGATGGTTGCGCCGGGGCACTCCTTTGTCTGGTCGTCGCCGAAGGCGCCGATGATTCTGCTCAAGTCACTGGTACTCAGAGACCAAGCTCTTCGCTTCAAGTTCTCGGCCGACCCGAAGCTGTACGGCTGGTCGTGGCTCTTTCTGATGGAGTGCACCTCTGAGAAAGCAAGGCGCAGCACGCTGCTCAAGCATCGACTCGCCGCATACTCACAGTCTGTTCTTCAGGACGTCATCAAAGCGGAATCCGTCAGCTACGACCGCAACGACCGGGGCATCATCTACTTCCATAGAAGCCAAGAGGCCTTGGACCGAGGCGTCGCGCAGATGAAGCTTCTGGAGTCGGACGGTCAGCTTATCAAGGTCTTGAATCGAGACGAGGTTGTATCGCTCGACCCGTCGCTCTCGTCAGCGAAAGAAGAGATTGTCGGCGCGATTTACTGTCCAACAGACGAAACCGGCGACCCAGCGAAGTTCACCCGGGCATTGGCAGAAATCATCGTCTCGCGAGGCGCTACTGTTCTGAACAGTACGAACGTCCAGGCGCTTGAAGTAGCGAGCGGGCAGATTACTGGAGTACGCACCGACAAAGGCGTTCTGACGGGAGACGCGTATGTGCTCGCACTTGGCAGCTACAGCCCGATTCTGGCTCGGCAGATTGGAATCAATCTGCCTATCTACCCGGTAAAGGGCTACTCGCTCACAATCCCTATCGAAGGTCATGTACAACCACCCAATGTGGCGGTCGTCGACGAACACAATCTGGTCGCCATCTCGCGATTCGGTGACAGAATACGAGTCACCGCTACAGCCGAATTCGCAGGGTATAACACCACCCATAAGCCATCAGACTTCGAGTTCATGAAACGGGTCACTCAAGAACTCTACCCCGATGGAGGTAATTACGACCGTGCTGAAATGTGGGCTGGCCTGCGTCCAATGACTCCCAACAACCTACCGTTCTTCGGCCGGAGGAAGTACGGAAACCTCTACCTGAATACAGGTCATGGCCACATCGGCTGGACAATGTCTCACGGCTCCGCACGAATTACCGCGGACCTCATTGCGGGGCGCACGCCGGATATCCCCATGGAGGGTCTGGCTCCATGAAAATCAGAATTCTCTCAGGTGCTCCAAGCGCAAATTCAACGCTGGGAAGCAACTGCTCCGGACATAGATGGAGTGCCACTGTACGACCTATCTCGCCGTCTTTGGCTTCGTCGTCCGGGCCAAGCAGAAGGCGAGCAACCGTTGCTGCCAGATTGACCTCTGTGGGCAAGCTCTACCGACCGACGTTGAGCAGCCACTGGTGCAAGTGGCAAAGCAAAACAACGAGCAACGAGAACGAGTAGTAGACAGAGCCCCGCGAGACCAGTTGAGCCGGAGCGAGCGCCCATGTCGCCAGCGCCTGCGCGGGCTCCGAGACGTCATTCGACTTTGCTCTGGTCGCTGTCAGAATATTCTGCGTTTCGCTCATGGCTCATGGCTGTGTCGGCAAGCCTGTGTACGCCGCGCCCACGCGCTGGCCGTCACCAGCTGGGTTCGTAATCGCATGTACGTCTCTGCAAACGGATTGGATATTCCCCACTCCGATTGACTTGGCGAGTTATCGGCCTGCGACGACGGCCGATGCCGGAAATGAGAAGGGCTCGGCGCATTGCGCTCGAGCCCTTTGCTTATTTCCGTTCGGGACGTCTTCGTAGTCGCCCGCTGAACCTTCGTTTGCAGGTCGCGCGCGACTATGCTTCAGTCGCCTTCTTTCGGGACTTCTTTGGAGTCTGCGATGCTGCCACTGCTGCTGCGGCAGTGGCGCGTTCCTGGGCAGGGAACAAGTTCAGAAAATTGACGGTGGGGAGCATCATTGGTCCTTGGGGGAAACGTCCCGTAAGCGTCAACATCTGCTCCCTGATTGCTCCGTAGAGTACCGCCGAGCCGTTTATGACTGCAAGCTTGTGCGCTTTCTTCTCGTCCTCGGCTGTTGCCTCGAAGAAACCTTCGGCTTCGACTTCGAACGAATAAGGGAAGGGTGTCTTCGCCTTCTTGGGCTTACACGTCAGCCCAAGCTTCAGTGCGAACCTGAAAGGGGAAGACTGCTCAGAAGGAGCCGAAACCCGAACGTTAGCGGAAAAGTCAACGCCATCAAAGCTTGGATACGGTCCGACTCCCGAGCTGGGCTGGGGGCGGCCACCGTCGCCGGTCGTTTGAATCTCAAGCTTGTTGAAGTGATAGTGTTGCAGGTCAAGAGGCGAGCGCTGCATCGTAGTAGTCCGTGTTTGCTGCAGTGAAGTCGACTTTGTAGAAATTTTTCTGGGTGTGAGAGAACCACTCTGGCCAGGTATCTTCCGGCCGGCAGCCTTGCGATGCGACAGTCGGTGTATCCTCTGTTTCCGCGAAAGCCCTGGCGCCGCAAAGCCTTGCTACAAGCGGCTCTGCACGTGCCCACCGCCAGAAATTGCACGAAAAGGACGATTACCCCTTCGACCGTATCACCTTCCTTCATCTGGACTTCGACGACTGACATGCCCTTGAAGGCGATGTCCGGCACTTCCACTTCCACCATGCTTCCGCTCGCGGTTTGCGGCTGCACGGCCGGAACGGTTGCCTGACAGCGCTGGGACACGTCATCTGGCTTACTGCCGCATTGACGGCGAAGCCGTTCTTGTCGACGTCCTTCGATAACATCCATCGCCCATTGTGCCGCGATCAGGGCGACCCACACCCCAATCAGCACAAGCCAGCCCCACGCGTCAAGGATCAGATAGGCAACGAGACCCATCATGCCGCCGACGCCGATCATGCCGTATTCTCGTATTCGCCTTCCTGCGAAGAACCCAACCATCATCCCCAGGATCACGAGAACAAAACCTGCTATGGAGTGGTCGTCGTGGTGCACGGTACTCAACCAAATTTGGCCGGTCACTCATTGTATCTAAGTAACGCATTTGCTCCAGAGCTCCTCATGGCCAGCGCCTCGTTCAAGGCATTGCATCTTGCGCTGGCTTCAGCGGTCGGAACCGACCCATACTTGACCAAATCAAGCGCGAGTTTGATCAGGCGTCGATGCATGCCACGCTGATCCTCAAGGAAGAGTGGCAAAGGCTGAAATATGAAGTCGCAGACCCTGACAGCCTCATTCGCGACATCCTCGCTCATCGCGAGCGTGAAATAGCCGAGGATTTGGCGTCTTTTGAGCCAGAGGACAGCGATCTCTCGCCTCTTTCCGCCGACGCGCCCGCGCAACGAAACTAAGGCGAATTTGACCTCCGGGGAGCATGCGCGCGCGGCTCGACAGATCGCCCGTGCGAATGCCGAACTCGCTCACGGCTTTGGTCAGCGCCGCGCGCCCCTCTTTCATATCGAGCAATGGATGGGCGTGACGTTCGAGCGTCATTAGCGTGACTTTGTCCTTCCGGCTTAGATTCACATGCAGGCCTTTGCCTTTGCGGTCTTCGCCCAAATACGTGAGGCCGTGGCGCATTGCGTCGCGTGGGCTCTTCAGATCGGCACGGCGGCCGGCGATTTCGATGCGGCCCGCCGTGCGTTTTCGCAAGCCGATGATCGCTTCGAACGCTTCGGTACGGCCCGCGCCGACGAGGCCTGCAAAACCCAGCACTTCGCCGGCACGCACCTCGGAGCTCAGATCTTCCACCCAGTCCGGTACCGCGAGGCCTTCTACCTTCAACGCGATCGGCGCGTCGGCAGGCACGGTGATCTTGTCGGGGAACATATCGGACACGTCGCGCCCGACCATCAGATTCGCCATCCGCCGCCGCGCGAGCCCCGCGGTTTCGCTGCGTGCGACCTGCATCTGGTGCTGGGGCCCGCTCCAGATGGCAAGCCTGTCCAGCTGCGCGTCACGATCGACGGTCTGCCGCCGGGCGCATCGCATGGCGCCGACATCGCAGCCGACGGCAGCGGGACCGTGAATAGTGTGCGTGTGTATCAGTTGGTGCGTCAGACGGGGCCGATACGGGATCGGACACTCGCCGTCGAATTTCTCGATCCAAGTGTGAGCGCCTACGCATTCACGTTTGACTAGATCGCCATTTTTATCCGGAGCCCGCCCGCCTGCCGACCTGGCGCAGCATCGAACCTGCGTTGCCTGCAATCGGGTCCGTGTGGCCGACGCAATCGCGGATTAACCTCGCGGTCAATCTTCCGACGATTTGTATTTCATCGTATTCGGAATGCAGATGGGACCTCGCCGTCTCTATTGTTGTCGTTTTGAAAACTGTGAATTCACCGCGGCTGCGTTGATGCCCAGCGCATAGTGCTTAGAATGGATTGTGTGGACAAACCGCTCACGCGCATCAGAGTGCTAACAGAATCGCATGATTCAACGTTGTGGAGCATCAGATGGACATCCTTGACCTGGCTCGGAAATCGGGAATGACGGTGGTTCTTGACGCGAAGATTGGACGTCAGGAGTACCGCACAGTGCACGGCTCAGTCGCGGCGCTTGAGCGCTTCGCCGAGCTTCTCGCCGCGTCGATGCACGATGAGCTGGTGGAGCAAGATTGATACGCGTTGACAACAATCTCAAGCAGGAACCGCAATGAACTACGACTCATCGAAATCCAGAAACATCGGCCGCGCTGAGCGCTCGAACGACAAGTACGACGGAGGTTCACCCTCCGACGAGGTCGCACAGGCGGTCGGCAAGAAACGTGAGACAGCAAGGAACTGGGCGTGGGCGCGCAGCAACGAATCGTACGACTGGATGGACTCGCATAGTCTCTTCAACACCCGGGACTCGATTCATTGAACGATTTACAAGGGGCGACGGTTTTGCGCGATCGCAGCGTTGAACTGTATCGATTTTTGAAGTTGGCTTAACCCATCTCGGGCAGCAGACTGTCCGCGTTAGTCTCGACCCGTCTGAACAGATGGGCTAGCAGCGAACCTGGCTGTGTACGGTTACCCTGTGGAACGCCCGTTGGGGCACAACGCGGCGGTCTCCCACGCAGAACGCTGGCGTTCGAATTCCTCCCTTCAGATAGGCCCGCTAGCCGGTGAGCGGCGTCCGCCATCTGCAATCGCGTCGGCCTCCACTCACGCCGCTGCTCGTCCCGAGCGAATGTGTGTCCACTTAAGGGAGCACCGTAGCCGTCGCCTACGCAGCGTCCCATCGTGCGGCGCGCGAGATGAAAGTAGAAGGACTTCTGCCTGAAGAGATAACGCTGAAATCGTCCAGGTACCTGAAAAACCGGATCGACCGGAATCATCGCAACGTCAAATCGCGGGTGGACGTCATGCTCGGCTTCAAACGCTTCAGGGACTCCACCGTTACGATCTCCGGGATCGAACTGATGCATCGCATTCGCTGAGGCCAACTCGGTCTGGCCGACGTGCGGCTCACAGAGACTACCGCGCCTGTCGTCTGCATAGCCAAGCTTCCAGTTTGTTGAGTTGACGCGCAAACTGGCGGCTTCTCGATCGCTTTCTCTATTGGCACCACAACCGAAAGGAGCAACGCCGTCAGCGTTTGGGTCACCAGAACGGCTCGTTGGCTGACGACAAGCCCGGCGTGAGTACCCCCTCGCTTATAATCCCCGCATTGATAGTGATTTCACCGGCGGAGAGCCCCACTTTATGAATCAGCCACATGGGCGATATCCGGGATCTCGAGACAAGGGCCCGCGTCAATCGCGCCAACCATCGACTTCTCATCGACAGAACAAGCCATACGTAAAAACGCCACCTGCCCGGGATCCATCCCAGACGGCATCCATTTTCAAAACGCGTTCGTTTAAATGGCTGGTCGATGCGGTGGGCGCAGAGAATATTGCACTGGGACTCGATTCCAACCTGACGCGCGTGGCCGAATTAATAAACGGCCAGAGATTCACACCCGAGACGGCCTTCCACATTGAAACGACGCTCGGGCTACCCGATGGGTTTTTCGATCAACCCAACCCTGCCCTCACATCCGAGACCATCAGTCGTTTGAAGGCGCCGCTTGACTTTATTCGCGCTAACGCTGAGCCGGAATCGGCGGACGAGCAGGCATTGGAGCCGGCTCCTGCAATACCAGCGAACCACCGCCCTACCCCCACTGACCGTTTGCCCAGGGAACCAGAAATGTCAAAGAGAACCGATGGCGGCTCGCCACAGGCCGTCGCGAAGAGCAAGCCCACAAGGGCAAGGACTGCCACGGTTACTTCGTCGAAACCGGCATCAGCGAAAGCTAAAGCGTCCGTGAAGTCGGGGGCCCAGCAATCCTTGCCGTTGAACGACGTGGCGGCTCTGCAAAACATTCGTCGCGCCAACCTGCACGTACTCACCTCCCGTAAGGGATCGAAGGTGCGACTCAGCGCGGTAATGAGTATCAGCGCCTCCAACCTGGACAATCGTCTGTATGGGCAGAAGCGCATGGACGACGCCGAAGCCCGCCGTTTCACTGAACGCCTCGGGTTGCCAACTGCCTGGCTGGACATTCCGCGTTCAATGACGGACATTCCTGAGTCGGTGTCGGCTCTGCTTGATCCACGGTCGGGTCGACCTGCATCTGATCAACAGGAGCTATCCGCTGCGATAAGGCCGGAAGCGGCGGTGGCAAGAAAGTCCGCGGGCAAAAAGGCGAAAACCGCGAGCGATCGACACGCCCAACCGTCCGAGGCGAATCACACCAGCGATGCCGCCGTGACGAAGGCAATCGTGGAGCAACTCGACCCAGTACGCCCGCCTACCTCCGATCTGGCGATCCGGCAAACTGTTGACAACGATGTCCCACCGTCCGCCTCTCACCAGCGGCCTGCGCCGGCCTCCGTCACAGAGGTCATTGCAGAGCCGCGCCGTTCTGCTCCCGTGACGAGCCTGGACGATCTGATAGGCATTGAACCAATAGCAGAAGCGCTGATCAAGACGCTCGCAGGGAAAGCACGGACTGGGCGGCTAGATGAAATGAAAGCGCTGGAACTATTGCGACAGATCGTGTCGCTCTGACCTGAATCGACAGTTCAGCAGAACTCCGTGGCGGCGGGGCTGCCCGCGGAACGGCGCGCCCTTTCAGCAGACGCCACGTACCCGGTCGTTGAGAAGAGAAACCCGCCTCTTCTCATCGCAGCCTTGATTGCTTGGTAAGCGCACAATTGACGACGCGGGTTGTGCTTTGAGAGGCGATGTGCATAAGGCGAAGCTGCATCCGAGTGTCCTAGCGCACAGAATGTCGTCCTGTTGTCATGGAGCATAAACGGGCTCAGATCGTGGCCCGCTCAAACAGGACGAGGCAGTATGAAGATGACGATGACAAAAAGAGCTGCTTTCATGCTTGTGACGCTGGTCGCCTCCTCAGTCGCATGCGCAGCGGGGGTATCGGATGCGACGCGGGTACGTACGAATGGCTCGGCCAGAACCAAGCTACCGCATCGGTCTTGAGCGGGCGATCAATCCGTTTATCGGTAAGGAAATGGTGCGTGAGAGCGGACTTCAATCCGACTTCTTCTCGTCCTTGGTCTTCGAGTCATCTGCGAGCTTTTTGTCGGTCTCACCTCTCTTTTCTTTGCCCCTTATGCGACCGACCGCGTCGCTGAGGATCGAAAACACAGGATTAGCGTCATCCACCTTCATGGCCTCGATGGCCTCGGTGGTCTGGCCTACCGCGAGGCGCCCGCTGAGGTCTTCAGATAGAAGCGCCGCGCCGAGCAGCAACGACTTTTCCGTGGTCTCCATTTCGGCGTACGCCTTACGCGCAACGAAATAGTTTGACCGCTTCAGATAGACCCGATAAAACGCCTTGAAATCCTCCGTCGATGACCGGTACTGTCGCAGGAGAAACCAGGCGATCGCTTCGAGGAAAACAAGAAGCCCGAATGGCCGGATGCTCGCGATGGCATAGGCTTCCCAATGTCCTTTCAAGGCAGGGGTTTCGCCGTTCATGAACGTAGCGAAGTCGGGCACCGTACCGATAAAGGCTCCGAGACCGACGAATGCCATCAATACGCCGGCGACCAGAAGATACAGAGATCCGTTGTATGAGCGCTGAGCTGTCAGCCAGGAGTTTTTCATTTCCACGCGCAGAGCGCCTTCGGTTGTGCCGTCGACATCGGGCATCTCGAAGCCCATCTGTTGAGTGCGATCCCGCGACCGTTGCCGTCGAAGCGGAAGCCTGCGATACGACCTTGCCGATACTGGCGTTCAGTTGACTGACGTTGACACCATCCGTGCCATTGACGCCCGGCGCCACGTTGGTCAACCTGCGCTCGTTTCCTGATGATCCGATAGACACGGAGTTCGCGTCGGACGCGACCGAGTTCGTGGCGGACGCCTGCGCGCCGGCACCAATAGCCGAACTGTTCGCTCCCGATGCCGAGCTGCCGCTGCCTGCGGCGACGGAGTTTGTGCCGCTCGCCCCTACCCGCGTCCCGAGCGCGACGCTCCCGGCGGAGTTTGTGCTCGCGCTCGCACCGATCGCGATGGATGAGCCTGCGGTCGCGCTCGCGCCCGTGCCGATCGCAATATCGTTGGTCACTGTCGACGCCGATCCCGCTACACCTGCTACTGCGCCACTACCTTGCGCAATGCTCCCGTCACCGTTCGCTGCGGAATTCACGCCGGCCGCAATCGACGAAGCTCCCGCAGCGGTTGCAAAATTGCCGCCGGCATATGCGGCGTTTCCCGAAGCGGTGGAACCCTCGCCGATGGCGGTACTGAGCGTGCCGTTTGCACTACTGCCAGAACCGTACGCGCTGCTGCCCAGACCGGAGGCGACGCGGCCCTCACCTCCCGCGATTCCGAAGTTTCCCGTCGCCGCGCTGAAGGTACCTAACGCTGTGGACTGTCCGCCGGTAGCCTTCGCGTGACTGCCGACCGCCGTGTTGCGAATGTCCGAGCTGGAGGCACCGGCTTCCGCGTTGGGGCCAATAGCCGTATCTTCGGCGTTGTTCGGCTGCGAACCCGACCCGACCGCGACCGAGTCAATCGCGCTGGCGTTGGTCGGCTGGCCGGTGGCGCCACCCCGATCGCGACGGCGCCGTTTGCGGTTGCCGCTCCACCGCCATCGTTGAACTGCGCATGGGCCAACGGTACAGTGCCCGCGAGCGAACTCACCAGGGCAATCGCAACAAATCTCTGGTTTCTGGATACGGCGCACGTGCGATTAGATCTGCTCCATCCGGACTTATTCTGTTCGCACTCCGCAAACGCTTTCACATCGTAGTTATGGTCCCTTCTCATCCCCCCTCCGCCCGGACTGCCATCGGTCGCAACGACGGCTTAATCTCTTTCTTTTGCTATATCGGCAAATGTGGGAGTTTCATCAGGGTGGACTTTGTTAACCACTGTCAACTACCGCTGCAATCGATTTGACGCGGCAGTACGCTCCGGCCGGCGAGCGGATTCGCACGGCACTGCCGCGAACCGCCCATGTCAATTCGGGAGCGGACCCTTGAAAAAATTTCATCTGAACGGATCTTCCTCCCTGCACTGTACCCGCCGACGATTGCCTAAGTTCAACCCAATTCAGCCAGCCACCCACCCTCAAGCATTCGTTATCTGTGATGGCGTGACCATTAGCCTTTCAGGCTTTATCTGATTCACTTACGTCTTCGCCTTGCTCATTTAAAATCCCAAACGAGCAGCGAATCATGTTGCGTCGCCGCCCCGACTGAATGCCTCTGTTGTTGATGCGGCGCCCGGTGACGCTCGCGATATTTCAAACCCGTTTAAGGACCAGGAGATCGAATGAGTTCGCGCAAAGGTGGTTTGCCTGAAGCACCGAGCAAGGAAGATCTGGAAGCGATGTCTGAATTCCGTTACAGGCTCCGGCGCTTCCTGCGTTTTTCCGAGGAAGTAACTCATGCTGCGGGGGTCACGCCTTTGCAGTATCAACTCATGCTGCAGGTCAGAGGTTTCCCCGGCCGGTCATGGGCAACTGTGGGCGAACTGGCCGAACGGTTGCAGGCAGCACCGAATGGCACAGCTGCCTTGGTGTCACGGTGCGAAGCCGCCGACCTTGTGTTTCGCAAACCTGGCGAGGTGGACCGACGTCAGGTGCAGGTCCATCTCACGGTGAAGGGGGACCGATGCCTGCTGGAATTGGCGGCGCTGCACAAGCCGGAGATCGAGTCTTTTGGCTGGGCGTTTGGCAAAACGACTGAATAACCGACGTATCGTTTTTGCGCAGACCGATGTCAGCCACATTGTCATGCGCGGCCTACATTTAGATATGGCACACTGTGCCATATCTACTATCCTGACGCGTTTCCGGTGGCGGCCGCATGCATATTCCGAAATCTATCGACAGACGTGGATTACAGCGCGGCCGGAGGCTATGGCTGCACTTTGGTGTGTTCTGGCTGGGCGCTATTGTGACTGGTCTCCTCGCCGTTCTTTACGCGCAGTTGATCGATATTGGATACAACACTTTCTTGCGCTACGCGACGCGCTACTGGTGGCTTCCGTTGCCGGTCACTCCAGCTATTGGCGCGGCAAGTGTCTGGCTAACCCGACGCTATTTCCCGGGAGCTGAAGGCAGCGGCATTCCGCAAGTTATCGCAACACTCCACGACGACGGCATTCTTGCTCCGCGGCTTCTCAGCATCAGAATCCTGATAGGCAAGATAGCCGTGTCATTTCTTTCGATACTGGGCGGATTCACTATTGGCCGCGAGGGCCCGACTATCCATGTGGGCGCGGCCCTCATGTTCAACCTGCGGCGTTTTTACCCACAGCGATTCCGAGCTATTCGCGGCACCGAGCTAGAACGCAGACTTGCTCTCGCGGGAGCAGCGGCGGGTTTGTCTGCAGCCTTCAATGCACCACTTGCTGGTGTCGTATTCGCCATCGAAGAATTGACCCGCAGCTTCGAACAGCGCACGAGCCGCGTACTGATCACCGCGATTATTTTCGCGGGCGTCGTTTCATTGGGACTGCAGGGTAACTACACCTACTTCGGGACGATCGACGTAGGCGGCCATTTTCCGGACCTGCTTGCCGTGGCGGTCCTGCTGATTGGAGTGGTGTCGGGTGCTGCAGGTGGCCTATTTTGTTGGTTGCTGCTGAATACCCGTCTCTGGATGCCTTCATCAGTTACGAGCTGGCGCGGTCGCCAGCCGGTCGTCTTCGGCGCCGCGTGCGGCCTGATCGTTGCCGTGATCGGCGTTTCGTCTGGTGGGCATACGTTCGGCAGTGGCTACGCCGAGGCGCGTGCGATGCTGGAAGGACGAGCGCAACTCGGTGCCGCTTATCCGCTGCTCAAGATGGCGTCGATGGTCGGATCATATCTGCCAGGGGCGCCGGGTGGCCTGTTTGCACCATCACTTGCAATCGGTGCCGGAATCGGGAATGCTTTGCACCTGATATTCGGCCAGATGCAGCTCCCGATGCTAATCGCCCTTGGCATGGTCGGCTATCTGGCAGCCGTGACACAGAGCCCAATCACCGCGTTCGTGATTGTCATTGAAATGATCAACGGGCATGCGCTCGTCATCGCGCTGATGGCGACTGCGCTGATATCCAGCCAGGTGTCGAAGCTGTTTGCACCAGCATTGTACGAAGCGTTGTCGGAGCGTTATCGCAGGCCAAGATACGCACCGGGACTTGCCGCAGCGGATGACCGGCATCGCGAATGATGCCGGGGGGCTGCTGTTCCAGACTAATATGCGCAACTGCTTTAGCGTGTAACAAACGTCACCTGTGCGGTGCATTTCGGTCATTCGATACCGCATTCTTGATTTCCGATCTCAGACTGATCCGCCAGGTGGGGACAACCCGCTTCTGCGGTCCGACCCGGGTTCATCCCAAAGTCCAATTCCAAAGTACAACGGTCATTCTTTCCGTCGTCTTCGCTGCTGGGTGATCGGCCGAACCCGGAAGTTCGGGGCCTGCTGCAGTTACCGGGGTGCGCCGAGCCATAAACTCGCGTTGCGCCTAGGGTCCGCCTAGTAGCGATCCGATCTTCCCTCAACCGCACCTTTGCGCTCGCCGCCACAGTCAGAAAGTCGACTCGGGATCGCTGGCGCAAATCTTTTTCGGATTCCCAAACCTCTCTCATCAAATCCCGGCTCTCCGAATTTTCCCGGCTATGCATATCAGCGCGTTTGCGTTCATGAGAATCTAGTTTGTCGCGTTAGGAGCGGCTCTGCCGCTTCGAAAGCGACAAACTTTTTCTCATTCACCTACGGGGGTTGAAATGGACCGCATCGATTCAGTTGTTTTGACGCAAAATACGGGTTATACGTCGCTCGGGGAACGCTTTAATCAGAGCACCGTAAAGAAAACGGAAAGGTTGCCGTTTACGGTAAAGGTGGTAAGTAACCTGGCTGACCTCGACAAGGCCGTCGAGATGCGCCGCGCCGCCTATCGACGCCACTTGCCGGAATTCGCCGAGACCATGGGCGTCGAGGCGTTGGATGGCGCGCCCGGCACAGTCGTGCTGCTCGCGCAATCGCGGCTGGACGGCGGCCCGATCGGCACCATGCGGGTCCAGACGAATGCATTCGGTCCGCTTGCCGTCGAACAATCGGTCCGCCTGCCGGACTGGCTGAGCCAGGCGAGCCTCGCCGA
>NZ_JBNPVS010000070.1:0-35698 GCF_050434225.1 Paraburkholderia sp. GAS32 | reverse complement strand
CCGTTCAACGTTGCCAAGCCGCGCGACGTATTAGTTCCTGCATGATCTAGCCCTACGCGCCGGCTCATTGTGGTGTGCGTTAATTCGCGCTTACCAACAAACGGAGGTTTCGGGGCATTCCATTCCCTCCGGGCACTGTATCGTCAACCGCGATCGCTTAATGGCCGATCACCGCCCATCCCACGCCTCACGTCGAAATCGCGGTACCGCCGAGGATGCTGATCAGAGTCCTCGCGTTCCGCTGTCCCTGGTCCTCGCAATTATTGATCTATACACCGATAAGTGTTACTGAGGTTACCGCAGACCGTGATCGAACCACAAAGGACTGCCAGTTTTCTCGATAGCAGACGTTCGCCGACGACCAGTTACTCGTCGTCTTCGGGCTAAAACGGGCCCTCTATTACGCACACGAATGTCTCGTCGAAGATGCTTTGCGCGCCGCAACATACCCCGAGGAGCCGTGTTCCAGCTGGGCCTAATGAAGGTTTCGGCTCCTTCTGCCTAAAGGCATCTTACTTTTGATTGTCGATGTGCCGAAGCACTGGCGCAGGTCTATAACAGTATGGCGGCCGACGACAACGTGCTGCCTGCTTGCCGGCCCCGACCTGGTAATTCAACCTTGGAGGGTTAGCGAATACAACCTGATGAATCCATGCTTTGTCTGTTGGAATCCCGATTGGCCAAGTATCGGAGGTGATCATGAAGTACGAGTACCGCGGTTGGGTCATTGACGCGACCCCGGAATTTGCGCTTGGACAGTTCTTCGCACATGCGCGGATCATCCAGGCATCGCCTGACGATGATGCGGACACTGAAATGCACATCGAGCGCAATCTGGCCTGGTTCGATAACGAAGACGAGGCGATCGAGCTTGCTCGACAATGGGCGATTGAGTGGATCGACGCGCGCGACGATAACCTCGCCACCACGGACGTTGATTCATCGACACAGCAGGACGATATGTCGGAGAAGGCCTCGGCCAGATGAAAGTCCAGATAAGCGGCCCTGATGCCGAACGACCGGCGATGTAGCCATTTCGCAACGGCTGCGTCAGCGTTTGAAATAAGCCCAGCCAGCGCAGATGCGGCAATGCGGCCTCTCGCAAATATTCAGGCGAGACACCTGATTGCGTCAGAAACGCGGATGTGTAGGATGGAACCAACGTCAGCGCCCCTTGCGCGACGTGTGTGTTTGGGCCGCAGCAATGTCTGCGGCTTTTTTTATACATCAAACTCTCTTCCGCATTTGCGCGAGCCATCAGGCGCCGCTAGCTTCAACTGCACAAGCTGCTTTGCGGAACTATCGGAGAGAAAACGGCGGCTTCGGACGTCGCCGCCCATCGATATGGGCCTTGGCGTATTCAACGGCAAACCTGCATGCCGCGCTCTCGGACGCGAAGTAACCAAGAATGCCAAATGTTTCGCGTTTGCCGTTCGGGTGCGTAACTATCACAGTTGCTGCGTAGCCTGGGATGGAAACCGGGGCGAGAGGCATGATCGTCGATGCCTTGTATTCCACCGGATCAGCGTGCATGGCATGTCGCTCCTAGTCGTCGTTCGGCGAGCCAACTGTGACGCCTTAATTGTTCTATCCTAGGACAATCGGGCGACCATCAAAAGGTGCAGGGTCCAACTGGCATCGAGGGTGGCTCAGCGTCCCTCCGCAGACACATACGAGGCTGCTTCAGGTGCAGTGCGGGCCTCAAGTCCTGCCGGGTTTCCGTACGCTACCTCAAGGTTCGGCACGGGCTTGCCTTCTCTCAGGCTCTAGCTGCCCCTCGGAAGCTAGACCTTTTTACAGCCGGCTTCGTGCCGGCTTTTTTTTTGCAACGCACACGCATCGACGACTGTCTCAGCTCACGAGAAAACGCTTCTTAAGATTTCCTTCAGTGCTCTGCGGTAAATTAGTTCCACACTATCATTCGCCGCTCATTGCGACTCAGTCCAGCTGTACGCCCGGCAGTGCATGCGCGCGTACATAAAAAGATTGAGGGACCTCATGCCGCAGGGAATACTGGTGGTGCCACCATGATGGATGTTCGCGCAGCTTACTGCTTGAAATAGCACGAGGTTGTTCATACATCAGCAGCACCTTGAGTCCGGAAACGCGGGACAGCGCTATCGCTGAGGTTCTCGGCGAATTTCGCGAACTGTACGGCAAACAGGAAGAAACATTTTTTCAGAAACTGCTTGCAGAAGATCCGCAGCGTCGAGGCAGGCCGAACGCCGCTGCGGCAGTCCTCGCCTTCAAATTCGTCAGCCCGTAAGCGTGGCCAGCCTGTCTGCGCTGGACGGTGAGGGGCGGCTCAGCGCCCGTGCCGTCATCGCTTCTGAACGCTAATTGTGGCCAACAGCATCGTTTTGGCGCGCCGTACTCGTGCCGAGTTGGGGTTGCGAACGAATGGGAGAGTTTTGGGCATCAGGGTTCGTTGGTGATCTCTTGAACGGGGATAGCGGCCACAGGCGGAGGTTGCTTAAACGTTGCCTTCTGACGAAGCGGCCCCGCGATGTGCGATGAATGCTTCGACATGCCGGATCGCCTGTTCACACTGGTCGAGTGACAGGTTGTGGATGGACGCCGGCACCGGATCGAAGCGGAGTTCGGATGCGACCCAGTGGATCGCTTTCGCGCGGGCCTCGAACGGATTGACGTGATCACGCCTGACCTTGCCCGAGACCAGTGGCTCAAGCGCGTCGTGCAGGCGCCTCTTCGCGTCGCGCAATGCGCCGTCGGCGAGACGTCCCAGCGGCACGTTCCGTGTGCTGCGCGAGTGGATGCCGATCCACGCCTGACACGCTGTGCAGACCCAGAGCGCGCCGTGGTCGTCGCGGTAGGGATACGACGCTTCACCGTCTTTCACGAACGCGGCGTGAGCGCCGCAGTAATCGCACAAGGGCTGGGGTAATGCCTTGATCGGGCGACCTACACGCACCGGACACTCCTTCCTCTGACTTCAGATCACATTATCCGCGATCGTCGGGAAGCGAAAGCTGTACGATTGTCGCGATCATTTGTAACTGAGACCGTGCGTCCCTCGCCCAACGCAAGCTCGGTGAATGGCCGCGGCCGAGCAGGTACGACCACCTCGTGTCGACCCGCAGCGGCCCGTTGGGATCGCACAAAGCAGCCGCTCGCAGCGAGGAACGGGAGTCACCCACGGGCCAGGCAGTTGCCCTCACCACTGCGGATCGTTCTCAGTCATCGAACCAACGGAAGTAATGTATTTGTATGGCCGTTTCGACGCATCTAAGATTTTCCGCCAGCCCGTTACAGTCTCTAATGAGCGAGTTGAGAATTCCGCGTAACTTGCGTTTCCTACTCCGCTCCTACCGATAATCCCAAAATCAGCCGTGCTGGCACGAATGAGGTCGAGGTCTGAGCATAGTAGTTCGATCCTGAAGGAGAGGTGCTCGCGCTGGTTGAGCCAATTGAGCTCCTTCTTTTCGAGATAACGACCGTAGGCAAACATCGCAAAGTATATGAAGGCCACCTTGTCCACCCAGCGAGGGATAGCGTCCATCACATTCCAATATACGAACAGCCCCGCCAGCATTAAGCTGCAGATAACGATAAGCAAGAAGACTCCGCCAACTGGAGCGCGGCCAATGGTGATGTAGCTGATTCTCTCAGTGATTCTCTTCAGCATATCGTCCCCTTCTTCGTGAGCGTGTTTGGCGCGCACAATTATACGAGGTCGCACAAGCGACAGCCTACCTCCTGTCTAAACCTTCACGCTCCTCTTCAGATATTTGAATGTCCCATCGCGACCGAGATGGAATGGACACCGCCCTCCCTTCGGGGAGGCAGGGTCCTGCGGGAACGCTGAGGCCCTCCTGAATCGAAACGCCCGAGCGTCAAGACGCAAGCATGCGTCGCACGTTCGGCGGGCGACTGGCTCAAGTCAGATTGGAAACGGCCAGTCGCAAGTTGTATGTGCGCCCTGACCTTGGCTATCGGGGTATCTCCAACACACGGTAGACGCCTCCCCGTGGGCGTCTACCGGTTCAATAGAAGACTTCGTATCTTGTATGCCGCCCTGAGGACCTTTCAGGAGGCGTTTTCTGTGCTCACCAGCACGCTAGTCGTGCTTGTCGTGCTTTTCGTCCATCTTTAATTGATGATGTTCTTCACCTACCGCCTGAACCGTTGTCGTTTCTGCATCTAGTAATCTATTGAATGGGCCGAAATTATGGCTGAAGGCTCCATAAATCCCTGCTATCAATAGAAGACCGCCGAATGCGATAGACACTTTTGTCAATGCCGACCACTTTTCATCTTTTTCATCTTCTTCCTTTTCGTATTCACCCTGAATCCGCCCTTTCCCGATTGTGAATTTGAAGCGTGTTTTGCTTGACATTGCTAGCTCCTCGACCGGAGCCAGCTGAGTCATTTGTACATACTATATCGTTAGACCTCGATACCATAGAAGATCCTCCTTACTCAGCTTGCACGACGCGAAACTGACGTCGGTCACCGAACGCGAAGCGGTGGCGCTGGCAGCGCCGTTTAGAACCGCATGCCGCGTTGCTCTTAAAAGATACCGGCGTTGCGCTACACCTGTCAAACGACTAAGCAATGAGCCGCCAAAAAAAAAGCCCTCGCTACGGAGGGCTGAACAGTGCTCTGACAGGAGGATGTGAGCACTGGAGACGGTAGTGGCATACCTCCTGGTGAGGCTGGCACGCCCCGCGTGCCCGGGGCGACTACACGCTCAGAACAGGTGATGAATCCCCGTCAGGACGACGGTCTGCCGGTTCGACGACGACGCGCCGATGCCCAGCGTACTGGCAACGGCACCTGACGAGGCCTGTTCAACCATCGCATCGACATACAACTGTGTCCGCTTCGACAGCGCATAGACATTTGCGACCGTCAGCTGCGTCCACCGTTTGCCCGCGAGGGTCGTAGTCCATGCTCCGGCATCGATCTGATACGCCGGCGTTAGCTGGAAATTGACCCCTCCATCGGCGGTCCGGTAATTTTCGGTCTGGCCATGCCGCTCAATACGCACCTGCGTCACCAGCGCGTGCAGCAGAAAACGTCCCAACTGGTAGCTGCCGCCGATGCCCGCATTCTTCACGCTGTCCGCCACGAACGGCGTTCCGCCGGCCAGATTGACCCCTTCAAAGCTGGTCAGTCCAAGGCCACCTGCGAGGTTCAGTGTGCGATCGTGATATTCCGAGTACGCGGCAGCGAGCTTTACTGGGCCATTCGCGTAGGTCGCGCCGAGGCTGATACTCCGTCCAGCCGTGCTGCTGGTCGTGTTGGTGAACCCGTACATCGCACCAAAGGTCACGCCCGCAAAGTTCTGGCTCCGGAACTTGACCACGTTCGACAATTCGACCGGCACGGTGTTGCCCAGGCCGTCGACATTGCCCGGATGAAACGCGGAGAAGTCACCGAGCGTTTGCGCGGTGGACATGGGTCCAAGCATCTCGAAGTGAAAGTCAGTCTGGCGGCCCAGCGTGACGGTGCCGAAGCGGTCATCCGACAGCCCGACATAAACCTGGCGGTTGAAAAGCGTTCCTGCACTGGACATGGCGCCGCTGATCGTCGAAAACCCCGACTCGAGTCTGAATACGGTTTTCAGTCCCCCTCCGAGATCCTCAACACCCAGGAGGCCCCAGCGGTCGGCCTGGAACGTGCCCTGTTGGGCAATAAAGGCATGACCGCCATGCAGGTTGCTGACGTAGCCGACCCCGGCGTCCGTACTGCCATAGAGCGTCACGCTACTCTGTGCATGCGCCCCGGTGGCAACGCCCAGCAGCGGGAACGCGATCGAAAGTAAATGTTTTTTCATATGGTCTCCTCTGTGTCGAATTGGACAGCTCTGGTCCGATTCACTTCAACGTCTGATACAGGATGGCTGCACCCGATACGATCGCGAACACCATCACGCTCATGCGCAGTGTCTTGCCGTTAAACCGGTGATGAATGTGCTGGCTGACGAACGCGCCAACGATGACCGGTGGGACGAGCAGCAGCGCAGACACGAACTTTCCGTGCGTGATCTGCCCGGCAAAGCTGAGCATCACCAGCGAGAGCGCCTCGCCGACCGCGAAACACAGTGCGATGGTCGAGCGCAGCGCCGGTGCCCGGTAATGCTGGAAGACCATGGCCAGTGCCGGACCACCGATGCCCGTTGCGGTTTCCGTGATGCCGGTCACAGCACCGGCTGCTATGAACGCCTTGCGGCCAGGCGCGAACGTCGGAGCGCAAAGGGTTACGACCGCTGCGGCGACGGTCGACGCACCAATGAACAGATTCAGGTCG
Source organism: Paraburkholderia sp. GAS32 (assembly GCF_050434225.1). Classification (NCBI taxonomy): domain Bacteria; kingdom Pseudomonadati; phylum Pseudomonadota; class Betaproteobacteria; order Burkholderiales; family Burkholderiaceae; genus Paraburkholderia; species Paraburkholderia sp. GAS32. The sequence continues at coordinate 29,425 of NZ_JBNPVS010000070.1, read as the reverse complement.
TGTGCCGATATCCGGGAGATGATCAATACGCCTCCCACCGCGCCGACGGTCCGTCCGAGCGTGATCCACAGGGCTCCGTTCGAATCAAGCGCGGGGCGCTCCCGCCATGCGAGGTACACGTTTAACGGCAACATCAGGATCAGCAGTGACACCGGCAACAGACCGGGTTCGACGAGCCCGATGACCGGTGCGGCAATGAGCGCGAAGCCTACGCCGACGGCGCCCTGAACGAATGAAGCGACCAGCACCGTGGCGGCTAGGATGGCGAATATTGTGGGGCTCACAGGAATTACCGATCAGTAAAAGGAAAGTTGTTCGTGGTGGACGGCAGCACGCGCTACCGACCTGCGGTAACGTTCACGGAGTGCGCGGCGGCAGGGTCGCTTTGCCCCGTGTTGACATCGGGCTGCGAGGCAGGGTGAACGCGCTGGATCGGAGCACGAGCCACGACATCGGCCGCCACGTCGTCGACCTCTTTCAGGAACGCGCGCGCATCCCAGTCGAGGGGCCAGCCCTGCCAGAGGCGCAGGCTGCCTGCGACAAACACGGCGTCGATCTGGCTGCGATTGGCTAGTCGGACCAGTTCCCACTTGAGATCCCAGGACGGACGCATTTCGGGCACGTCGATGTCGACCAGCAGAAAGTCGGCGGCCTTGCCTGGTGCGATGCCGCCGGTCAGCGCATCGAGGCGGAGGACGTCAGCGCCGCCGCGCAGCGCATGGTCCAGCCAGAGTTCGCCCGCACCGCAGGACGAGTCGCCGGTCGCGAGGCCAAACGCGAAGCGCTGGGCAGTTTCCGCCGCGTCGAGCAGCCTGAAGGCATCGCTGCGCGTGCCATCGGTACCCAGTCCGAAGCGGATGCCGAGTGCCGCCATCTGCATCGCGGGGGCCACTGCATTGCCCTTCCACGAGCTCGCGACCGGGTTGTAGCTGACCGCCGTTCCCGTGTCGCGCAGCAGGTTCAGTTCCGTCGGCGTGACAAGCGTTGCGTGCGCGATGAGGGTTTGCGGGCCGAGTGCCCCGGCGTAGTGAAGATGCTCGATCGGGCGCATCTTGCGTCGGACGATCGATCGCTCAACTGACGCCAGATGCTCGTTCGCATGCGTCTGGAAGATCGCGCCTGCGTCCGCGCACAGCGCGGCGGCCGTCTGCAGCATGCCGTCTGATCCCGCTTCGGGTATCGAGATTGCAAGCGACGGATGGACGAGCGGATGGCCGTCCCAGCGCGCAAGATGGCTGCGGGCACGCTCCACAATGGCCGCGCGCTCGCGGGCATCAACGTCGTCGGCAAGGTCGTTGCATATCAGACCGAGCACACAGCGGATACCGGCGTCCTGCGTGGCTGCGGCGATCGTCGTGGCATCGCCGCTCGCGCGCGTGCCGGCATCGCAGACCGTGGTGAAGCCGCCGCGCAGTGCCTCCAGTGCGGCCAGCTTCGCTGACAGGTAGAGCAGGTTCTCGTCGAGGCAGTTTTCCAGCGGCACCCAGATGCGGCGATAGATTTCCGACGGTTCACCAAACGCAAGCGCCTTGCCGAATGACTGGGTGAGGTGATGGTGTGCATCGATGAAGCCGGGCATGACCAGCTTGCCCGGCAATCTAACCGGAGTCAGGTGCGGGTGGCGCACGATCAGGGCTTCGGCGCAATCGACGTCGATAAACTTGCCGTGGGCGATCACGACGCCGTGCCGCTGTGCCGGCCCGTCGGCCAGCAGCACATACTCTGGCAGCAGCAGGAGTTCGTCGGCAGACAGATCCGTGGGCGTCAGATTCTGCGGCGTATGGCTATTGACGGTGTGGGAGTACATGGCTTGATCCAGAAAGGCGTTGTTAATGGCAGGAATGGTTTTTGTCGACCGCGGCTTTAAGGTGCGTGGCTGGGTTCGCGACATCCCGTACGCGCCAGCGCAGATGAAGGTGCTGGAAGACGATGTTGACGATCACCGCCGTCAGTGCGCCCATGGCGAGGCCGTTGCCGAGCAGGATCTGGAGGGTGGCGGGAAACCTGCTGTAGACACCGGGCACGACGATCGGCAGGAAGCCCATTGTCAGCGCTGCGGCAAGCGTGTACATGTTGGCGCGCGACCGGAGGTCGACCTCACGTAGGAGGTTGATTCCCATCACACCGATGATCGAAAACACGATCAGTGCGGTTCCGCCTACCACGGCGGCGGGAATAGCGTTGGCCAGACGGCCAAGCGGCGCGAGCAGCGCGATGACAATCAGAATGACGCCAGCGGCTACCGTGACGAAGCGGGACCGTATGCCGGTCGCCTGGACGATGCCAATGTTTTCGCTGCTGGTAATGATCAACGACGTGCCAAACAGTCCACCCAGCACAGACATCAACGCGTCCCCACGGATCGTTTTCGGTACCACCACGCCCGGATCGATTTCTTTGCCCACAACCTCGGCGATTGCCACGGTCTGGCCAGTGGCTTCGGCCATCGAGATCACGCTGAAAATCAGCAACGGCAGCGCCGCCAGGACGTCGAAATGGGGCATGCCGAATGGCAGCGGCGTGGGCATCGTGATGAAGGCACCGGACCAGACGCCTGTGAAGTTCATGAGGCCCAGCGCGGCGGACAGGACGGCCCCGGCCAGCAGGCCGAGCAGGACTGCGAGCTGACCGAGCATGCCCTTGAAAATCTTGGCGAAGAGGATTGTGAAAGCAACGGTCGCAAGTGCCAGCCCGATCGCGAGCGGACTCGCGAAGTCAGCCGTACCGGGACGGCCGACGATGACGACGCCGTAGATCTTGATCAGGTTTGCGGCCACCAGGATCAGCATCGTGCCGATCACGATGCGTGGAAAGAATCGCAGGCAGCGCGCAAAGACGGGCAGCAGCAGGAAATAGAACACGCCAGTCAGGATCACCGCGCCCGCTGCTGTCTGCAGGTTGGTTTGTTGCGCGATGAGGACAAACAGCACCACAGGAGCCCCGCCAGGCACCATGACCAACGGCAGCCGGGCGCCGAATTTCAGCGGGCCGAACGATTGCAGCAGGGTGCCCAGCCCACAGACAAGAAAGGTGGCGCTGATGAGGTCCACGGTCAGCCCGGACGATAGTCCGAGCGCCTTTGCAACCAGGAAAACGGCCGTGATCGGCGAGGCGGCCACGACAAGGACGTGCTGCAGTCCGAACAGGACAAGTTTGAGAAGCGGCAAACGCTCGTCGACAGCGTGAACCGGCTGGGTGTTCGTCATGGCGGTATGTCTCCTGTTTCCCGGCAGAGGCGGCAACGCTGCTGGGTCGGGTTGCTCCGGTATCCGGATGCGATGGTTTGCAGTTCCCAAATCGATTTGGGGTGCGCGCAAAAAAAATGGATTACTCCCAAATCGATTTGCTATCGTAGAATGGGTCGCCAATGCGGAGTTGTCAAGCTGGATTATTCATTGAACGTGCAGTTCCGATAGGCAAAGCCCGGGTTATCGATCGAAAGGAACACCATGCAGATTCCAGTGCCGACGAGGCAGCGTCCAACGATTGCCGACGTCGCCCGCGCAGCGGGAGTGTCTCCCACCACGGTTTCGCATGCGCTGAACGACAAGGGTTATGTTGACCCGCAAACGCGCGAGCGCGTGAAAGAGGCTGCCCGCACCCTTGGTTACCGTCCGAGCGTCAGGGCGCAGCGGCTGCGCACCGGGGAGGCCCGAACGATTGCGCTGATCTCCTCGATGCCGTTCGAAATCGCCGGCGGTGCCTCACGTCTCGGGTTCCTGATGGAAGTCGCCGCCGTGGCGGCCGCTGCCGCACTGACGCGCGGCCTTGCGCTGGTGCTGGTGCCGCCCCTGATGGCCGGCCGGCTGCCGCTCGAGCAACTCGACATTGACGGTGCGATCGTGATCGAGCCCACCGCCGACGACGCGAACGTGGCCCACCTGCTGGACCGTGGCCTGCCGGTTGTGTGTCTTGGACGCCAACCGGCAAACGATGCGGTGCCCTACGTAGACATTCATTCATCGGCAACCACGGAGTTGTTGCTCTGCCATCTGAAAGACCAGGGCAGCCGGCAGATTGCCTTGCTGATCGGCGCGCAGCAGCGCAATTCGTACATCGAGTCAAGGGCGACCTACCAGCGGTTCTGCGCGGAACATGGCATGGCGTCCGTCATCGCGGTCGCGGATGAGTCCGGCGGCGAGGCAGCGGGTCGGAACGCCTGCACCACACTGCTCCGGGAACACCCCCACATCGACGGACTTTGCGCACTTGTTGATGCGTTTGCCGTTGGAGCCGTACAAGCCCTCATTGAAGAGGGAAGGCGAGTGCCATATGACGTGAAGGTTGTGACGCGTTACGACGGGACCCGCGCAAGAAGCTGCCGTCCGCCGCTGACCGCGGTTGATCTTCACCTCGACGACATGGCGTCGCAGGCGGTCGCCCTGCTGTTCGAGCACCTGGGCGGCAAGGACGGCCGCCGGTTTGTTGTGCCAACCCGGCCGGATCTCGTGGTTCGCGAATCATCGGTAATTGCCGCGTCATCCGCAGTCTGATGGATACCGCATCTGGGACCGCGGGAGCAATCCGATGACGCCCGCATTTTCGTGCCCAGTCACAGGGACGCTGTTCGCCTGCCGCTGATGTCCGGTTGATCTATAGCCCAACCTGACTGTCCGATGCGCCCTGGCACGTATCGACTCACCAACTGGAGCAACACCATGAGCACAGCCGGTTTCACAACCAGATGTGTCGCGAGACGGATGGCAGGAGGGCAGGGCCATGAACACATCGCGTATTTGTGGTGGGTCAAGGTCGTCGATGGCAAGGATACCAGCGAGCAGGGCTATCTCACCCGGGAACAAATGGTCGCCTACATCGAAAGGAATGATCCGGACATCGTATGGTGTCCGGACGGAAATCCCGCTCTTCAGGGAAGCGTGGGTTCACGTCCATAGCAACGGGCAAATCAAATACATCCAGACCTTTGCTGATCGCCGCCGAACGGACAACCTTCTGTATCTCCCGCTGCGATCATCCCTGGCGCCATTACGCCGATCCGTGACAGCTCGTTTTCCCCGCGGACTGTCTGCATACAGTGCAGCGCGAGCCCACTTCTTTCGGACTACATTTCATTCGCGGCAATCCGGCTGGGCAACAGGGCTCCCGTGCGTTCGAGGACCGGGTACGCGGCTGCCGCGACGATATGCGAATTGATGAGCTTCAGGTCACGGAGCAGATCGAGGTGCAGTGCGCTGGTCTGGGCGGTGTCAATGCGACCGGAGCGCAGCCGCTCAAAGTGCGAAGCCGTCGCAGTGGATTCCGCTTCCCTGAAGGCCACCTTCTCGTCAGCCAGCATGCGTGCCGTACGTGGATCCTCCGTCATGAACAGCGACGCGGCGGTACGCAGATTGGTCATCAGGCGGTCCATCATGGCCAGCAATTCGGTTTCCCCTTCCTTCGAAAACGCGAGTCCGCGCTTCACGCGCTTGGTGGCGTGCGGGAGCAGGTTCAGATCCACCACGTCGCCAGCCTGCTCGATGTTGATAACGAAGGTCAGGATCTCGTGCAGCCGCCGATGGTCGTTCTCAGCAAGTTGTTCGGGATCGAGCGACGTCAGGTACGTCTTGATCGCGGTATTCAGGTTGTCCAGGATGTCATCGCGCCGGCGCGTTTCCACAATCAGTTTCCGGTCGCCCTCCACCAGCGCCGCGCGGGCACCCGCCAGCATCTCGCCGAGCACATCGGCCAGGCGCAGTGCCTCACGTGCCGCATTGCCAAGCGCCACCATCGGAATCTGCCGTGCGGCCGGATCCAGATACAGTGGCCGCGAGGGGTCGGCGGGGTCTGCGCGCTGAGGTAGCAGCCGGCCCAGCAGTCGCGCGTACGGAGACAGCACCGGCAGGAACAGGCAGGCAAGCACAAGGTTGAACATCGTATGAAAATCGGCCACCACCCGGGCATTGTCCGGTTCGATCGTGACCATGAGCCTGCCAAGCGGCCCGAGCGCGGCGAGCGCCATCACGACGCCGACGGCCCGCGAGAGCAGATTGCCAACCGGCAACCGCTTCGACGCCGGATCACCCGCGGTGGCCCCCTCCAGCAGCGGGTTGATTGCAGTGCCGAGATTCGCGCCCAGCACCAGTGCGAATGCGGCATCGGGCGGCACCACGTTCTGCGCACACAGCGACATGATGAGCAGGATGATCGCCACGCTTGAATGCGCGGCCCAGGTCAGACCCGCTGCCAGCAGCACATCCACCAGCGGCACGGTGGATGCGGCGCCCAGCAGCATGCGCAGACTGGGCGCGTCCTCGTAGTCCGTCATCAGCCCGAGCAACTGGTGCAGCGCGAGCAGCATCAGGCCCAGGCCAATCAGGACGCGGCCCAGATCGTGTGCCCGTGTGTTTGACGCCTTCCGGAACATCAGCACGCCGACGAGTATCACCGCCGGCGAGGCCGCCGCAACATCGAACGACAGCACCTGCACGATCAGTGTTGTGCCGACGTTCGCGCCGAGCATGACGGCGAGCGCGGGGACCAGGTCGACCAGGCCGCCGGCAGCGAAGCCGGCCGTCATGAGTCCGGTCGCCGTACTGCTCTGCAATACCGCGGTGACGCCGATCCCGGCCAGGAAGGCGCCCAGTCGCCCGCGCAGAGCCCGACCGAGCAGTGAGCGAAGGGTGGCACCGAACGCGCGCTGGATGCCGGTCTGCACCATGTGGGTACCCCACAGGAGCAGCGCGACGGATCCAGCCAGATCGATCAGCGTGAACGTCAATGTCATGATTCAGAGCCCTCCGTGCCGAACGAACGGTCATGTGACACTTCGTGCGGGCTTGTCGCGCCTTGCCTGCACATTCGCATCGAACCTGAACCATTACCGGCTGAGCCCCGGAGCCCGGACAGGGTAAGCGCGAGGTCCTCTCGCAAGCCCCGGCTTTTGCCGCTATATGGCGCGACTATCAGGCCCCGCGCGCGGCTCACTTCGATTTTGGTGGCCGGCCAGTCTTGACCGGCTCGACCGCAGTGACGGCCGCGAGAAGGCGTTTCGTCGGTTCAGACTCCAGCAGAAGCAGGCCCGCCCGCACGAGCTCGCTCTTTTTCACGGCGACCCCCGCATCGAGGCACCGCTGTTTGAGCGCCGCGATCTTTTCGTAGTCCGACCTCGGCATTGTGAAGGTGTCCCGCACGACCTTTTCCCGTTTGACGTGCTCCCTGCGGTGCCGGGCGACGCGCGGGGGAGGGTCTTCAACGGGCGTTGCCTTCCGGGTCTTCGCCTTCGTCGCCGAAGGTCGAACCTTCGTCGTATCATCCGGCTCCTTGGCTGCACCTGCCTTATTGGCACCTGCAGCCGTGTGCACATACGGTCGTTTGCCGCTTCTGTTCCCGGTGGCCTGTGGCTTCATGATTTCGCGCAGGTTTGACAAATCGTACAAACAGTTTATCTTCTTTCGGGCAAGGGGAGTTTTCAATGCCAGACAAGCACATTTCCAGCGGGTTCGACGCTGATCTTGAACACCTGTCGTTGAGGTTTTTCGAGATGGGGGGACTGGTTGAATCACAGTTGACCGATGCGATGGAGGCGCTCAGCCGCTTCGACATGGGCCTGGTCGAGAAGGTGGTTGATGAGGAGCATCGACTCAATGCGATGGAAGTCGAGATCGATGCCGAGTGCGGCAACATCATCGCGCGGCGCCAGCCCGCCGCATCCGACCTGCGTCGACTGATGGCCATCTCAAAGGGCGTTACCAATCTCGAGCGTGCCGGCGATGAGGCACGCAAGATCGCGAAGCGGACGCGGCGAATCGCGAATGACGGTGCGGGCAGGAACGTCAATACTGCCGAGATTCAGTCATCCGGCCAGATGGCGGCAAGCATCCTCCATAACGCGCTCGCTGCATTCGCCCGACTCGATACTGTTGCGGCAGCCCGGATCATGCGCGAGGATGAGGCGATCGATGACCGGTATCGCGCTTTTGTGCGCAAGCTGCCAACGTACATGGCCGAGAATCCTCGCATTATCTCGTCTGCGCTCGACTACCTGTTCATTGCATCAGCTATCGAACGGATCGGGGATCACGCGAAGAATCTGGCGGAGCTCGTCATTTACGTTGTCAAAGGCACGGATGTACGCCATGTTTCGCGCGAGCGACTTGAGCGCGAAGCCCTGGATGATTGAGAACCGGACAGCAGGGGCACGAAGACTCAACGATGGTGCTAAGCCCTTGGATGATTGCCGGGGCTTCCTTGCACATTCGTAGAATGACAGTCGATTCTGCTGGAACGGATCGCATTCTGGATCAGGCGCCCCAGAGTCACACCCGACGGGCGTGCACCTTTTCGGACCGTTTCGTGCGTTCACTGAAGGACAGCAATACCCCGGGTGAAGGTAGCGTAACCGGGGACTGCCACAATGGCATGACGATGGAGTCGGCAATGTCCTGGCCGAAAAGGTCGTCCACGATCGTGCGCGCTGCGATGTACCCGCCATTCAGGGCGCCGGCCTCGCTATCGAACGGGTGGCCGCCTGCTTCACCCAGTCTGAGTTGCGACAATCGGGGCACTGCGCTGCCTGCTTCGCAAATCCGAACGACCGCGACATAGCCCGGATGTGCCGATGCGCGTTTTGCCGGGCGGCTGCGGCAATCGGATTCGACTGCGACCTCCAAGGTGAACCCGTTGTATTCGTACGTCCGTGTCATGGCATGCTCCATTTACTTGCCGTGCTTGCAGGCTCGCATGCCTGACATGGCTTTCGGCCGCGTGCAGGTCTCGGAGAACCCGCTTGCAGTCATGCGCGACAGCAGATCGCTCTTGCAATCAAGATTCCGATAGGGCGCACCATTCGGCCCGAAAACCCATAATTGTGACATTTTTATGACGTCGTGGTGTGCGAAGTGCACATCGAAATTCCGTTGCAAGTCACTTTGAGCGGATCGCCGCTTGCCGCAACTGTGTTCAAAGGCCCCCGAATTTTTGATCACGCAGCTTCATCGTCCGTGTCGCCATAAAATCGCCGCCTCGCATAAGAGGTCAGACTGCTATGAAAACAGGGCAACGGTGCTGTGTATCCGTGATGGCCGGGTACTGCTGGTCGCGATGCCACGCTCACGGTGGGCGCTGCCCGGTGGCAGGATCAGGCGCCAATTCAGGATTCCGCGCACGCACATTACGAAGGCCGACACGGTGGTGTGCCGATCATGTCAATCCGATTGCGAAGGCTGTTCGATGAAGGATCACTGCATCACCCTGTTGCATCTTCGCGCCGATCCCAATGTGGGTGGCGTGGCAGATTCACGCGCGCTGTAATAAATATTTCGCAATGTCGGCCTAAGGATAACCGCTTCAAATGGACGTTAGCCCATAAATACAATCTTCAAATATAAACTGATCCGATGCATTCAACATAAACTGGCACCATTAATTAGGTCATTGATTCACACATCGTGTGTAGTCAGGATCAGCCATGGGCCATGCCAGACAGGCATCCACTGGGATCGCCGGTGGCGTTATGCACCACATCGCGCTGCCATGCAATATACATAAATATTCATCAGACAAAATGGTTGTACCCGTAAAAAGCATTTCACATATTGCATTCGAAAATTGAGTGGTTATGATGACGTCTCGGTAAGGATTTCCTGAACGTGCTTTGCAAACGCCACGGAAATATTTGCCGCCATTCGGCACGGAGAGGGTAATTAATGCTCGCGGCGCAGAAAGACTAAATCGAGGAGACGATATGCTGAGTCCCCATGAATTCGCTACCTTAATGCTCATCAAGGCCTCGCCGGATCAGATTGATCTAGGCCGCGCCGAGCTCGACACGCTGTTCGAGCAGCAACTCATATCACTGGAAAACCTCGCGTCAGGACGCTCACGTCCTCATGTCACAAGCGACGGCGATTCCATTCTCAAGGCCGTCGCCCGGATGCGCTAGACATCTGCGGCGTCTACCTCCCGGTCCTGAATGAAACTGCGGCGTCTGCTGTCCCCATGTTCGACACGAATGCAGCTGCACCACACGGCGATCGCGCCGAAGAAACAGTCATGAACGAAGCGTCCCAGTTGGGGTTTAGTTGTAGTGCCTGTTGATGTAACGACCGTCCGAAGTCCTCGCGACGCGTGCCGCCGGGCAGGCGTCCTTGCACTTCGATTTTTCCAGCATCGCGATCCGCCGCAACACACCCGTCCGATCGGGGTTTCGCGCGCCGGACCGAATTTTGAGGAAGTCAACAATGACTATATTGAGTCCCGAGCAGGTTGCTGCCGCGAAGGCCAACGTCGACGCGTTCTTCGGGTTGGCCGGAAAGGCCTTTGAAGGCGTCGAGAAACTGGTCGCGCTGAACCTGCAGGTCGTCAGGTCCACGCTCGCCGAGGCGCAGGAGAACGTGACGAAGGTGCCCGGCACGACAGACCCGCAGCAGTGGTTCGCGCTGCAGGCAGGTTTCACCGGACCCTTCGCGGAAAAATCGCTGTCATACGGCCGGCAAGTGTTCGAGATCGCGTCGACCACTCAGGCTGAAGTCACGCAACTCGCACAGGCGCAGTACGATCGGTATAACGGTCGCGTGCAGACACTCGTCGAGGACGCGGCGAAGCATGGTCCCGCAGGTTCTGAAGCCGCGATCGCTGCGTGGAAATCCGCGATTGCCGCCACCACGACCCTGTACGAAACGCTGCAGAAAACGGGACAACAGGCCGTGCAGGTTGCTGGGAGTAATTTTGATGCACTCACAGCTTCAGCGTCAAAGGCCGTGCGAAGCAACTCCGGACAGGCTCCCGTAGCGGCGGGCGCGAAGCGTTAGAACTGGCGCGGGCAGCGATGCCCGTGGTATGGTTTCTGTAATATATGAAGGATTCCTTATGGATAGGGAATCCCGCCTTCCAGTACATCCAGTTCCAGGACTGAAGGCAGTGTTGCTCCAGATGAGCATGACGCCAGCTTTTACGAGGACGATTCGATGGCAAAGCAGATCGCGGTGGTGACGGGTGGAATGGGCGGACTTGGCGAAGCGATCAGCATCAAGCTGCATGACGCCGGCTATGCGGTCGTGGTTACCTGTTCGCCGGGCAACACCGGTGCGAACGAGTGGCTCGAACGCATGGAGGCACAGGGACGACAATTCCGCGCATACGCGGTCGACGTCGCCGACTACGACTCGTGCGAACGATGCATGGCGCAAATCAGCGCGGAAGTCGGACCGGTCGACATCCTGATTAACAACGCCGGCATTACGCGCGACGCCAGCTTCAGGAAGCTCGACAAGGTCAATTGGGACGCGGTCATCCGGACCAACCTCGACTCAGTGTTCAACATGACGAAGCCGGTGTGCGACAGCATGGTCGAGCGTGGCTGGGGCCGCATCATCAACGTGTCGTCGATCATCGGCTCCAAGGGCGGGTTCGGTCAGACCAACTATGCGGCGGCGAAGGCCGGCATGCATGGCTTCACGAAATCGCTGGCGCTTGAGGTGGCGAAGAAAGGCGTCACCGTCAACACGATCTCGCCCGGCTATATCGCGACGAAGATGGTGATGGCGGTGCCCGAGGACATCCGCGAGACGAAGATCATTCCGCAGATTCCGGTCGGCCGGCTCGGAGAGCCCGACGAAGTCGCCGCACTCGTGCTGTACCTGTGCTCGCGTGAAGCGGGTTTCGTGACCGGCGCCAACATCGCAATCAACGGGGGGCAACACCTGCAGTGAAGCCGATAGTTCTGCTATGGAGGTTGCGATGAGTGAAGCAGTGGCAATCGTTGTGGGCTCGTTCGTGCTGGCGATGGCACCCGTGTTCGTCGCCGCTCATTATTACCGGGAGCAATTGCGTCGGAAACGGCTCAGACAGCTCGATCACCACCACTACTGGCCGCACTGGAGCAACGCCCGACATTGAACTACTGCGCTCGCTATCCTGTTGTTGCGGTATCGAGGGTGGTCGCATCGTTGCCTGAATGGATGGGCACCTGAGCTCCATCAGCAAACGTGCACTGGCAACACCTATGCGATGGTTGCCGCCGTTTCGTACGCCATGGCGGTAAACATCGATTCGCGCGACGATGAAACGGCGATATCTTGTGATCGGGCTACCGCGCTCTCAGGCGCGGTGGCCACCCTCGGATTCTGCTGGTCCTCTCAACCAGCAGAATCCCCTCGTCCAGGGCTTCACCGCCCTGGCTTTTTTTGTGCGCCTGGCACGGACGCACTCTTGTGGGTGCAAGGCGATGTAAGAAACAGGGAGATGGCAGTTCTCTGGATGCTGCCTCCCGCCTTGAGCCGACTGCGGAAGTTCGAAGCAGGCTTGGGTTCGGCCAAACGCGTCGACATCGAACTTCCGGGTTCGGCCATCGGAGAGAGTCGCGGGGCATCGACGAATGACGGATCATCCGCCCGCCCAGAGCAGTCACCCGTTATTGGATCATCAGTGGATGAAAGGCTTTGTTTCCAGGGCGGCGTGGACGCGTATCACGAACTGAACAAATCATCGACGATACGTCGCCCCGCGCTATAGCCGCCCATGAGCGCATCAGCTTCGCTTAAAAATGGCTTTCCTTGCGATTCGCCAAAACGCAACGGCGAGAAATCGGCAAGAGCGGCACCTTCCTTGCAGATCCTCACGACCGCGACATATCCCACGCTGGATAACGCACTGCGTCCGCCCAGCCAGCTGACGTCAGCCTCGACGGCCACCTCAACTTCGAATCCGTGATAGTGATACGTGCGGTTCACGGCTCACCCGTTCCGCCTGCTGCGAAATCCGCTGGACGTCGTCCGATTGCAGAGTGCGGATATACCGGCAGAAAAGCTCTACGATTCCACGAGTAGGGACGCTGGCGGAAAGCGTCGCAATCTTGACCGGGGTGAACCACCTGCACTTCGCGATTTCGTTGCTGGGCTGCACGCTAGCATGGTGCGCGACGTCAGCGAAAAGACATGGTGCAAGGTATTGAAACCGGTAAATTGAAAGAGGTATGTCAACTCAATAGCCGCCAGCGTCGTTTCTTCCACCAGTTCACGTCGCGCAGCTTCCAGGGGCGTCTCGTCCCGACGGATTCTCCCGCCGGCTAGCGCCCATCTTGATCGTTCTCTGGCAACCAGCAGAATCCGGTTTTCCCGCACGCATACCACGGTCGCTCTGTCTTTCATCCTCTCCCTGCACCCTTGATATCAGTCGAAGCCGGCGGTGATGTAACGCCGGCAGACCTTTATCGGGCATTGTAAGTCCTGTCCAAAATACCGAGTAGCAGTCTCACAGGCGACATACCGACAGGTCCCCCGATGCTGAATGCGGGGATCGGTGAAGAATTGTTGTTTTCCCCTCCAACAGTCGGGAAGATATCGCGTTAGACTGGCTCACTACGCGATCGGGCACTTTTTTGCTTATGCAACCTGGGCGTGCTGACCACACGCCGGGGTAGTTGAGTGCCAGCCATGCTTAGAGGGTTCAAGCAACCGGCGTCGATTCGCTGCGACGCCCAGCCACGCAAGGGGCCGGGCAGTGGCGAAGTCGCATGGGCAACGGTTGGACGCCAGGAGTCCGAATCATGATAACGACGTTCACGCTGATCGATCTCGCTGGCTCCGTTGCTCTGCTGCTGCTGGGCACCCAGATGGTCCAAACCGGCATGCACCGGTCATTCGGCGCCAGTCTTCGGTCACTCCTCGGCAGATCGCTGCGCGGGGGCTTCCGGGCTTTCCTGGCCGGGACGGGCGCGACCGCGGTACTGCAAAGCAGCGCGACGACCGGACTCATGATTGAGGGCTTCGCTGCTGAGGGAGGCGTCGGGCTTGTGCCGGCGCTTGCGGTCATGCTGGGCGCAAACGTCGGCGTAACATTGATCGTGCAGGTACTGTCATTCGACCTCGCGGCAGCCGTTTCGCCGGCCCTGATCCTTGTCGGCGCGCTGATGTTCCGCAAGGTGTCGAACACACGTGCACACGACCTGGGACGCATGTTCATTGGTCTGGGCCTGATGCTGCTCGCGCTGCACCATCTGCTCGAGCTGATGACCGATTACGAGGATGCCCCCAGCCTGCGCATGCTGCTGGGCGCTGCGTCCACCGTACCGGTCGTCGATGTTCTGCTCGCTGCGGGCTTGACGTGGGCCGCGGATTCAAACGTCGCGGCTGTTCTGCTCATCACCTCGCTTTGCGCGCGGAACGTGGTTCCTCCCAATACGGCGTTTGCTTTGGTGATGGGTGCGAACCTCGGCACCGCCATCAACCCCGTGCTGGCGGGCACGGGACCATACGATCCCGCATCGAAGCGGCTACCGGTTGGAAACCTGCTCACGCGATTAATCGGCGTTGTGGCGGCCCTCGCGGCGCTCGGACCAATCGGCCGCTTCATGGTTACCATGGAACCGGACAATGCACGTGTGGTTGCGGATTTCCACACGCTGTTCAATCTGGTTCTCGCCGGTGTGTTCCTGCCCATACTCCCCCACTATGCGAGCCTCTTAACCCGGTTACTGCCTTCACTCGTGGCGGTCGCTGATCCGCAGCAGCCGCCTGGCACCGATCCTACGGCGAGGCGAATTCCTAAGGGGGTGCCCGAAACCGCGACACCCAACGCGCTTCGACTCGCAAATCGTTTTGGCGAGATGCTGTCGGACACCCGTGCGGCACCGACAGATCGCGAGCGGCAGCTCATTGTGGAGATCCGCCAGCGAGGCGATATTCTGGATAGCCTGAATGGCGCGGCAAGGACTTACCCGACACCTCCGGATCCGGAGCAACTCGCGGCGGGCACCCATCCGCGCCTCGATGAAAAAGTACGCGTGGCCTATCGCGATGGGAGCCGTGGAATTGGTGTGAGAGAGGGCAGTGGCCACTCGCTCGAGCACGTCGGGCCTGATGGCAACGCAACGACGTATTACCCTGCAAGCTCACTCTGGCTTACCTTGCAGGATCTCCAGGTCGTTCAGCAACTGGAACCCGCAGAGGGAGAAACGCAATCCACCCTGACTACCTGTATCCGTGGGACCGCTTCCTTCGATGACGTTCGCCTGTCAATTATTGGCGAACCGGGGAACAGCACGCGCATGGTCCAGATCTCGTTCGCGGCCAGGGAAATCCGTTCGGCAGACCGGCATGGCCTTCGCGAATGGCAAGACGCGCTCGGTACAACTTTCTCGGACGTCCCACTGGGCATTGCAAGGCTCGGCTATAACCGCCCGGACCGGGAGATGCAGGAACCCGATCAGTGGTGGGCGTCTTGCCACGTGCCGGAAAGCAGCATGAAGGCGCTCATCGAGGGCGTTGAGGCCGGCCGGCTCGCTGCGGTCAAGGTCGGCCTCTGTCTGAGCAACGTCTATACGTCGAGGCAGGTGTTTGCTGACTTCCCTGGGCAAGCGTATCAGTTCCTCCGGCCGGGCAAGGAAGACAGCGCTGCGGAATCGCCGGAAATTGCGGGCGGATACGTTGTTCATCTCGCACTCGACTTCGGGAAAGTCCGCTTAGGCCCGCTCGACCACAGCGAGAGATCACCCGAGGGGCAACAGCAAACAGCCGGTAGCGAGACGAATTCGATTAACGCACTGGTGGATAAGCTCAGCAAGCTTGTCGCCAGTTTGAAATGGCTTGCAGTGCTTGTCGCGGTCCTCGTTGTCGTTTTCGCATTCAAGAATCGATGATCGAACGGTGGCTCCCATCGCGCCTGGTTGCACCGAGCTGCCCGCGTTGTGGTCCATATATGGCGAACGTACCGATCGGGAGTAAGCTGAAAGTCGGCTCGATTCTGAATGGGAGAACAGGGCGTGAGAACGCGTTCGACACTCGAGATCTGTTTGCCGCTTGCCCTGTTCGCTGTGGCCTGCCTCCTGTCGCTTCCAACCCTGCTGATCGCGTTTGCCTGGATGACGGTTGGCGTTATGTCGCTTGGACATCGCTCGCTGGAGAGTTTCCCAACAGACGAAATCCGCCCTGAGTGGCTCAGGGGATACCGCGGAGCTTGCCTGTGGTTCTACCACATTGCCTGGTGGCCCTGGTACATGCGGTCCTCTCTTCGGGACATCGGTGATCGAATCGGACGGCGGCTGTTCACGACAGAGAAATCGCCGCATGACAAGTCGGAGCATACGCCGGACAAACCGTCTGATGGTGAGCGCGAGGAAGGCAATGCCGGCGACGCCCATCGAGGCAAGCGAGATTGACTGGACCGTAACTGACCGGAGAGTTCAACTATCGGGAGGCGTAAACGCTGTGCGACCCAGATCTGAGGCGCTCCAGCCAAAACGGCCAGCGCAACGGCGACTGGTATCGTCTCATTCCACGCTGAAAGCGGCCTTCCACTGATTTAACGTTAGCGGTGCTTGTGGGTCGATCAGCGATATTCGAAGCGCCTCACGTGGTGGCCTATAGCGTACGAAAAAGTCCGAATCTTGAAGGGCACCCCGAACAGGCCGTTTTATGAAGGACAAAGTTGCGACTGGCTGTCAGCAGCCGGGGCCAGTTGTGGACGCTGGCCTGCCCGTCAAGACGAGCATTCAAAAGTCGGCTTCCCGCCGAACGTGTGAGAGCCTCATATCCATACTCGCCGAATCACCAGACAGCGCAATGTCCGGTGCTCTTACTTAAGCGATACCGACGCACGCGCCTGCCATGTCCGGCGCTTTATCAGGCAATCGTTGGAAGGCGTGCGAAGGCGCATGGACAAGTTGAGTTCCCTCGCCGATCATAGCCTAAATGGTATGCCAGAGATCCAGCGATGACCGACGACCTGACGACATGGCTGGTGCAGATCGGCCTGGGTGAGCACGCTGCGAAGTTCGCCTCGGAAGGGATCGACTGGGATGTGCTCGGTGACCTTTCCGATGATGAACTGAAGGAGCTCGGCCTGACGCTCGGTGACCGCAAGCGGCTCGCGAAAGGACTTGCGGCACTGGCCCAGGCCAAAGCGCGATCGCTCGAGTCCGCGGGAGAACGAAGAGAACGACCTTCGTCATCTGCGTCGGTAGCAGTCGAGGCCGAGAGGCGGCAGCTCACTGTGATGTTTGTCGACCTTGTTGATTCGACTGGGCTCGCGGAACGATTCGATCCTGAGGACATGCGACGCCTGCTAGGGTTCTACCATCAGGCCTGCGCAACGGCGATCGAAGCTCATGAAGGTCACATCGCGCTTTACCTCGGTGACGGACTGCTCGTTTATTTCGGCTACCCGAGTGCCCACGAAGACGATGCCGTGCGCGCGGTACTTTCCGCGCTCGCCGTCGTTTCGGCGCTTCGCGAGGCCAACAATCGCATCGAAGTTGAGCACGGCATACGACTACAGGTACGTATCGGGATCGAGACGGGACTGGTCGTCGCCGGCGCGATTGGCGCTGGATCTTCGCTGGATCGCCAGGCGATTGTCGGAGAGGCACCAATCCTCGCCGCAAGGCTGCAGGCACTCGCACCGCCCGACGCGGTCGTCGTGGGCCCGGCCACGCAACGCCTGATCGAAGGATCGTTCCTGCTCGAAAACCTCGGTAGGCAAGAACTGAAAGGGGTTTCCGGTCCGGTTCAGGTCCAGCGCGTGCTCGCGCAACTGGATGCGATCGACCGTTTCGAAGTCAGGGCGGGCCACGGCATGACGTCGCTCATCGGACGGGCCGCGGAACTCGACATGATCCGGCAGCGCTGGAAGCAGAGCGTCGACGGCGAGATGCGCTGTGTGCTGCTGATCGGTGAGCCGGGAATCGGAAAATCCCGCTTGCTGCGAGCATTCGGCGACAGCATCAGTGGAGACACCCATACTGTCATTTCGCTCCACTGTTCCCCGTACTATCGCAACAGCCCTTTCTGGCCGGTATTGCGCTGGCTACGGCGCGTCTTTGAACTCGGACTCGACGCGCCCCGCGCTTCGGATCTTGAGCTGCTAGAGGCTGGAATCGGAAGGCTGGGAGTCGATGTCGACGAAACGGTTCTCGTACTCACAACCTTGCTGGGAGTGCCGGCGGCCGCGCGCCATCAGGCGACCGACGTTTCATCTCCTTCCTTCAAACGACGGACGCTGGACGTACTCGTCGCCATCGTTGAAAGGTCGACCCGAGTTCAACCGGTGCTCGTCGTTGTCGAGGACGCGCACTGGATCGATCCGTCTTCGCAGGAACTCGTCCGGCTCGTGCTCGAACGCCTGGTGGCCGCCCCGCTGCTTGTACTGGTCACGGCGCGGCCCGAGTTCGAACCGGGATGGGCTTACCCTCATCTCATACAGATCAATCTCGATCGGCTCTCGCGCCGCGATTGCATCGCGATGGTCGAACGGCTGACGGATGGAAAGCGGCTTCCGGGTCTCGTACTCGATCAGATCGTCTCAAAAACGGACGGCGTGCCGCTTTTCGTCGAGGAGCTGACGAAGACCGTCCTGCAGGGCGATTGGTTGCAGGATGCTGGCATCAGCTACGAGTTGAAAGGAACGCCGCAGACAATTGCGATTCCGGACACGCTGCAGGGCTCCCTGCTATCGCGGCTCGACCGGTTGGAGCCGACCGTCAAGGAAACCGCCCAGATCGCGGCCATAGTGGGGCGGGAGTTCGGCAGGAAGCTGCTTGGCCTGATTGCATCGAAGCCAGAGAATGAACTGCAGCACACGCTTGACAGCCTTGTCGCGGCGGAAATCATCGTGCCCGCTTCCGGTACGCCAGCGGATGGAGACACGTATCTGTTTCGGCACGCGCTGGTCCAGGAGATCGCGTACCAATCCCTGTTGCTTGCGCGCCGTCGCCAGTACCATGCGCTGATCGCGGTTGCTCTGGAGGACCACTATCCGGAAATAGCCGAGCGGCAGCCTGAACTGATCGCCCAAAACTTCACTGCGGCAGACCTGCTGGTTCGCGCAGTCAGCTACTGGCAGCGTGCGGGAGAACGGGCACTTTCGGGCGCGGCTTACGAGGAGGCTATCGCACATGCACAGCGCGGGCTTGAACTGCTCAATCGATGCTCCTACAGTGATCAGGATCGGGCCGCGCACCTATTGCCTTTACTGCTGACAAGAGGTGGAGCGGAGTTCAGATTGGGCCTTCTCGAAGCGAAAGCGACCTTCTGGCAGGCGGTGCAGATTGCCCGCGAACAGAAGCTTCCGTCGTTTCTTGTGCAGGCGGCCCTGGGATTCGACACCGCGGAGACGTTCCTCGAAGGCTCCGGCAAAGCATCGATTTCCTTGCTCAAAGAGGCGCTCGCCTTGATCGGAACCGAGGAGTCGGTCGAGCGTTGTCGCCTGTTGAGTCGACTGATCCGCACCGTTCACATGACTGGTGCGCATGAGCAAACTGGTGAATTGGCATTGGAGGCTGTCGCCCTCGCCAGACACCTGAACGACCTGCCGAGCTTATTCGACGCATTGGTGTGCGAGATGATGCATGTCGGAGCCCGTCCTTTGCCTGCGGGCAACTTTGCGGAGCGCGAAAGCGTGTTGCAGGAGCTGCGCCAGATCGCAGAAGATCTCGGTGATGCGAACACCATAGGTCACGCATGCGCTCGATGTCTTGCCGGCTACCTGGAGATCGGCGCCGTGGAACACTTCGAGAGTGCCCTGGAAAGGTATCGGGAAATTGCCACCAGTGGACAGCACTTCGTCGACAAATGGTGCGTCACGGGTGCGCAGGCGATGCGCGCCGTACTCGTCGGGGACTTCGCCGTGGCGGAGCACAAGGCGCGGGAGTCGTTCCACATGGCGCAGACCGTCGACGCGACACTCGCAACGGGCGTGTACGGCATGCAGATGTTCACAATACGCCGCGAACAGGGACGGCTCGCCGAGGTAGCGCCGCTCTTCACGCGGTTCGTCAACGAGCATTCCGAAAACTCAGCGTGGCGGCCCGGGCTCATGTTGATCTGCAGCGATCTCGGCCTGGAAGCGCAGGCCCGCGACAATCTCGATCGGCTCGCAGAATCGGATTCCAGCATCCCTCTCGACAGCAAGCGGCTCGTGACCTTGACGTATCTGGCGGAAGTTGCTGCGCGGCTCCGAGACGTCGAGCGCGCCGAACAGGTTTATACCCTTCTCCTGCCGTTCCGGGATCAGGTCGTCACCGTTCCTGTCTTTACATTGTGCTGCGGGTCCGCGGCACGGTATCTCGGCATGCTCGCTCATGCACTGGGCGATTGGTCTGCCGCCGAAGAGCATTTCGAATACGGGCTACGCATGGACGAGCGCTTGCGAGCGTGGCCCTGGCTCGCGCATGGCCGGTACGAATTCGCGCGAATGCTGGCAGCGCGCAATGGTGTTGGAGATAGAGCACGGCACAGGCCCTGCTGGCCGATGCGGCCGCCGCTGCGAAGGAACTGAAGATGTTTGCTCTCGTCGAGCGCATTGCTGGCGTGTGTGCGAACACAGCGCTCGGAAACTAGTGCACGCCTATCGCACAGTTCGAACTGCGGCGATGTGGCCATTACTCTCAGGAGAATCTCATGCCACGTTTTATGATTGAACGAAGCTTTGCAGAACAGCTCGAGGTCACCAGTGAAAGTGCGGGCGCTCTGAAGCGGATCAACGACGAGGAGGGCGTCGAATGGCTCTTTTCATTTCTCAGCGCGGACAAGAAGAAGACTTACTGCCTGTATGAGGCGCCCAATGCCGAAGCCATCCGCACCGCCGCACGCAGGGCGAACCTGCCGGCTGATGTGATCATCGAGGTGAGCGACTTGCGGCCGGAAATGTTCAACTAGAAGACTGGGTGCAAAAGGCAGCGTTGTCTCCCAGAGGAGGGGGCAGCGAAAGGAGGAGCGCTGCCTGCGCCATAGGAGCGGCGACAACGTTGGAGCGAGTGACTCGAGCCATAACAGGCAGCCATGACAATTTGCCTAAAGCTGGAGACCGGGTTGAGCCGTTGAGAAGGCGGAGATGACCGTTGTACATTAAAAGCCGCCGTAGATGTCGCGCTGGGTTAACGGAGACATTCGAAATCATCGAGTCGAGTCAGCCGGCCGTCGTTGAGCAAACTGAAGCACATCCGATCATGCTTGGTGACGACACGCAGCGTGTCCGATCGGGTGACCGCATGCCCGCGCTACGTCTCTGTACCGATTCGATCGTCATCGTCGACGTGAAGGCCGTTCAATAGCAGTTCGTTGAACGGCGTGTGCCATGGATTCGCCACGCAACAGCACACGGCAACAATGCAGACGGGAACAAACGGACCGACGTGTGAACGTAGTGTGTTCGTTGTGAGGGAAGGGTGATGGAGGCGCGAGAGATTGGCGGCGTCTCACGATTCGGAAATTTGCGCACGTTAAGCGTTCGCGAGTTGTATTGTTCGAATGTCGCTGATCATTTGACCCTTCTCGCGGTTATCGCCCTTTCCGTGCAAATTATGGCGGTAGTCGCGCGCAGAGCGGCTTGCAGGAAGGTTCGGCAGTTCGTTGGCTTTCGCACAATCGGCGGTTTAGCAAGCCATTGATTAATAGGATCTTTTTAGATAAAACCGCCAGAATTTGCACGGAAAGGACGACAACCCCTTGCCGTGGGAGTCGAGGCGAGCCGCACACCAGCGCGCGAGGCGCTTACGCGGCCGTTCGAAAGTCTTCCTGCTCTGCTACACGTTCGGCGCCACCAAAGGTTTCATCCTCGACATCGAGCACAACGGCGCGCACTTTCGTACTGACGAGCATGCGCAGACTACGGCCCCGTTCTTCACCGCTGATTCGTCCTGCGGCGACGACGGAATGAAGGAGGGCGCGGTGAGCATCGCGTTCCCGACGCGCGCTGTCGCCGAACGTCACAGTTGCGATCGCGGAGAACCTGGCACGGGCACCGCGTCTGGAGCTCACCAGTGCCGATATAATTGACAGTCCGCTGAAGCTGAATCGGGCTGTTGCGGAGGCCAAGACTGCCTTGGTGGACTTTCGCTCCCATCACCGGCTTAACGTGATCCATCTCTTTATCAAAGCGCCCTCGCACTTCGCAATGATGCTCGGGTATCGCCTCAACGCGGTCGGCCGCATCCAGCTCTACGACTGGGTGGACAATTCGTACGTCGCAACCTGCGTGCTGACACCCCGATGTATCGGCAGACCCGGAGCAACGCATCAAGCGTCTGCTCCTCGTCGAACTGAATCGCAAGTGACTTGCCCCTACGATGGGAATTGCGTTGCCGAAGCTGTCCCCGACACCGGGCCGCAGTTGGTCCTATCCCGATTCGCTAGCTATGGTCAACGAACTGCGCGATCAGCAGGAATCGAAATGATTTTTCACAAGCGATTGAACTCGGTAGTTGAGTCGACGATGATATCGATCGTATTCGACGATTCACAGAAAATGTCCAACATGCTGGGCTTCCTTCCGAATCTTGCTTCGATTCAGCCGACGCTCCCGGACTACGCTTTCAATGGCACGCGAGCTGAAAAGCAGATTTTCTGAACGTGCCGGTATAGTGCCAGGCACCCAACGCGCTCCAAAGGCGGACTCAAATGACGGCCTTCTTTTCAGATGAGGATAGAGAAGTTCAGCGTCGCCTTCAGGCCGCGCTGAATGAGGAGCCACGCGCGAAACAGTTGGAGAACTTAGCGGCGGCGCTCATTGGCCGGCTGCTCGGAATTGAAGTCGCCACCGCGAAATCCGGATTCCAACATGGCGCGGATGCCGGTCCTGCAGGCCGGCAAGGTCGGCGATTTCGCATCGAATGCAAGAAATATCGCGAGACCACATCTAACAAAGATCGAGAGCTTCTAGGGGAAATCGATCAGGCCGTCGCTCGGGATGAGGCGATCGAGGGGTGGATTCTGGTCGCGACCAGGAGTGTCCCCGAGCAACTCCGACAGGACTTGGAGCAGCATGGCGAGCGTCTGGGCGTGCCCGTGATCATTCTCAGTTGGGTTGACGAGAGACTCTCCACGCTTGCAGCCCTCTGCGCATCCGATCCGGATATTGTTGGCGAAATTTTCTCCGCCGCCGCCGGCGAACTGACTCGCAAACTGGCACCCGTCGCCCGCGACGCAATTGAGGAAATCAAGCGTGATCTCCAATCGTGGAGCCTCGGCTTTGAGACGCTGAGGCTGAAGTCACACCGTAAGCTCGACGAGATATGGAGATCGCCGAGGGTTTCAAACGCTGAGCTCGGCCAGGATGCGGCCGGCGGCGCACAGTCCAAAAGGATTAAGCGGATCGCCGTCAGCCAAGCGCTCGACGCCTGGTGGATAGGTCCCGCTCAGAACGACGCAACAATGGTCGTCGTCGGAGCCGACGGTGTGGGGAAGACATGGTCTACGCTCGATTGGATCGTCGACCACATCTCGGAGCACCCCATCGTCTTCGTCGTGCCGTCGTCGGCCGCTGCTGCCTTGAAATCAGCGTCCGAGACGGCTGTAAAGCGCTTCTTCGCCGAGCGCTGCTGCGAGCTGACCGGGCAGCGAACCGTCGATCATTGGATTCGACGGCTCGATCGGCTCCTTGCACGTCCGGCGGATGAAGGACCCGTGCTCACTGCTATCTTCGACGGCATTAATCAAGAACCTTCTGTGCCATGGCTTCAGGTCCTCAAGGTGCTCCAGGGACCGACGTTCGCCGACCGCGTACGGTCCATTGTCAGCACCCGGCCTCATTTCCTGACCGATAGACTCGCCAGTTTGAAAGGCCTGGTCGAGCCGGCCGTCAAGGCGACCGTCGATGTCTACGGAATCGAACCCGGCGGAGAACTGGATCAGATGCTGGCGCTGGAAGGATTGACGCGCTCCAGCCTGCATCCGGATCTGGTCGATCTGGCACGCACCCCGCGGCTATTCAAACTCGTCATTCGGTTACGAGACCGGCTGATTGACTCTGACAAGGTTACGGTCCACAGGCTGCTTTGGGAATATGGTCGAGACAGCTTCGGCGAGCGCGCAGGCAAATCCTTTAGCGACAACGAATGGCAGCAATATCTGCAGGATATTGCACTCGAACTCAGAAGCGGCGTCAACGCCTTCACATTGAAGGCGCTTGGCGAAGCCGTGAGTCGGCCGGATCTCACTCCTGGCGAGGTCTATGCGCGCCTGAGTGACATTGTCGATGGCCGGTTTACCCGCGTAGGGCCAATAGGGAAAATTGAATTCATGCCTGAGGTTGTCGCCCATTCGCTAGCCGCCGCTCTGCTGACCGGGCTCGCGACGCGTAACGGCGAGACCTACGACGTGATTGACGCAGCACTGGCCCAGTGGCTCGACCCCATCGCCGGGCTCGATCAGCGTGCTGAGATACTGCGTGCCGCAGTGGCGATCCTTATCGAGCGGGGTGACCCGACGGAAACGCCCATCGCGGGCGCGCTGGTCACTTCTTGGCTCCAAACCCAGAACCTCACCGATCACCATCGTCGCGAGCTTGCGGCCTTATCGGCGAACCTCATCAGTCCGCTACTCGATGCCATTGAACACTCCGCATCGCATGCTCAGGCGTCTGCACGGCTCTGGGCCGTCAGTGCGTTGCGGGCCATTCCTCGCACTGACATCCCGGCCCGGACGGCCATCGTAAAGCGGACCATGTCATGGCTGCGGATGATTTCGCGAGGCGTTCGCGACAGCGGAGTCGGAAACGCCAAGGATTTCGAAGAACATCGGGCCCAGCAATTGATCGACCGCGTCGGCGTCGATCAATCCGGTCCTTTGACAATCTTGGGTCAAGAGATGATCTTCGTCGACCTCGACGAAGGCATTCTTCATGCAACTGTTCCATCAATTCTCGACGGGTTCCCATTAGCACCGGCAGTCCCATTGATTGAAGTGGCGACAATCAATGCAACAGTTGGGCAATGGAACGCCGGTTCAGACGGCCTTCGATGGCTACTCGTCCTCAACGAAGCCGATCCAGAGGCGACAGCCGAGGAGCTTCGGCGACTCGCGACAGCGATGCAAGGGCGCAGTCCTGAACCTGGAATCAATCCAGATCTGCCAGCGCGGATCGCCAAACGCCTGCTTTTCCTCACCGGATACGAAGTTGACGAGATCGCAGCCCGGGACATGGACTCCACACTCGATGGAAGCTGGTCCTACGAAAACGACTATGTCGAGTCTCCCGCCACGAGCTTGTTCCCGCTTGAACATCGGCATGCAGACGATGTCCTCTCAGACGGGACAAGACCTCTCCACGCTCGCCTTCAGCGAGCGAAACCATTTTGGCTGAATCCAAACTTTAACCCGCCCGCGCGCGTGGTCGCAGAAGTTCGCAGTGACGCAAGCTCCATTGATGCATCCAAGCTTGACAGCGCGGGAGGCAACTCTTTTGAGAATCACGCTTTCGAGGAGATTGAACCTGTCCTCGCTCGCTGTGCCCCCGATCTTTTGGCGGACATAGGCCGGCGTAAGCTGCTGACGCTGCAGGACGCAACGCGTGAACAAAGATACTGGCGGGCCATTCACGCTCCGCATCAGCTGATAATTTCAGACGGAGCGTCTCGCGATTCCGCGAGCGCTCTACGGACAAAATTCGCCGAGAGCGACGAGGGGAACGAACTCTATGCGGCAAGCCAACTGCTGATCGTTGAAGTCCAAGGCGAGGATGGGCTGACCCAAGCGACACGCATGATTGAAGCCGGTCTCAAGACAGTCCTAACCGACTTCGCTCATGTTGTTTCGGTGCCAACTCCGGAGGCCGCGGATGCACTGCTCGATCGTTTCGGACAGGGAACGCAAAAGCAGCAGCACGACCTACTCTGCGTCCTGTCCTTTTACAGCTCAGCTTTGAGCGATCGCATATGGAGCTGGCTGGAAATAAAGGCCCGGGGCGATGACCAGGTGGACCGGGGAATCGCATTCCGAACGCTCGAACGTGCCGACGGCGAGCGCTTTGGCCGACTTCTGATCCAGTGGGATTGGACATGGAAGGGCGAAGAGCACTTTTGGGTCAACCACTACGGCTCTGGCGCGCTTATTTCCGGCGCGCCATCCGTACCGTTCGAGCAGCTCGCACCTCGCATCGCGCCATGGCGGCTACTTGAGGCAGCCCGGATGCGAGGCGGCGACCCGGTAGACATTCGCCTCGCAGTTGCGATCTTTGGAGACGTACTGACCGCGGGTGCGGTGCCTGAACCAGATCCAGGATCCGACCTCACGATCGAGCTTTCCATGTGGAGCGAATACCCTTCGTTTTATACCTTGCAGCTACGAAAGGGCGAGAACACAAGCGATGATCAGTTCGCGGCGCTCCGGGAGGCTCAAGATCTGGAGGCTCAACGGCGCGCCTGGAAGCGTGCGACCGAGACAGCGCGTCAGCGTATCGACGACGCCCGAGCAGCCGGTGCAAGCCTCTATCTTGCCAACGTCAATGTTGACGACCTCACGCCAGTATGGACACACGCGCCGGAGATCTTCGACCATTGGATTGAGGGCTTTGATCGGCTCACCATGGACTTCAAGCGGCGCGTCCGCCTAGCCGAAACAACCTTCCTGGCCATTTGCGAAACCCTCTTGAACCATGACCCGGGCCGTGGAGTCCAGCTTTGGCACGCGCTAAGGCAACTCATGGCCGTGCAACACATCGGGGAAGGTGGGGCGGACGAACTCATTCACATCGCTTTTCGAGCCACGGATTCGTCAGCTACCGACACGTTACGGACATCGCTGATCGACCTTCACAGGTGCTCGACCGACAAGGCGCTGGGTGAACTGGCCTTCGCCGCGGTCTTCAATGGCCGCCACCGCTGGCTTGAGACTCAGATTGAGATCGACCGCACATCACCGCATGTCTGGCGTCAGAAGCGGGCAATTTTTCTCAGCGGTTTTCTCACCGGTGACGACTCAAGAGCGATGGATGACTGGCCGGTCGGGCCAGCTCGAAGCTCGGTCGAGGAGATGAAGCGAAGCGCGGCGCGGCGTCGTCAGGACGATGCGGTGGCCCGCCACTGGTGGCGCACGTTTCTCGCTGCGCAAAACAGTGAACATGCATACGCCGCGTGGGTTCTCTTCCTGCAGACGTGCGATCGACGGTCATCGGTTTGGCTTCGCCGCGACGTAACAGCGTCGGACGATCGTGGTGAGTTACGCGACAAAAAGATCGCACATGCCCTGATCAATCGATCATCAATCAAGAGACAGGCTGAATCGCGCGAGAAGAACCTCAACGATACGTTCCTGGGCCAGAAGATCGTTATTGGTGTCGCTCCGTGGGGTGTCGACACGACACGCCCGGATTAGCAACGCTATGCGCGATGGACCGGCCTGTAGCGACGTCTGGGCCTCTGCACTGACCAGGTGAGCTCAGGCGGCCATTCGATGCTCGTAGTATGGTCGCTCCCGATCATCGAGAAACGCGTACTGCGCCGCAAGATTGCGTGGATCGGGATTGAGCCAAGCGTCGATATGCTCAGACTTTATGGGAATGATGCAGCGATCGTGGCCGGCGGCGGCGACTTCAGGGGGCGGTTCATCAGTGATGGCCGCGAAGGAAAGCAGATCAGGCTCGCCAGGACTTTGCCAGTGCGACCACAGGCAGGCCACGAGCATGTCCTGAGCGGGCTGTGGCTTGAACTCCAGGACCACGTTTTCCTCCAGCTCGCCTTCAGCGAGCTCTCGCCCTTCAAGGCGATGTCGTTTCACGTTTTCATAGAACGCATTTGCGACGATAAGACCGTGCGAATACCCAAAAACGCCCTTCCAGAAGCCTTCAAGGTTGTCAAACCTGGCATTGTAAAGTCCGGGATATTTCTTGTCGTAGAACGCAGGCTTGCCAGCCGGGCGACAGTGATACCGCATCGGCTTGATGACCCGCTTGCCGTCTTCCATGACCATCACCGGAGCATAGTTACCGGGGAAAATTCGCGAATCGCGGTCTTTCAGTTCGGTGCGCCGGAGATCGTCGAGCCCGCGCAGCGCCGACTCGATCTTGCTGGTTGCGATCCGTTTGCTTTCGGAGGCCGCCTTCGTCGTTTTGCCCTGAAGGGCGCGTTCCGCGTCGGCGAGCCGCGCGCGTTGCTTGAACAGCTCCTGCTCCAGCCTGGTTGTCTGTTCGCCGTTGAACCGGTCGATCGCTTCCCTGATCCGCCGTTCCTCGTCGGTCTGGGGAGCCGAGAACGCAGCGTCCATCGCCTTCGGAATCTTGATGTTGCTGCCCTCGGCGCGTTCCCAGTACAGCTGCGCGAATTCCCGGATGCTCATGTGCGCGCCAAACATCCTGACGTACTTGCGGTAGTCCGCCTGGATCTGGGCTGAATAGCACATGCTCGCTCTCCTTGAAGGACGGTGCGCCAATATGGTACGCCGGTTCCTAGTGGAAATTTCGCGTCGACGTGACGAGCGAGCCGAGCAGCGGGGACACGTCGACCAGTCGGTGCGCGACGAGGTGGCGCACTTCACCCTCACGCTGCCAGACGCCGTACACGGCAAGTAGTGACGAGCCGAGCGCTTCACGTCGCTGCTTTTCGAGCAGGGACGGCCAGATGATGACGTTGACCTGGCCGGTCTCGTCTTCCAGCGTGACGAACATCACACCCTTGGCCGTGCCCGGCCGCTGCCGGACCGTCACGATGCCGCAGGCACGTGCGAGCTGCCCGTTCCGGAATCCCGCCAGCGTCGACGCCGGCAGCAGGCGCTGGGCAAGCAGGCGCGGGCGCAGCAGTTCCAGCGGGTGCCGGCCGAGTGTCAGACCGAGGGTCCGGTAATCGCTGGCGATCTGCTGGCCTTCGGTCATCGGCGCGAGGACCGGCGTTGCGTCGTCATCAGTCGCGCCGCGCAGCAGATCCCGGTCAGGTGCCGCAGCCACCGCATGCCACAGAGCTGCGCGCCGGTCGCCGGCGAGCGAACGTAACGCGTCGGCCGCCGCGAGCGCCTGCAGATCCTTGCGATCGAGTTGTGCACGTCGCGCGAGGTCGGACACATCGGCGAAGGGGCGCACTGCACGCGCGAGCTCGATGCGCGCGGCGGCTTCCTCCTTCAGTCCGCGTACCAGCGACATGCCGAGGCGCACCGGCGCGCGAGTCGATCGGCCCTCGACTGCCGAGTCCCAGTTGCTGAGCGTCACGTCGACCGGCAGTACCTCCACACCGTGGCGCTTCGCATCCTGCACGAGTTGCGACGGCGAATAGAAACCCATCGGCTGGCTGTTGAGCATCGCGACGAGAAACGCGACCGGTTCATGGTGCTTCAGCCATGCACTCGCATAGACCAGCAGCGCGAAGCTGGCCGCGTGACTCTCCGGAAAGCCATATTCGCCGAAGCCCTGGATCTGCGCAAAGATCGCTTCGGCAAACTCGCGGTCGTAACCGCGCTCGAGCATCCCCTTCACGATGCGGTCGTAGTAGGCTTCGAGTCCGCCCTTGCGGCGCCATGCAGCCATCGCGCGACGCAACTGGTCGGCCTCGCCGGCAGTGAATCCTGCCGCGAGCATCGCGACCTGCATCACCTGCTCCTGGAAGATTGGCACGCCGAGTGTGCGCGAGAGCGCCTGCTCCATCTGCGGGCTCGGATAGGTGACGGGCTCCAGCCCCTGCCGTCGGCGCAGGTAAGGATGCTGTTGAAGCCCTTCAAAACCGCTAATCGAGTCCGTAGATTACGCTAATGTAAGAGTTGACTTTGACCGCACGAAATAAGGCGTAGCGGCGGTT
>NZ_JBNPVS010000069.1:0-36703 GCF_050434225.1 Paraburkholderia sp. GAS32 | reverse complement strand
TACGTTGCGCATCTTGCTCGGACTACGGCTCACGCAACGCTTGCACCATTCATCGAAGCAGTGGTCCTCAGGATATATGACACAGTAAGACTAGTCAAGCAGCGCGACCACGTCGCTGAGCGTATCGCTGGAGTCTCCTTCAGGCAGAGTCACATCCGTCATCGTTTTCGTTTCCACGCGTCGCTTCGAAAGGAGGATACCCGACCGGACATGTCAGAACAGGCCCTCGCCCATCTCCGCAAGACTCGCCCATTTCACCGTGCTGCGAAAGCTGCGGCCATCCTCGTCCACCGACTCGATAATCACGCGCTGGCCGCTGGCTTCGGCGACCACCCGCACGATCCGCTCGCCGTAGCGCATCAGCGCGCCGATCGGCGGACAGGCCGGGGCCTTACGTCCGGTTCGCCCTGAACCCCGTTTGCGCGGGCGACTATCTCGTTCCATCGCGCCTAGCTCCGCTTCCGGCGTATCGTTGTTTTGCCCGCCGTCGACGGTGCGGACACTGTCTTGAGCGACGGACCCGGGGTGCGGGACGGGCGCGTTACCGCCGGGTGTGCAGGGGCGGCGGCCTTCGCGCGAACGGGTCGCGCCTCACGCGCGTCGGCCGGGCGTAGTGCGGCCATCTGTTGCTGCAACGTCACGTTTGCTGTCAATCGAACTAAACATGCACCCCCCTCAGTGGCCGGAAACCCACACCAATCAACGAACCACCCAATCGAGGGTTGCAAGTTGTTGTCACTTTAAATTGACTTAAAATCGCAACACTGATGGGAATTGAACTAAAGTTGCAACATTATCGCTGCGAAGACACGCTCTCGTGACCGGAATTTGTCCCGAACCCGTCTCACGTTTTTCTACCGCAAACACCACTTATTTTCAGAGAATGATATTTTTCCTCGATACTATTTCGGTATGCGAACAAAAATGGTTACGCGATGGAGCCGAACGATTCGGCGACATGTTCCGATCCCCGACACACCAATGTCCCGGGCAAAGAGCAGCGATCAATTGTAGTCAAGGCACGAAACATTGGCAGCGATGGCGCAACAACACCTGACTGTTCGATCAGCTGGCACAGTTTCTCACGTGCATGTGCCAAAGGATGCGCATTCATACCGCCGCTGCTCTCGCCGGATGGCCTGATGAGGCACCCTACCATTCCGTTGAGGAACCCGCAGCCCACTGACGGGACCAGATGATCTTCTGTCGACCGAAGACCTCGCGCGATCAACCAGATCTCTTCACCCGCGTCTGGGGCAACTATCTGCGGAACGAGCGGCTTGTATACCTTGCGATCTGGCGACGCTGCGCTCGAACACAACCACGCTACTGCTGAGAATCGGCTATCCGCAGGCGGTCTTGGCACACGGTAACCCTCGGCAGGGGTTGCAACTTTACGTCAATTGATTTCTAAGTCTTTGTCATAAAACACTTTTTTCGCGACCTGTCTCTCAATCTCGGCAAAGTTGCAACGTTAGTAGCGAATGCGTATCAACTTTAGTTCGTTTGACAATGTCCCTGACGGCTTCGATGAACACCCTCCCCACATCCTCAACCGCTTCGCAGTTGGCTGCGCGTGCGTGGTTAAGCCACCGCGCACTGTTGCCGCCGCGACTGCCGTCAATAACGTATCCGTTGGAAAGTCCGAAGAAAAAAGTATGACCGTCAACACCGTGACGCTGATGACGACGCACCGCCTCTCGCCAGGTCGTGACTTCACCCTTGTATTCGAGAAGGCGCTCGCCGCCTGCGATCCACCGTAGCGCGAACACGCCCTTTCCATGAACCGGCGAACGCCGGACGATAACTCGCCGCATATTCTTCCAGCTAGCCATGCTAATGCCAAATATAATCGCGCACCTTCCTGCCAACTCGGCCAGCACGACGGACTCCCCGATGAACCGCCAGCGAGCTCAGCGAGTTTGAAATTCCG
This sequence comes from Paraburkholderia sp. GAS32, assembly GCF_050434225.1. Taxonomy (NCBI): domain Bacteria; kingdom Pseudomonadati; phylum Pseudomonadota; class Betaproteobacteria; order Burkholderiales; family Burkholderiaceae; genus Paraburkholderia; species Paraburkholderia sp. GAS32. Next base: position 34,770 of record NZ_JBNPVS010000069.1, on the reverse strand, counting down.
AACCACTGCTTCGGAATTGTCCAGATGGACCTCGCCAGTCGATCTGAATCAGCGATTTGGAGGTTGCGGCTGGCGACCATGTTTAGTGCTCATTGTTCATCCTTCATCAGCAAGCGTTGCCGAGCTGTCGCAATCGACTGATGCAGCTTGGCTTTCAAGGCTTCCCGCGAAGGGAGGACGGTGAGATATTCGGCAACATGGATGCCGCTCTTGTCGAGTTCCAGCAGTTCAATCTGCTCCTGCTTCTTGCCCGCGCATAGGATAATTCCCAGCGGCGGAGCCTCGTCTGGCTCCTGTTCGTGCTTTGCCAACCAGCGCAGGTAGAGCTCCATCTGACTCTTGTATTCGTGCCGGAAAGTCCCGAGTTTGAGGTCTATCGCCACAAGCCGCTTGAGTTTCCGGTTGTAAAACAGCAGATCGATGTAGAAATCGTCATGGTCAATCTGTAAGCGCTTCTGCCGGGCGACGAAGGTGAAACCAGCCCCCAGTTCGAGCAGAAACTGCTCGATTTCGCGCAATATGGCGTCCTCCAGATCCTTCTCCAGGTAGTGATCGTTCAGCCCCAGAAAGTCGAGAACGTACGGATCCTTCAGGAGTAGGTCGGGTGACACCTTCTGTTCCTGACGCAATTGGGTCAGATCGTGACGCACCGTTTCCTCGGGCTTCTTCGATATTGCGCTGCGCTCGAAGAGCATGGAGTTGATTCTCTCCTGCAACTGACGGGACGACCATCCCTCAAGCCGGCAAAGTTCAACGTAAAAATCGCGTTTCAGGGGATCGTCAATGTAGATCAGCGTCTTGATGTGCGTCCAGGACAATTCTCTCCGCACCGCGGAGACACTTGCCTCGTCCGGAAAAGTCTCCGCGGTGCGGAGACAATGTCGCAGCTGCTTCTCGCTCCAACCCCGACCGTAGTCGGCCGTCAACCGGCGCGCCAGCGAGGCAATGACCTGCTGGCCATACCCGGCACGCTCGCCGCCAAGAACCTCGGCCTGGATCCGGCGACCTACCTGCCAGTAAAGAAGTGTCAACTCGGCATTGATCGTTGCGGCCGCCCGGCGCCTGGCCGCGTCGATCAGTCGCCGGATATCGGCGAGCAAGGGCGCATCCAGGTCGTGAAGCGCGGGAGTCGTCATATTGTGCAGATCCTTCTACAAGAAGCGCGCATTATCCCCCTCGCAGCGCCTGGTGGTCGCAGATCACATGAGATGCGTCTGTCCTGCTACCGCACGAATCTGGACAACGCACATAGGCAAAATGCGTGACGCTCGAATACCCACTTTCAGGCGGCCCACGGCTGCCGTCAGTCAGATCACCGCGTTCTCATATACGCCGCATACAACCCGGCATGCAGATCGCGCAGTGCCTTGCGACGCTCCACCAGCTCGTGCTGGTTACCCTGACGCTCAAGGCTCAGGATCTGCAGCAGCAGCCGCGTCGCCCGCTCCGGCGCTGTCTGGCGCGACGGCTGCGCTTCACGCAGCAGCGGCGCCAGTCCTGGCTTTTGGATCAGCACCCACGCAGGGAACCACGCGAGGTCGGCGGTCTGCCCTGCACCCTCGAAATTCGCGTCGAACTTCCTGCGCAACGTGTCGATTGACGCGTCGGCGAGCCGGTACAACAGATCAGCCAGGCGGCCTGGCGACAGCCACGCCAGTTCGGTAAGCAACGGCAACGCAGATTCCACGCCACCCGCCCGATGCCACACCTCGGCCATCCACGTCAGCGGCGCCGGGATCCGGCGCCACGACTCGATCCGCTCGACGGCCCGTCTTGCCTCACCCCAGTCGCCCGCGCGCAGCCAGAGCGGCGCCGCGTGAAGGTCACTGACCTCAGCGCGAAACGGCAGGGCCGCGGCCTGCTGCGCGAGCGTCCGCCAGCATGACGCCATCCACGCCCGTCCGGGTGCGTCGCCCAGTAACCGCCGCGCCGCTGGTTCAACCTCATCATTGAGGCGACCACAGGCGGCCGCCAGCGCCGGATGATCGGCGAACGGCGTGGCGACATCGCTGTCGAGCACATCGATCAATGTCGCCAGCCCGGCCAGGGTGTCGTCATCGGGAAATTCGCCTGCCAGTCTCTTCAAGGCCTGCCGGGCAGAGACTGCATCGCGCCGGTGGAGGGCATCCACCACATCGTTGCGGAGCATGACGTCGCGGCTGTCGGCGAAGATGTCGAGCTGCATGATGGTCAGCGTCAGAAGAGTTGATCGTTCAGACCGGCCAGATTAGCCCATTTCACCACGCTGCGGAACGACCGGCCATTGACGTCGACCGACTCGATCACCGCGCGTTGACCGCTGGCTTCGGCGACCACGCGCACGATGCGATCGCGATACCGCATCAGCGCGCCGATCGGTGGGCAGACGGCCTTCTTCCTTTTCCGGGCGGTCGGGTTCATGCGCTTATCCCGGCTTCTTCGCCGATGCCGCCTTGCGGGTCGCACGAGGCTGCTTGCGGGCGGGTACCTTGACAGCCCCACCTTTGCGACCTGAGCTGCGCGGGGCGACCGCCCCCGCCATCTGCTCTCGCAGCAACCCGAGCTCTCGCGCGTAGCCGGCGCTGGCGTCGCGCACAGCCACCAGGCTGCCCTCGAGGACACCGGCCTGGTGCCGCGCATCGGCAAGTTGCGCCTGCACGGCCTGCAGCTCGCTGCGGTGGCGTGCCTCGCCCTGCTCCGTGCGGCGCGTTGCAGCGTCGAGTTCCTTCTGGAGTCGTGCGCTGGCAACCCGCTCACGCTCGATCTCGAGCAGCGCCCGCTTCTCGGTCGCCCGTAGTCGCTCCTCCGCCAGTCCAGCGCTGGCCCGCAGCTTCTCGAGCTCCTCCGAGAAATCCGCCCTCGCCTGCACCAGTGCCCGATCGCGCGCGCCGATCTCGTCCTGCTGTCGCGCGATTTCGGTCTCGAGCGCCTGACGCGTCGCCTCCCCGGCGGCCTGCGCCTGCTCAAGCTCCTGAATGCGCACCTGTGCCGACAGCAACGCGCCGGTGCGCTGCTCGAGTGCCGTTTCGGTCCGTTCGAGTTCGGCTTGCCGCGACGCTACCTCGTTGCGCGCGCTGACCTTCTCGGCCTCGGCATCAGTCCGCAGTGCCTCGAGCGCCGCCTGCGCTGACGTGGTGGACCTCGTCCACAGCGCCGCGACCAGTTCCCCGGCAGCCGCCTGCAACTCCGCCGGCAGATCGGGATGCTCGATCCGCACCCTGCTCTTCTCGCGCAATTCAACCCAGAACTCCCCGAGCACCTGAGTCGGCGTGCTCATGCTGCCGCGCTTCACCAGCTGATACAGCCGGTTCGCGGTCGGCGTGATCCCGAAGCGGAAGAACAGCAGCGCGCAAACCTCGCGGTACAGCTCGCGGGTCTTCGGGAATGCGGCCTTCAGGCGGTCGATTTCGGCGGCGAGGCGGGCTTCGTCGGGCTGGACAGCGGGCAGGGCGTCAGGCATGGACGGGAAATCTCGTTAGGCAGCGTTAATAATACAACGTAAAACGCTATATATACAACGTATGTGACTGGATACACGACATTAGGCCTATAATGTCGTGTATTTGGTCGGGAGCGCCGACCGAGAACGTGTCACACCTGTCGGAGCCGCCCGGACCGTGTCAAACACCCAAATCGCGTCCATCCAGACGGTCGAATCCCTCGTCATTCCGGAACGCCTCGATGGTCGCCACGGCACCAACCGGGGCGACACCGCCCATTCCCAGCTGTCGGCCAGCAATGACCTGGACGCGGTGCGCGCGTGGCTTGCCAACTACACCGACACGAAGACGACTTTCGACAATTACCGCAAGGAAGCCGAACGGCTGCTACTGTGGGCCGTCGTACAGCTCGGCAAGCCGCTGTCGTCGCTCACGCACGAGGATCTGCTGCTGTTCAAGGTATTTCTCGCCAATCCGCAACCTGAAAACCGCTGGGTGTCGGCCAGCGGCGGCAAATACCCGCGCGGCAACGCACGCTGGCGGCCGTTCAACGGACCGCTGTCACCGGCCAGCCAGCGACAGTCGCTGATCATCCTGAACGGCATGTTCACCTGGATGGTCGACGCCAGTTACCTGCGCGGCAACCCGATGGCGTTACTGCGCCAGCGGGGAAAACATACGGCGCCGCGTGTCACGCGCTACCTGTCGATGTCGCTGTGGGATGAGGTCAAGGCCTTCGTCGGGCAGTTGCCGGAGGACACCGCGGTGCAGCAGGCGTACGCCGCCCGCTGCCGGTGGCTCACTACCCTCTTCTACCTGCAGGGCATGCGCCTCTCCGAGGTCGCCGCCGGCAAGATGGGCGACTTCTCGCGGCGGCTCGGTGCGGACGGGCGCGAGCAGTGGTGGCTCGACATCCTCGGCAAGGGTGACCGGGAACGGATCGTCCCCGCGTCGCCCGAACTGATCGCCGAGCTGGCCCGCTACCGGAAGGCGAACGGTCTCCCGCCGCTTCCGGCTCGCACCGACGACACGCCGCTGGTCATCCCGTTCAGGGGAAAAAGCCGCTGCATGTCGCGCTCAGCCGTGCACGACGCGATCAAAAGCGTGTTCGGTCACGCGGCGGACTGGTTACGCGCCCGCGGACCTGAGTTCACCGATCGCGCCGATGAACTGGACCGGGCGTCGGCGCACTGGCTGCGTCACACCTCGGGCTCGCACCAGGCCGACGGCGGCGTCGACCTGCGCACGGTGCGCGACAATCTCGGTCACGTGTCGCTGAACACCACGAGCCTTTACTTGCACGAGGAAGAGGACAAACGCCATCGCGAAACGGTGAAACGCCACCGCATGAACTGGGAGACGCCGCCTGCCGCGGAGCCCGGTCCGGCGAAGCACGACCCATGAACCCGGCTCCGGACGGTTGGCCCCGGCAATCGCGTTGACCCACAGGCCGACGGCGGCGCCGATCGACATACCGTGCGCGACAACCTGCGCCACGCATCACTGACGAACAGCGATCGGGAAAACCAGTTCGAACAAGAAACGGACAACAGCGACATGTTCAAGCATGCGCACCGCAACCATGGATACGACGCAGCGCAACTGGAACATTCGCACGGTTTGATTCGCCCAGCGGGCAAACCACGGTCCATCCCGGGGGCGCCTCATAACGCCGCGGAAGTAGCTCATCGCTGCATCTCTGCCCCGTCCCACGCCGGCACATCGGATCGTCGGCGCGCCTACGCAATATGGATGTGTCAATTCCTCGGACAAGTTGTGCCGTTACGGAAAAGCCATCCCGAGATGCAAGCGTAACGTGTCCTCTGCCCTTGGACTTTTCTCCCTACCACCCGCCGACAAGAAGCATAACTTGGCCAATCGGCCGCCAGTAAAGCATAAGTTGTCCAAAAGAAAAACTGCCTGTGCAACAGCCCCATTTTTCGTTGCCACTGACACGTCCCATCGGCGCTAGCATGGTTTTGCGGTCGGCAGGCACCCCTCGGTCCTGCCGACGACAACCGCAAGGAGGCAGCGCATGGAACTCAACGAGGTACGCGGAGAATCCTTCACTGATGCGATGGAGGCGGCTTTTGTCATCGACAGCAATCACGTGCACCTTGATGACTGGTCAGACGAGGAGAAGCCGGGGGCGCAGACGCGCTCCGGGTCTCGCTCAGATTGCCGGGTTCGACCGTCCACCGCTGACTTCTCAACCATACCTCGCTCGATGGTTGTGTGCGGGATACCCGAGACGACCTATGACAACACCTGACGAGCGGACGAAGTCTGTTCTCGATACGCGAGACTTTTTGCGAATTCTCGTTGCAGCGGAGGACGTCGCCATCCACGGCCTCATCCAATTCGTCGCCGAGGGTCTTCTAAGGCACTACCCATTAGCAGTCGACCTTGCCGTTTCGGCTGCGGCGCTGCCAGGAATTTGGGCGGATCCGAGCCTCCGCAGACACGATGAGCAGCAGCAATGGCACGCGTCGAAATTTTCGCGCCGCCCCTCAGACCCCGATTGACCTTCGCGTTTCTGGCAGGAGACAAAAAAACATGGAAACCGACGACGTACCCGAAGACTTTCCACGAGACAAGATGCCGGGCGTGGTTCCAGGTGCGCGGCCAAAGATTTGCGCCGTACGGTTTGACAATTTATACAGTGTTGGGCAAACCACGGCGGACAGGCACGAGCGCTGGCTTATCTGCGAATATCTCGCCGCCCAACTCCTTCCTATCGCGAGGCGTGATGCGGCCGAGCACCCAAACCAATCTCACGATCCGACTCTTCAGCGCGTCCGCGCCGTCCTTTCTCGGAAGGCATGGGTATAACCGTCCGAACTCGCTTGGCTCATGTCTCGACTGCAAACCCTATTAGGTTGGTAGACGCCAATGGATCCTATCCCGTCAAAGAACGATGACAGTTCAAACCCAAACCCGCTTGCCGTGGATCTTCACAAACTTGGGCAACTGGTTCGCGACGCACGCGTCAGGTGTGAGCTCAACATCCGAGACGCAGCCGACGAGATCGGGGTATCACCTCGGGTACTTTCGCGCATCGAAACCGGCGAGTCCGTCGGGACGGAGCGCCTATTCAAGGTGCTCAAAGATTTCGGCCTTGTCATGCTAGTTATGCCAAATGGCGATGCCGACGTCGCCTTAGAAGCTCTCGGCCACACAGTAAACTGGTATGACGTGTTGGCGAGCCAGTCACCTGCTACGAAGATTGGTCCAAGGCCGAGCATCACACTGGATAGGACCACCCCGACCCTTTTCGTCGACTACGATGGAACACTCCACGCAGGTCACGCGCTCATTGATACCGCCGGCCAGATAACGCTCGACTCCGGTCGCGCATTGTTCGAGTTTGCTCCGCTCCTGGTTGAGATGCTTGAGCCATACCCATCTGTGGAAATCGTTCTCACCACTTCGTGGTTAGAAACGCTGCAAGAGGAAAAGGTCATTTCGTATTTGCCAGCAAAACTTGCGCGACGAGTAGTCGGGACTACCAAAGGCAGGAAGGCGCGATTTAGCTACTTCCGAGACGGCACAGGGCGCACCGACATTATTACTAGCTATGCGTTCGGAAAACGCTTGAAGCATTGGCTGGCAATCGATGATTCCGTGTACGGCGTTGACCGTTTCGGATATGAACCCGGTGAGCTGGTGGGGAACTTTGTACTTCTCGACTCAACGCGTGGCATCAGCGATGAAAGCGCTCAGCAGCGTATCCGAGATTGGCTGGTCGAAGTACATAAGGACAATTTCACCCAGTGAGGCCAGTCAAGTTGATTCAGGCGCAGCTACTATGCGAACCAGGCCAGCAGCAATGGCTTGCTCATTTCTCAACGCCATATGACGGAGGTACCACCCATGCTAAGAGTTACAGTCGAACTGTGGCCGGGCGGCCGCGAGAGCGGTAGCCGAGTGTTGGCAACCGCTAACATCGGCAGAGTTAAGAATGGCGCGGTCGCAGACTACAGGGTCAAACTGCAAGAAGACGTGCAGGGGGAAATAGGCGCAGCAACCTTGGACGACTATCCACGCTACGCTTCGACCATATGGGACCTGGTAGCACGTGCTGTTGCGGTGGCACTGACTGGGAAGGAGGAACTACCTCCACGCCCACAACAGCTTGATGTTCCGATTCACGCCGTCGGTAACACCAGTTATGTGCGACTTCGGGAGATACCGGAACCAGCACGAAGCCTGTTCTGCGCACGCAAGGCATCCTTGCGCTGACCCTCTCCGAGGTCGCGGCGATCGCAGGAATCAGCAAGGGTGGATTGCTTTATCACTTTCCGAGCAAGTCCGCGCTGCTCGGAGCGTTGATTGAATACGTGCTAAGTGAGTTCGATCTGCGTATTGAGCAGCTCGCCGAGAACGACGCCCTTCCGGGCGCCTGGACACGCGGTTATATTCGAACCACTTTCTCGATGTTCAACGAAGAGGGTAATGCTGAGCCCATCCCGAGCGCAGCGCTAATCGGTATTCTGATTCTCGAGCCAGCTCTCATGGCAACCTACGCGGCGCACCTAGAAAAATGGACGGCCCGCTGCCGCGCCGATGGCATCAGCGGAGCCGCCACGCAACTAATCCGATTTGCTGTCGATGGTCTCTGGTTCAACGAGTCCATGGGATTACGGCCGCTATCGGGTCCGGAGCGCGAGAAGTTTCTTGCCATGCTGGTCGGCATGACCACCGTCAAACCTTCGAGTAACCCCCTTCTGTAGCCAAGGTGCAAATGACGAGCCGTAGCGGTAACGCGCGCACCGCGTGACTCAATGGTGTCGCTGGCACGCGACTGTGGTGTCCTGAAGTGACTCTGAAAGGCTATCCAGAACGTCTTTTCTCAAAGTCGACGTTTCCGGTATACCTTCGCTTCTTGATGACGATCGTATTTTCCCGCCGTTGAGCGGTCGACTGAAAGTTCTTCAGGATCTGTCTGATCCAAGTTTGCCTTCAGCAATAGACTGTGGGCGTCGCGAGGCAACATGCCTCGCATTCGATCTGCTAAGCTCGTTGGCTACCTTGACCCAGGAATCGAAGGCACACCGGAAAGCGTACCTATCGTGGCTTAGATCCTTAGAGTCGCTCACAAAACTGATCTACGAACCGGGAGCAGATAACGGCGCAAGCCAATACATATTTCATTCTCGCGGATGGATCAAACACCTGGTTTCAGGGAGTGACGTCGCACCCGCATTGCCCGAGATTCGGATGGGGGCCGTGTCCTCCAGCCGCCAGCCAATCGATCTTCGCTCGTACATAGCGGATCATCGCTTCCAGCTCGGTCGCCTTCACCTCAAGGTCAGCAAGCTGCCCACTCAAAATCTCCGTAAGGCGCTCAGGCGCGATGCCGCTTTCGCGACGCTCCGTATCCAGAGCAGCTATTTCCTTGAGCGACAGGCCGAGGGACTGTCCCACCCGAATCACCTCAGCCGCTTGGATATCCTCATCGGTAAAAAACTGATAGGGATGGCTGCCACCTTTGCCGTTCGTCGTGGGACGCAGAAGACCGAAGCGTACGTAGAAGCGCACCGTCTCGCGGGGCAGGCCCGTGGCGCGGGCAAAATCCGAAATCAGCATGATTGAGCTATTGACTATGTAGTGTGGTACGCACTTAGAGTGTAGTGCTCTTGCACATGAAACAGGAAATGAAAATGGCAAAGACATGGCTGATCACAGGAAGCGCGCATGGTCTCGGCCGGGCAATCGCCGAGGTCGTTCTCGACCATGGCGACCGTCTCGTCGCGACAGCGAGAAAGACCGAACCGCTTGCTGAGCTTCAGGCGCGTTATGGCGACCGGATCGCGGTTGCTACGCTCGATGTCACCGACGCGGTGGCCGCGCAGGCTGCCGTCAAGCTCGCGGTCGATACGTTCGGCGGACTGGACGTGCTGGTCAACAATGCGGGGTTCGGCTCCGTCGCGCCGTTCGAGCAGATGGGCCGGGACGACTTCAAGGCGCAGATCGACACGAATTTCTACGGTGTCGTCAACCTGACCCGTGCCGCTTTACCGGTCATGCGCCTGCAGCGCTCCGGACACGTCATCAACATCTCGTCGGGTGCCGGTCGGCTGGGCGCGCCCGGCATGAGCGCCTATCACGCTGCCAAGTTCGCTGTCGGCGGCTTCACGGAATCGATCGCGAAGGAGGTTGCCGGGTTCGGTGTGAAAGTGGTCGCCGTTGAGCCGGGGAGCATGCCGACCAGCTGGGCGTCGCTCGCGACGAAAGATGCCCCGGCGATCATGCCGGAATACGAAGCGAGTGTCGGACACATGCTGGCCATGGCGCAGCGGCTGGCCGGCAACGAGATCGGCGATCTGAGCAAATACGCAAAGGTGATTTACAGTTTGTCCCGGAAGGATGAACTCCCCAGCCATTTACTGCTGGGAAGCGATGCGCTGTTCGCCGTTCGCATGGCCGAGGCGGCTCGCGACAAGGCCACCGCGGCATGGGAGCACGTCAGCCAGTCGACGGATCGAGATGATGCGGATCTGTCCTTTCTGCAACATCTCCGGCTAGATTGACGGAAGATCACGAAGTACGGCCGACCCAAGGCGTATCGGCTGTATCTTCCCAAGCAAAGGAGGGGCGATGAAAGACTGGACCATGGGTGATGCGCCGTCACAGCGCGGCAAGCTGGCGATCGTAACGGGTGCGACGGGCGGCCTCGGCTACGAGATCGCGCTTGCGCTCTCGCAAGCCGGCGCGGAGGTCATCGTCGCAGGGCGAAATCCCGACAAGGGATATGCGGCGCTGGCACGGCTTGAGCGCGCCGGCCCCGCCAGCGTCAGGTTCGAATCGCTCGACCTTGCGGATCTTTCTTCCGTGCACGACTTTGCGGATCGCCTCCTCGCGCAAAACGTCCCGATCGACATCCTGGTCAACAACGCGGGCGTGATGATGCTACCCAGGCGAACGACGACACGCGATGGATTCGAGATGCAATTCGGAACCAATCACCTGGGGCATTTCGCCTTGACGGGGCGCCTGTTGCCAATGCTTCGACGTGCCGGGGGGCCGCGTGTCGTCTCGATCAGCAGTGCGGCCCATCGCAACGGGAAGATCGACTTTCCGGATCTTCAAGCCGAGCAGGCATACCGGCCGATCAAAGCGTACGGCCAGTCAAAACTGGCGAACCTGCTTTTCTCGCAGGAATTACAGCGTCGCAGCGAGCGGAACGGCTGGGGGATCACTAGCATTGCGGCGCACCCCGGCATGGCGAGAACAGACCTGATGGTCAACGGTCCCGGTACTTCCGGGGTTTGGGGGTGGGTTGGCATGCTGCTCAACCCCATCGCCGCTCCCGCTGCATTGGCCGCCCTTCCGACGCTATTCGCCGCCACATCTCCCGACGCGACCCCTGCCGGCTATTACGGCCCCAAGCATCTGTTCGAAATGAACGGCCCGGTCGCACCGGCAAAAATCAGCACACGGGCGCTCGACATGGACACGGCGAAGCAACTGTGGGATACGTCGGAGAATTTGACGGGCGTGCGCTATTGAACGCGATTCGACACATGGACGCATCGTCGTGCTGATGCCCGCAGGCGAAGTTCTCCACCGATGCATCGACGCCATAGACGCACTGGAGAAACAGATGCTGGACGGCATCGATCTGGACGTAGCGGCATGACAACTGTCATCGAGGCGTTTGTGTATCCGCAGGCATGGCCTACGCATATTGAGCGGGCGCGATGCTGCTGGGCCTTCTGTGCCGAGGCGCGCGCAAATGGTCACTGGACCACCTGTTATACAGACGCTTTAGTAGTCCAGCGGCATCAAACGTGTAACGCGATGAATGCAATTATCCTGGAGTCGACCATCACGTGTCGCGTGTGGTCGCCTGCGCGTGAGCGTGCCGGTGATGTATGCCACCTTTAAGCTCGCGCCGGTCATTAGCGACTATCTCGAGTCCAACCCGGACGTTCAAGTGGAGTTGGCGTTGACCGACCGGTTCGTCGATCTTGCTGATGAGGGCTTCGAAGTAGCGATCCGCGTCGGCGCCCTGCGAGATTCGAATCTGATTGCGCGACCGCTGGCGCCCTCAGCGCTCATTGTCTGCGCGTCGCCCGCGTATCTTTCACGGAACGGAACGCCCGCAACGCCTAAGGATCTGGAGAAGCATCACTGCCTCGCGATCGGATTTGCCGGCGGCCCGGAACGCAATTGGCGCTTCACCCTCGCCGACGGTTCGGAACAGACTGTGCGTGTGCCAGGCCGCCCCGATATCAGCGGCGGCGGCATGGCCCTGCGTGAAGCGGCGCTCGCCGGTCTCGGCATCATTCTCCAGCCGGAGTTGCTTGTAGAGCAGGATATCGCCGCAGGAAGACTGATCCGACTGCTTGCCGACACGCCTGCGCCAATATTTCCCGTGCATCTTGTCTATCTGCCGGAACGCAAGCTGACGGCCAAGCTCGCGAGTTTCGTCGCTTTCGTGATTGCCCGATTCGGTCCGCAAGCTGAGTAACCGCGAGTTTGTCGGAAGCAATGCGTCAGTAAGACTGTGCCGACAGCCTTTGGCACACTCCCTCAGCCGCCCCCTTCTTATCGCTCTGCTCAACTACGGCATAGCGTTCATTTAGACGACGCGTAGGTCAAGCCGCTCATCAAATGAGTTGTTCAGGGCCGAATAGCAAACGTCTTCAGTTCCAGAACCCACGCAACCGGTTCCAGCAGAGGAAAACGGCGGCGACCTTCTGAACTCGATTGCGCTGAGCTTACGGCACCTCCCGCATTCTCCCAGGTCGATGCGTTCCGGCGTTCCGGCGTTCAGTCGCAGGCGCGCCGCGGGTTCAGGCGACATATCGCGGACGAGACGGCAGCCCGATGGCCGCGTCCATGAATGTTCATCCTCTCCTTTTCCCCACCTGTGGCGAGTAAGCGACCGTAAGTCCGCTCGTCCTGAAGGCAATTCGGTATTTGTGGACACTGTCCATTTTCTTTGCTATGGTTTTGTGGTCAGTGTACACATGTGGTCATGCCGACCTAACCCACCCCTTCAGGAACCGCTGTGAAAAGAACCTTTCGCCGTGAACACCAGCTACTGCTTGCCGTTGCCTCTGTCTGCCTGAATTTCGGCGCCGTCTGGGCAGACGAACCCGATATGGGACCCAGCGAGTCCGATAACTCCGGCTTAGCTATCCTAAGCAATGCGACAAATGTGACCCACTGGGGCCTGGGTGTGGGTGCGGGTCTCGAACAGATGCCCTATAAAGGCTATGGCACCAAATTTTCGCCCGTACCGCTGATCTCCTTTGACGACAAATGGGTGCATGTCTTTGGCGACACGGTCGACCTGAAGATCGGCAGATGGAACGGCGTCAGCGTTACCCTGCGCGGCGAATACGCCTTCGACAGTGGATACAAGCAATCGGACGCGCCTATCCTGAACGGCATGCAGAAACGCAATTCTGCCTTCTGGTATGGGCCTGCCATCGCATGGCGTAGCAGCTTCGGTACGATCTCAGGCAGTTTTCTCGCTGGCGGGAACAAGGGCCAAAAGGCCGAGATCGATTTCAGTCGGTCCTTTGACTACGGAAACTTCTCGTTCGAGCCGCACGTTGGCGCCGAATGGCTGAGCAACAAATTCGTCGATTACTACTACGGCGTGCGCCCCTCGGAGGTCCGCGCCGGACGCCCTGCATACACTGGCAAGTCTACCTACGACGTGTCCGCCGGCGTGCGTATGGACTACCACATCACACATCATCAGATGGTGCTCCTCAATCTGGGTGTATCGCATCTCGGCAGCGGCATCACCAATAGCCCGCTGGTCGGCAAGAAGACGATCCCGGAGGCCATGTTCGGCTACCTCTACCAATTCAATTGAGGGCACCGGCATGTCGCGAGTGGCACTGGTCGAAGGTCACAAGCACCAGGCGGACATGGTGCGCCGGGCGCTGTCGGCTGTGGGCATCGAGGCCGATCTCTTCTTCAATATCTCAGAGGCCGGCTACGGTGTAAGCCGGTGCGGCTATGCGGTACTGATCATCGACCGCAGCCTGCCGGACGGGGACGGGCTTACCTTCCTGCGCGCCTTGCGTTCGGCCGGCCACGCGACACCCTGTCTGATTCTGTCCGCTCGCAATGCCTTGCACGACCGGGTGGACGGACTCGATGACGGTGCCGACGACTACGTGACCAAGCCGTTCGCGATGAGCGAGCTGGTCGCCCGCGTGCGCACGCTGATGCGCCGGCCCGTTATGGTGGCGACAATAATCGTTTCATTCGCCGACATCACCGTGGATCCACAGCAACGCTCGATGCATCACAACATGAGGTCGGCGCTACTCGCGCCGTCCGAACTGCAGATCATGCTGTGCCTCGTGAGAGCGTCCGGCGCGACCGTGCCGCATGCTTCGCTTGAGCTTGCGGCGTGGGGCCTGTGCGAAGCGGTGACGCCTAACGCGCTGGAAGTGGCTGTGCACCGGCTACGCAAGAAGCTGGCCGCGATCGGCGCGGCGACGCGGCTGGTGAACATTCGTGGTACAGGATTCGCGCTTCGGAGAACACCACGACTCACTGGCCCGGCCGACCGGCCGGCGCGACAAACGAGGGGGCTATGAAACCACTTATTCTTGTCGTCGACGGTGACGCCACGTGTCGTGATGCGTTGCGTCTATGCCTGCAGTCAAGCGGTTTCGACGTGGCGGTTCTATACACGCCAGACAAGGTCGTAAAACGCGTCGAAGAAGAGCGACCGGCACTGATCGTGATGACCGGCGGAACGATCTCCGGCAGCGGCCTGGCAGCATTGCAGGGACTACGAGACGCCGGTGATGATGTGCCGCTCATCATGCTCGGCGAACAGGACGATGTCGCCGAACGCATCTTCGCGCTCGAAAGCGGCGCGGATGATTTCATCTCCAAGCCGTTCAATGCTCGCGAAGTGACGATGAGGGTCCGTGCCGTGCTCAGACGCGTCGGACAGTTTTCTCTGCAAGACCCGATATTCAAGCCGCTGTTCCGGTTTAATGACTTCGAACTGGATTACGTTTCGCGCACGCTCACACGGCGAGGCGCAGTGGTGCCGCTCCTGCAAACGGAGTACGCGGTTCTCAACCTGTTCACGACCGCGCCCGGCCAGGTTTTTTCGAAAGAGGTCATTGCGCAGCGCGTGCGGCCCGATGCGGCCATCCAGCTGGCAGCCGTGCGCATCTGGGTACATCATCTGCGCAGACGGATCGAGCGGGATGCATCTGCTCCGGAACTGATCCAGACGGTGCGCGCAGAGGGATACGTCTTTCGCCCGGAAGGCGACAGCCGAAGTCTGAGCGTATCGAAAACGGCTACCATCCGCTTCCCGCTCTCGGCGAACCCGATTCGAACCGATGTCAGGTAAATCTCCAGCCGATCGTCGCGCCTGCGGCACCAGCAACCAATCATCCAATCGGATGATTTCCGAAAAGGCTTAGCCATTTCCAGCGATCATCGATATCGCAATCTTCGTTACGCCGATTGCTTGTCACTGACGTTGCTATTTGGGTGCATCGCGGACTCAGTCTGCTCAGGCGAGCGATGAGTACGTTTTAGTGATCAAGCCACGTCATATGAGCACACACATTTCCTTCGAAGAAAATCCGGACAGGATCAAGCCGCCCAATCAATACCGCCAACGACGCGCTCGGAAAACCGAAAAAGTGAATCGCTGCCCCCAATGCAGGCTACCAGGCAAATCAGCCAATCATCGATTGCGGTATCGCCGATTATCTTCATTGGCGTGAAGGATCGATCCCGTGCATGTCGCACACAACACGATCGCAAATATAATGGACAGCGCACACACGGAGCGAACGAATATGACTTTGACGAACAGCCCACCGCCTCGCAGCACGTATCGCCATGGCGACCTCTATCGCGCACTGCTGGATGCCGGCATCGAACTGGCGCGCGACGGCGGACCCGATGCGGTCGTGTTGCGCGAGGCCACCCGGCGCGCGGGCGTGGCTCCCAATGCGGCGTACAGGCATTTCGGCAGCCGGCATGAACTCCTTCAAGCCGTTCGCTCGGCAGCCTCATCAGCACTCGCCGTCGCGATGGAAACCGAACTGGCCGGGCTGCGCCGTAGCAAGCGCCCCGCTGACTTCGCCCGCGCGAGCCTACGAGCGCTCGGCATCGGCTATCTGCGATTCGCGCAGACGGAAACCGGATTGTTCCGCATGTTCGCGGTTCCCGACGAGTCTGAGGGCGATGTCGATCCGGCCAAAGCTGGATATAGCGGCCTCGGGCCTATCCAGCTATTGGGCGCCGCGCTGGACAAACTCGTGGAAACGGGAGTGCTTCCCGCGGAGCGGCGCCCGGGCGCAGAATACCTGGCCTGGTCCGCCGTGCATGGCCTCGCCACGCTCGTTATCGACGGACCGTTGCGTAACCTTCCTCCTGCGCAGGTGGACGCCGTCTCGCAACGCCTGGTGGATATGGTCGAAAAAGGGCTATAGACAAAGGAAATATCTGGCAAACAAGTTGCGATCTGTCGCGATGACGCTTGCAGGGCGGGCATAGTTCGGCATGCGCGGGACTGCTTTGCGTCCAACGAATAAAACCACTCAGAGGGAGTCTGCCAGGCGCCATTGTCCTTCATCGGCGTCTTGATCTGCATTCAAGACTCTCGTTGACCATCGTCACTTCCCGTTTGTATCAAAAGATCGTTTTGACTTGATCGGGACAGGCGCGAGAGACGCCGCACTGTCGCCCTGCCCGCATGCACGAGCGGTCCTCATTTCCTTCCTGCCTGTGGTACCCCATCCACCTGTGCTCGTGAAGATAATTCCTCTGCTATCGAAGTCTCCCAACGTTGGATCACCGGACGACGATGTGGTCGCTCATCCGATTCGGCTGAGACGTCGGCTGTATTGACGCGTCCCGCGTCCGACATTAGTGCGATCTCTCCGATCGGCCGTTCCGAAGGCACCATGGATACTGCTTGTCCGACCTCTTCCCACGCGAGTCGTCGCAGCATTTCCGCCTTTGCGACGATTCGCCAGTCGGCCTGACCCAGCCGATTGCTGTCCAGTCCATGAGATAAACGCTCGTCGAGTCACGTCGCCGGAGGGCGGCTACTCACGTAGCCTCCTTCAACATCAATGAACCTCCAGAGCACTTCACGCATAGCTTCGTCAATATCGCGCTCGCCGAATGCCTCTTTCATGTCCGCGACGAACGCTGCAATCTCGGGTATCGGATGGCCTACAGGCTTCCGCAGGCGCATATCCATTGGTCCCACCCGCGAAAAAAGTGTCTGTTCACTGCTACGGAAGTCCGTGCAGGGTACTGCATATCCATACAGGTATTTCCGCAAACATGACACCCGCCTTGCCGTCTCCGGAAGCTATTCGCCCGTCCTGTGACGGGCGTCCCAGCTTGCGCGCAGCCGTGGGCCTGTGGTGGACACCAGGCATCCAGCCCTGTCACAGGAGTTCCGGGTGGCGGTTGGTCGATTGGAGCGCTAGTCGACCTGCTTGTCTAGCAGGCGGGCGTGGGAGAGATGCGGTTGCTTCGCCTCGCACTTACCTCGCAGGGTAAGCGACCTGTTGCCCTGGTGCAGCCACCGCATGTCCCTACCCAACGGGCTCGGGCTCGAGTACATCGGCCTGTTGCCAGAGCAACTGCTGCAGATTCGCGCGTCAAAGACTGCGGATGCGCTATGGTCGGCAGAGTAGATATCGCGTGCCGGAAGCTGCCGCGCGCTGCTCGCCGGCTTCATCTGGCCGCCCAGTCTTCTGAGACGCTGTTTTTCATGGTGCGCCCATTGGCTGCGGCACAGGATACATCGCCTGCCGTTTTAAGGCTGGCGATGCGACCAGAACGGGACGGCCTGACGGTCGGCATCGCAAAGCGACGAGGTCCAGCACGCGCAGAACCTCTGTCCATCCCACTTCAACCAACACCGTCGTCACACTGCCTGATGCTCAAGAGATTTACGGTTTTGGGTCGACCACGGCAACTCCGGCACTAGCCAGCTTTCACATTGGGCGCGAGAAAGTGCGTTGCCACCGCACTGCCAACCACAACCAACAGATAATTTGCACGAGACGTTCCGACGTAAGCGGTCTCCCTCTCTACTGGGTCGATTATCTCGTCGCCCGCCCACAAGATGACGATCGGCGCCTCGAGACCCTTGAATCGACCTACTGTCTCCACGAGGACAGCATTGTCTGCACGCTGCTCGAAAGTCCAACGGACTCCATTGGGCAGTTTCAAACGATTCAAAGATCCTTGTAGCTGTGCCTTCGGCCGTTTGGCAACAAGCACCACAATATCGGACGGCTCGACTTTCTCTGTCTTGATCAGCTCTGCGCAACGCGATGCTATCGCTGATGCCTGTTCCAAAATGCTCTCACGCACCATTACATCGACGTGCGGCCCGTCGAGATCCGGTGCGTCTACCGCTTCGCCGGTGTAAAACGCATAAGCCAACTCGTGGAGCCTTCCCGAAATGCAACGTGAATTCAGCGATCTTCGACAGGCTCTATTAAGGCGACAACCTGGTCACCAGGTTCAAGACCTTCGACTGCAATCCCAACGAGTCCGCCGTCGGCCACAGTAAAAGTCGCATCGCCCTCCGGGCAGTCCACTCTTTAAGAATGTCCCCTTTCGATACTTCGACTTTAGGGGCTTTCCGCGAGCACGAATACTGGAAGACGTTTGCGTATCGTCACCCCACGCCCATCAGAACGCAGGCGATTCAGGACCACGCCGAGATTGTCAACCGTCCTAGACGCTCAGCAAGGCAGTAACCCCATCTCGCACCGTACCCGGCTCCGACTTCAGAAGCGCAGCGTGAAACGCGCCCCCGCAGTCCAGTTTTCCGCGGTAATTGTCCAGTTATGCGCCGTCGCTATCTCCTTGCAAATCGCAAGGCCAAGCCCGGCGCCGTCGTGCCTCGCATCCGGCGCACGCCAGAAACGATCGAATAGCCGCGGAACGTAGTCCAGATTCAACCCGGGCCCCTCATCGCACACGCTGACCGACATTTCGTCGAGCGCAACCGTGACGACGCCCGTCGCAGGCGTTACATTGATCGCGTTTTCCACCACATTTTTCAGCAGGATAAATAAGGCACTCCGGTCGGCTCGGATGAGCGGCAACGCATCCGATATCCGGACCACTGTCCTCACCTGATCTTTCTCTGCCTTACGCGCCAGATACGCCAGCACGTCCTCAACTACTTCCCGCCTGTCGACACTACCAAAACTGAAATTCTGCGACTCGCTCACTTCGGCGAGATGCAACAGCTGTCGAACCTGTCGTGCCATAAGATCGATTTCCCGGAAGAGAAGATCCTTCCGTTCAATCTCAGGCTGCAACTCGATCTGTCCGCGCATCAGGGTCAGCGGCGTCTGAAGTTCGTGGGCCGCAGCGGCGAGGAAGTGCTGCTGGACGTTAAATCCATTTTCAAGACGGGTCAATGCCTCATTGAACGCCTCGATCAGTGGCGTGATTTCACTCGGCACGCGCCCGGTAGACAGCCGTGCCTTGAGGTTACAAGGAGTAACTTGCGACGCCGCGGCCGACGTCTCGCGCAAGGGACGCAAAATCCTGCGTACCGCAAACGGAAGCGTCAGCCCGAAAACGACAGTCGCAATCAGCGTAGTAAAGGCGACCACCTCCGGCAGAGGGTCGAATTTTTCGCTGATGATGGCTGCATTCAGTTCGGCACTCCTCGCGATTTGCACAAAATATGCATCTAAACCGTGACGGATCCTGAGTGTCGCCACGCCGAAGCTTCTGTTGCCTATCTTCACCTCTTTCACATCGTCCACAGCGTTGCCGGGAGAATCCTGCAGCCAGGGGGCGCCGTCGTACGCGTTGCGTGACGCAAGAACCGTTCGCCCGGATGCATCGAGCACCCGGTACATCAGATCGTTCGCGACTGTTCTGAAAATCCACGCAGTCTGCGGATCGAAATTAATGGCGACGGGCCGTGCCGAATTGTCGTAGACCAGTCCGTCAGCGATGCGCCGGACACTCGCCAGATTCGAGTGTTTTGCGAATCGGTGCGATGGATAGTGCGTGAAGGTATACACGACGAATGTGGCAATGACGGTAAGACCGACCGCCAGCGCCACGACGCTTGACACCCAGAGCCGGACAGACAGGCTTCGAACCCAGTAACGGAACATCATGTGATCCATAGGTCAGGAATCAGAGGAATACATGGCCGCAAGGCACATGCTGTCACTTAAGAGGACCGAAAACGTAACCTCGCCCGCGTACGGTCCGGATGACCGCCGGCTGCCCTGCCGCACGCTCGAGCCTCGTGCGCAATCGATGCACAAGCACCTCGACGCTCGTGCTACCGCCGGGCAATTCCGAACACACCGCCTGGCCGAGTGTCATCTTCGATAACACCCGCCCTGGCATCGTCACGAACAGGCGAAGCATCGCAAACTCGCTTTGTGAAAGCGGTACGTAGCGGCCACGAAACGTCAACGTTCGCGACAGAAAATCGAGCCTGAATCCGCCGAAGTCGAATGGCTTGATCGCCGCAGGCGCCCTCAGATCCGCCTGCGCAGCTCGCCTGAGAACAGCACGGACGCGCACCAGCACCTCGCGCACATTGAGGGGCGCGCGCATATAGTCATCCGCGCCGCAATCGAGCGCCACAATACGCTCCGTGACGTCGTCGACATCACCAAGCATGATAACGGGCACCTCGTCTCCCACGGCCCGCAGCGCATTGAGCACCGTCAGCGCACAACCGCTGCCGGTTGTCGCGCTGCTCATCAAAATCAGCGACGGCCGCTCTCTTTCGACGCGGCGCAACACCTTGGCCGGACTGTACAAAACCGAAACATCGTAGCCACTCGACTGCAGGCCGACGCGCAAGGCGTGGCGAGACACTGCGTCATCGTCAACAACCAGTATTAGCGGTTTCATGCCGCTCCCCACATGCAGATCAGGGTTCGCCGACGTATAACTGTCAGTCGTGAGCCTGAAGCGCAAACCCCGCGCCACGGATATTGGAGAGCAGCACGGTAGAACCGATGCCCGCCAGTTTCTTACGCAGGCGGTGCAAGGTGACTTCTAGTGCATTCGGCGTAACCGCCTCGCCGAGCCCCCACGCCGCATGCTCCAACGCCGCATGCCCGACGGTCTGCCCGCGCGCCTCCAGTAGTGTCAGCATGATCTGAAGTTCGGTGCTCCCAAGCAGCACAGCGTGCGCGCCACACCGCAGCACGCGCTGACCAGGATCCAGAGTGAGATCGGCAAAACTCCGCATCGGGCTCGTCATCGCAAGCGGCCGACGCATCAGCGCTCTCACACGTGCGACGAGTTCGCTCATTGCAAAAGGCTTCGTGACATAGTCGTCCGCCCCGGTTTCCAAACCATGCACCCAATCATGCAGCGCATCGCGCGCTGTGAGGATGAGGCTCGGCGTCATATGGCCTGACGCGCGCAGCGTCTGCAAAAACGCGAGACCGTCCCCATCCGGCAAACCCCGGTCTACGATCAGCACCGCATAGTTCCCGCCTCCAACCCCGCAGCTTGCCTCCGACAGTGTGCGGAAAATGTCGGTCTCAATACCTGCGGCCAATAACGCCTGCCGGATCATGTTGGCCAGGCGTCGGTGATCTTCGACGAGCGCGACTCTCGACATGAACCTATGCTCAATTGAATTGATAGAGATAGCCAATCTTGCCCTGCGGAATGTAGCGCTTGCCGACCAGCGGGCTGTTGGTGATACCGCTGCCGAGATGCTCCACGCCGATGTCGAAGCTAACCAACTGGTGACGCGTAAAGTGATAGTCGAACCGCGCCCCAACTGATGTGTCGAACGTCGACGTTCCGTTGTACGCCGCGCGACCAGGTCGAGCCTCCGACGCCCGAACGCCGTAATAATAGTCAACATATTTCCGGCTGAGCCATTCGGCCCCCACGTGCGGCTCGATCGATAATTTACCGAAGCTGAACGTCTTGCCAAAGTCGAGACTGGCCATCTGCCCTTTGTTTCCACCGGTCAGGAAATCGCCGGTGAGATCCCCATATCCGGTGCGCCAGGCCAGCGCGGGGCCGAACCAGAACGCGCCGTTGCGATCCTGCATACCATTGAGGATTGGTGCATCGGAACTTTTGTAGCCGTCGCCAAGTGCATACTTGCCGCGCAGCGCTACCGACACATGATCCCAGGTGCCGATCTTCAGGTCGATAGTCGTGCCAACCGCGTGAACCCATTTATCGTCAAAAAACAGCAATGGGATAGGCGAGAATTTGGTTCCGTAACCTTTATATGGCGCCTGCTCGAACCCAGCGCCGACGCCAAGTCCCCAGTGCGTGACATTGGTTGCATTACTCAGTACTGCAAATCCCGTATCGTCGACGTCCGGCGGCTCCGCATTTACGCCATCGGCCCAGGCAACGCCCGAGTGCAACAGGACTGAAGCAACGGCCAGCAACAGCTGGCGTTCACGGCGATAAGCTATTTTCACAGTTGTTCCTTGTGGTGGAGTCAGCGTCGGGCAAACTTTAGTGCGCGTCGACTTACTGCCCGCTTACCGGAACAGGCGTTTCAGGAATTCGCTACGAGGAGATGCATCGCATCTGTCACAGCACGGTCCGCGAGTTGGTCTGACTGGGTTTCGACGGTTCGAAACGGCGCTTCAAGGCGCTGCGCAGGTGTTCGAGGTACATGAACACCACCGGCACGACGAGCAGGCTGAGCGCCGTGGACGTCAACAGGCCGCCTATCACCGCAAATGCCATGGGCCGACGAAAACTGGCGTCCGCGCCGAAGCCGAGTGCGATCGGCAACAGGCCCGCGGTCATCGCGACCGTGGTCATCACAATGGCTCGCGCACGCTTCATACAGGCGTCCACGATCGCACTCGCGAGCGGAAGACCCGCATCGACGTTGCGGATCGCGTAATCGACCAGCAGGATCGAGTTCTTCGTGACAATACCCATCAGCATGATCAGACCGACCATCGAGGGCACGTCCAGCTCGCTTCGCGTGAGTAGCAGAAGCAGGAACGATCCACCGAGACATAGCGGCAGTGCGCACAAAATTGTCACCGGCTGCAGGAAGTCCCTGAACAGTAGAACAAGCAGCAGGTAGACGCAGAACACGCCGGTCACCATCGCCATCAGGAAACTGGACGACAACTCGGCCATCGTGTCCGCATCGCCGTCTTCGAGCAACTGGACGCCGGCAGGCAAAGTCTGGACCACCGGCAGCGCCTTGACTGCCAGCAATGAGTCGCCGAGAGACGCGCCGCCCAGATCGGCGGATATCGTGACGTATCGCTTGCGGTCGAAGCGGTTGATCTGTGCAAGCCCGCTACCAACCGACACATTGGCAATCGAGCCGAGCGGCACGAGGCCGTCGCGTCCCTTCAGCCGCAGATCGGACACTGCGCCGATATCCTCCAGCGAGCGATTGCCGAGCCGTACACGCAGATAGATCTGCCGGTCGTCGAGATTGAGCCGCGCCAGTTGAGTGTCGAAGTCGCCAGCGGTGGCGATGCGCACGGCCTCGCCGATGGTCGCCGTGCTGATGCCCCGATTCGCCGCTGCCGCCATGTCGGGACGAATCACGATCTCTGGACGCTCGATGCTCGCCGTCGACGCGACATTGAAGAGGCCCGGCACGCCGCGCATCTCGTTGGCGACGCGGCGTGCGCTTTCGGTCAATACCGATGTATTGTTACCGCTCAGGATAATCTGGAATTTCTGACCGAGGCCACCACCGCTCACCGAAAAGCGGGCACCGGGCACACTCGACAGGCGCTCGCGTACCTCCGCTTCGATGCTTGCCTGATCCGGCCGGGCACCTCGCGCCGCGAGCTCGAGCGTCATCGTGCCGAAGCGCACGCCGGTGGTCTGCACCGCCTCGAAGCTGGTGCTCGCATTGTTGCCGGCGACGCTGAAGATGGTCGCGATGCCCGGCAATCCGGCCAGACGCTGCCGCGCGCTGCGCTCGACGACGAGCGTATCGTCGAGCGAACTGCCCGGCGCGAGCTCGACGTTGACGGTGACATAGCCGCGATCCGATGCTGGCACGAATCCCTTGGAAATGAACGGCACCAGCGCGACCGAGCCAACCATGAACGCGAGCGTCAGCAGCAGCGTCGTCTTGCGATGCGCAAGACACCAACCGACCATAAGCCGGTATCGCCGCATGAGCCGCGACGGCGCATCGTCGTGCGACGGTATCGGCTTCAGAAAAACCACCGCCATCATCGGCGTGAGCAGGCGCGCCACCAGCAGGGACATTAGCACGGCGACCACCGCGGTCCAGCCAAACTGCTTGAAGAACAGTCCCGGCACGCCACCCATCAGCGCAGTCGGCAGAAAAATGGCGACCAGCGTCAGCGTGGTGGCCGTCACCGGCAATGCGATTTCTGTGACGGCATCTGCCGCAGCCTGCAACAGCGGTTTGCCCTTCCGCACGTGCCGCTCGATGTTTTCGATCTCGACAATCGCATCGTCGACCAGCACGCCGACCACGACTGCCAGCGCAAGCAAGGTCAGCGTGTTCAACGAGTAGCCGAGCCATTGCATCGTCGCGAAGGTCGGCAGGATCGACAAGGGCAACGCAGTCGCGGCCACCAGCGTCGCACGGCGATCGCGCAGGAACCACCACACCACCAGTACGGCAAGCAGCGCGCCTTCATAGAGCATGTCCATCGAGCCGCGGTACTGCTCGCGCGTATAGTCGACCGTGCTCGAGATCAGTTGAGTGCTGAACGTCGCATCAGCCGCGTGCAGACTGCGCAGCGCCTCGTCGACGCCGGCCGTGATGCGGGTCTCGTCGGCCCCTTTCGAGCGGTAGATGCGAAAGCCGACCACCCGGCGTTCGCCAAGCGTAGCGGTTTCGAGCGGTTCGGCGACGCTGTCGCGCACGCTCGCCACACGGTCCAGTGTGAGCCAGCGGCCATCGGCCAGTGAGATCGGAAAACGCGCGAGGCTGGACGCTTGCGGCACGGTGCCAACCACGCGCATCGACTGTTCCCCCTCGCCCAGCCGCCCGCGGCCGCCCGACGCGTCCATCTGCATGAGACGCAGCGCATGCGACAGATCGACGGCCGTCAGCCCCGCCGACGTGAGCTTCGCCGGGTCCACCACGACCTCCACTTCGCGCGACACGCCGCCCACCCGCTCGATCCGCGCGACACCGGGCACCGCCAGCACCGCCTTGCTCACCGTATCGTCCACGTACCACGACAGATCGACTTCGCTGAGCCGGGAAGAGTTCGTCGCAAACGTCATGATCGGCTGCGAATCGCTGCGCACCGCGGTCACGACCGGCGGGTCCATGTCGGCTGGGAAGTCCGTGCGGATGCGATCGAGCGCGTCCTTCGCCTCGTTGAGCGCATCCGACAGGTTGCGGCCGATGAACAGCTTCACTTCGATATGCACCTGCCCGTCGACGATCGCCGTGGTCTGGTGCTTGATGCCTTGCAAGGTGGCGAGTGCGTCCTCGGCTTTGCGCGCGACGTCCGTCTCAAGTTGTGCGGGCGCGGCGCCCGGCAACGACAACACCACGTTCAGCGTCGGCAGGTCGAGGTCCGGCATGTCCTGTACCGGCAGACTCTGGAAACCCCACAACCCCGCGAGCGACAGGAAGATAAACAGCACGATCACCGGAATCCGGTGATGAATCGGCCAGGAGGCGAAGTTCATTGGACAGTTCCGGTAAGCGTTGCAGGCAGCGTCGCGTTGCCTGGAATGACCGTGACAACGTCGCCCTCGTTGAGCAGGGATGCACCGTCGGCGACGAGCCGTTCGCTACCCGACAGCCCGCTCACTATTTCGACCGCGCGGCCATCGCGCCGGCCGGTTTGCACCTCGCGCAGCGTGACGCGTTGCACGCCGCCGCGCCCAACCACCTCCGCGACGTGGCTGCGGCCGTCATGCATCGCCAGTGCGGATCCGGGCACCAGTAACGCGTCACTGTCACCACGCATGATCTGGCCCGACACATACATGCCGGCGCGAGCGTGCGAACCCGCTTCGAGGTCCGCGTACACAATCGCCACATGCGATTGCGTATCCAGCGCCGGCGCGATGTACACGACCGTGCCGCCCGCCTTGCTGCCGTCCGGCAAGCGCACCACGACCCGCTGACCGGTCGCGATCGACGCCACCTCGGCGGGCGCCACTTCGGCCTGCCATTGCAGCCGATCCTGGCGGATCAGCCGGAACAGTTCCTGCCCGACGGGTGCGACCGATCCGAGCGTCGCGCTACGGGCGCTGATTGTGCCGTCGTCCGGCGCGATTACATCCGCGTTATGCAGGTCGATCCGACGCGCCTGCAATTGCGCACGCGCGGCTTCCTCCTGCGCACGCGTCACGGCGGCCGTGGTCCGGTATTGCAGCAGGTCCTGTTTACTGATGCCCCCGCTGTCCTTCATCTCGAGCGCGCGCTCCTCGTTCGCACGCCCCTGCTCGGCCGCCGCTTTGGCCTGAGCCAACGCCGCAGCCGCCTGCGCGACATCCGCCTGGAGCATCGTCGTGTCGTAGCGGGCCAGCAATTGACCGCGCCTGACCGTGCTACCTGTCTCGACGCAAATCTCGGCGAGACGCGCACCGGCCAGCAGCGAGCGGATCGACGCTTCCTGCCACGGCGCGATCGAACCGGACACGGCCACGCTGTCCGGTAGGCGCGCACGATAAGGGGCGGTAAGCGAGACCGTAAGCGCGCTCGCAGCTGGCGGTTGCGCTTGCGTGGCTGGACGGCCATATAGCGCGACGCCTGCGAGACCCGCAGCCAGCAGCCCACTCAGGAGCGCGCCAAGAATCACGTTACGCCGGGTCGCCCACATGCCGCGCCAACGTACGACGCGGCGATTGAACGGCTGTGACATATCCTCTTACTCCTGGTGCATGGGTGTGGTGACGAACGCGGCCGCGTTGCCTGACGCGCGCACGATATCGATCCATGCCTGGATGCTGGCGCGCGAGGCATCGATAGCGGTCTGGTCGGCGGCCTCACGTTGACGGCGTGTGTCTTCCAGTTGGAAGAGGTTGACCGCACCCGCCCGCCACTGCGACTCGGTTGCATCGAGCGTGGCGCGTGCGGCGTCGCGGGCGCGGATCGCCGCCGCCAGTCGCTCGCCTGCGTGGGACTGCTCTGTGAGCGCATCTTCAATGTCCTGGGCGGTGTTACGCAAGGTCGAATGCAAGGACGCGAGCGCGGCGAGATAGCGCGCGGTGGCGGCGTCTACCGAAGCTGCGCCACCGCCCGCATCGAAAAGGGGCGCACTGATACCTGACATTAGCGACCAGCCCAGAAACGACAGTGTGCTGCCCGACGCCGAGATCCAGTTGCCCGTCAGTGCCGATGTGAGATTGATGACCGGCAGACGGTTGGCGCGTGCGACGCCGATTTCCGCATACGTCGCCGCGGCTTCACGCTCCGCCGCGATCACGGCGGGGTGACGCGATAGCACTGTCGCGGGCAGGGCCAGCGCGACTTGCGGAACGCGTGGATAAGCCGGTTCCTTGTGTTGATCTGTGGCAAAGCCCGCCAACGTAATGCGCGCGTCAATTTCCGTCGCCGTCAACCCGCTCAACGCGACCAGCGCGTCACGATCCTTCACGCAACTCTCGTCCTGCGAGATCAGGCTGGCGCGGGCATCCTCGAGGCCGCTGATTGCGCGGCTCTCGTCGACCGGAGGCGCGAAGCCGAGCGCTACGCGGCGACGTGTCAATGCGAGATCGCGTTCGCGTGACGCAATGTCGTCGCGCTTCACACCACGGCCGAAACGGCACGCCCGCAATGACACCAGCGCGCCCGCGACCTGGCTCGACAACAGCAGCCGCGCGGACTGCGCATCGGCGTTGCGCGCATCGAGCCGGCTCGCCGCCGCATCCTGTGCGCCGCGCAACCGTCCGAACAGATCAATTTCCCATGCGAAGGTGGGACCGCCTGTGATCGAATTGCCGACCTGGGTCGTGCTCGCGCCACTGCTCGACTGAATGCGCGCGCGGCCACCGCTGCCACTTAGACTAATCTGTGGATGACTGAGCGACGTCTCCAGGCCCAACGTAGCGCGCGCCTCTGCGAGATGGGCTTCGGCCAGCGCCAGTGACGGGCTGCTGGCCAACGCGGACTCGATCAGTCCGCTGAGGACGGGATCGTCGAGCGCAGACCACCAGTCTTCATTCGGTGGCAGCAGAAACGCCCGATTGCCTGACTGATTCGCCCAGACCGGGTGATCGTTGAAATGCGTAGGCACGTAGGGCGACTGGGTCGAACACGCAGTGGTAGCAGCAAGAACACACCCAGCAATAGCACACGCTGCCTCACGAAAGAAACGTTCAGCGAGCACGCGTTCGCCCCTGCAGATGAATGCAACCCGGCGGGAATATTACGGGCAACGCGAGGTAAATAATCGCCAGTTGGGTGTCATGCTTATCGAGCATCGCCATTGCACTCGTCGGTCGTGTAGAACCCGCACCCAGGATCGTGCCGGCCGCATGGCCGACCACTTCCCGCACGGGAGATGCTGCATCATGGTGGCCACTGACTTACCCGCCACTTACTGTCGCAGACATCGCTCGACGACTTGCGCGCTACATCGATGCAAGCGTACCGACGCACATACGTCAGCGCAAAAGACGCACCGGCAGTAAGTGGCCGGTAAGTCTCATCGCCGCATGATCAAATGGGTACTGCGTACCGCTCGTTAGATAAGCGTCGATCAGCATGCCGCTGCGAGCAGCTCCCGACAAATACGCGCTCACTCGCAACCTCTACCGGCAACTCAGTAAAGACGCCTGCGGTGTGATCCGGCCAGTCGCGCGCCATCGTCAATCATCCAGTCGAGAGGCTCCATGTCCATTCACCCGTCATTCTGGTCTATCGTACGGGCGAATATTGCCCTCCTTGGTGTCTCGACCGGATTGGCTAATCTGCCCTTCCTGCTTGCGCACGTGCTGTTCGAGATACCAGCGTCCAGCTCGCCGGATTGGTCCTATAAAGCATCGATTGCCGCGAGCGGACTAGCAATCATGGTGACTTTGCGATGGCTCGCGCGGCGCGCGTATCGGTGCGCTGAGAAAAGCGGCGATGTCAGGCCAGGCCATCACAGCAGCGGTGTGACGATTACACCGAATTGCAGCCACGCGTGGCTCGTACAAATGTACGTAGAACTAAACCCGGTCCATCAGACGGGCTGCGAGAGCAGTTTTTGACGGGCCGTGGGTATCATGCGGTTAGCGAGTCATCTGCCGGGGATCCTTTGAACGCGATACTGCTCCACGCTTCGTGCTTGCCCGTTACCGCGAGCGTGCTGCCATCGCTGCCAATCCCACCCCTGCTTTGAACGGAAGCGCGCAGCGCATTCCCGTTGACGGAAACCTGTGGCCGGCTTTGCGCGGTCTGCTTCGATCAGCGCGATTTACGCAGGGCTAGCAGTAAGAAACCGCAATGTAATCGCCAGGTGTCCGGTAAGTGGCCGGTAAGTCTTCCGGTCGCACGATCGCATTGACTGTTCTCCTCCTCGGCCGTAACGCCGCATGGTTAGTACCCCTTTTTTCTTCCGTCAGGAGTTCCGCGATGAAAAGGCGCGATCTGAATACTCTGGCACTCGCCGCCACGGTGCTTC
The DNA here is from genome assembly GCF_050434225.1 of Paraburkholderia sp. GAS32. NCBI lineage: Bacteria > Pseudomonadati > Pseudomonadota > Betaproteobacteria > Burkholderiales > Burkholderiaceae > Paraburkholderia > Paraburkholderia sp. GAS32. Next base: position 5,792 of record NZ_JBNPVS010000069.1, on the reverse strand, counting down.
TTTCATCGGGATGCGCGACGGGACCCGGGCGCACCGCCGGCGACCCGCTTGAACCGATGAACCGGACCATTTACTCGTTCAACGACAAGGTCGACAGATACGCGGTCAAACCAGTAGCAACCGCCTACCAGAAGGTGACACCGACACCAGTACAGACAGCAGTCCGGAATTTCTTTTCCAATCTTGGCGATATCGGCAACTTTGCCAATGACCTGCTGCAACTGAAAGCGACAGACGCGAGCGAGGATGTGGTGCGCTTTGCGTTCAATTCCACCTTGGGGATTGGCGGCCTGATCGACTGGGCGACGCCCGCGGGTTTGCCCAAGCACCATCAGGATTTCGGCCTGACGCTTGCACACTATGGCGTACCGATAGGGCCATATCTGGTGATGCCGTTGTTCGGCCCGAGCAGCGTCCGGGATGTGAGTAACGTCGCCGTCGACAGCTTCCTTAATCCATTCGCGGCAGCACCGGTTGCTGTCCGGGCATCCGTGGCCGGCACCCGCTTTGTCAGCGCTCGCGCCGACCTGTTGAGCGCGTCAAATCTGCTTTCGCAGGCCGCGATCGATCCCTATTCGCTCACTCGCGACCTCTACCTGCAGAGGCGCCGCATGCTGTCGACGAAGTCCGGCAACGCCGATACGTTACCGGACTACGCAGATCCCTCGCATCAATAGCGGCAGGGCCGATGTATGACGGTCCGTGCAGCTCACCGGTAAGTGTCAGGTAAGCCATGCGGGTCCAGCATGAAGACCAGGTTCATCTGACTGTGGGACTGCGTGGTCATCAATGTATCCACTGACAACAGGTGTAAGCATGAAAAACCTCGGTTATTGGCTGCTGCTCGGTTTGCTGCGGCTACTGTCGGTTCTGCCGTACGCACTAGTTGCAAGAGCCGGCAATGCGCTTGGCGCCGCGCTGTACAAGCTGCCGAGCCACCGGAGGCACGTGGTGCTCGTCAATCTGCGCCTGTGCTTCCCGCTGAAGACCGAGCGCGCGCGCGAAGAACTCGCGCGCGCGCATTTCCAGCACGTTGTGCGCAGCTATCTGGAGCGGGGCTTTCAGTGGTTTGGCAGTTTGCACACGATCGAGCGGCTGGTCGAAATGGATAGTCGCATCGATCTGCACGATCCGGATGCGCCACCCACGATTTTCATGGGCTTTCACTTCGTCGGAATCGAGGTCGGTTGCATGCTGTATTCCTCGCGCCTGCCAGTCGCCGCGCTCTACACGCGCATGTCGAACACGCGTGTCTGCGAGCTCGCACGGCGCCAGCGGGGACGGTTCGGTGCAGACATGATTGAACGCAGCGTAAGTGCGAAACACGTTGTCCGGCTGCTGCGCGCAGGTGTTCCCGTGATGCTGGCGGCGGACATGGACCACGGAACAACGGGTTCGGTGTTCGCGCCGCTCTTCGGTGTGCCGGCCTGCACGCTCACTTCCGTGTCACGTCTCGCGAAGTTGAGCGGTGCACGCGTCGTACCCTTCGTGACCGAGGTATTGCCCGCATTTCGCGGCTATAAACTGACTATTTTCGATCCGCTCGAAAACTTTCCCACAGGCAGCGAAGCGCTTGACGCACGCACAATGAACGCGTTTCTCGAAAAGCAAATCCTGCGCCTTCCCGAACAATACTACTGGGTCCACAGGCGCTTCAAACATCGCCCTGCAGGTATGCCGGCGGTCTATTGAATTCCGGGAAATGAATCATGAAAGTCGCCGTATGCCTGACAACGTTTAACCGCGTAGATTGTGCACGGATTTCAATGGAGATCATCAAGTTCAACTGGCCGCAACGGTGGCCGGTCGTGCATGCGTGCTCGCACGCCGGGTATGAGCCCTATCTGGAAGACGTACTGCTGCCGCGCATGCCGCAACCGTTGACCACGGGGGCACTCGACCTGCTGGTAACGTCGCTCGGAAGCGCGGTGGATCGTTTCAACGCCGACTTCGTTGTTCATCTGGAGGCCGACACGTGGATTCTGAACCAGCTGATCATCATCAGATATCTGCAGAAACTGCAAGCCGATCCGGATTCGGTCATCGCTGCTTCCACCTGGAGCGCCGACCGCGCACCCGAATGGAAAAACTCGAATAAACCTGGCAAACGGGCGCGCCACGCACTTGCGCGCATCGTGAGACCGCTGGGTTTTTCATATGGGATCCGTCAGGAAAAAAGCCTTTCCACCCAGTTCTTCATCGCAAAAGCGACGCCGGCGTTCATGCAGATGATCGAATCACTCACCGCCAATGACGATGATTTCCTCGAGAAGCTGCTCTATTCAGCGGTGCTGAAGCGTTTCGGAGCAAAAGGGATTGTTGGGATGCCTGAACGGGAGCCGGTACATCCGAAATTTCGCAACGTCTGCACGGCGCTGAGCCTGTATTGCCAACATTGGCCAAGTGCCGAAGACGCCCCTCATATCGACACGGAACCCTTCCTCGCCCCCACCGACCGGCTACAGGGGAAAAGGGAGTCTCTGGCAAGCGCGCGTTTCGCGCTGCAAGGACCGCATATGCGACGGTTACTGGAAAGCGCAGATCTGCGCTACTACAACGGCGATGCAAAGCGCTCGAGTTAATTCCGAACATTGCAACGGAGCTCCGACATCCATAGGCGGGTGTCGTTCGCATGCAACGATCGGGAAACCCGAACAACCCGATTTAGAAATCGGTACTTGCACAGTTGAGCCGCCCTCGTGAAAACGCATTTACGACGCCTGCCGGGTCGATCCACTTGTGCAGATCCACCAATCGAGCGCTACATGACCGCACTCTTCCCTGATACTGCCCCGCCCCGTTCGATCCTCGTGGTCTGCACGGGACGTATTGGCGACGTGTTGCTTGGCACGCCAGTCGCGCGCTCTCTGAAATTGCACTGGCCCAATGCGAAAATCGACGTGCTAGTCTTCGATGGTACCGGTGGAGTGCTGGAGAATAACCCCGATATACGCCGGGTGATATCTATTTCACCCCGGGCGAAGCCTGTCCAGCGCCTCAACGATGCACGCAAGATCTGGCGCCAATATGACCTCGGATGTTCGCTGCGAACGTCCAGTCTCGCCAGTTTTCTTTGCTGGATGGCGGGACGAAAGCGAATCGGCATCGTTGCGCCTGCTCGCAGAAGCTGGATCAAGAAGTTGATGCTAAATCGTTTTGTGATCGAACGTGGCCACAGCGTGCATACCGTCCAAAGCGGTGTTTCGCTCATGGCCTTGCTAGGCATCACACCCTGTTTCGAAGTCGTCCCGCCAGCATTGCTCACTCAGCCTTCGCAGCTCGAACAACTGGATCCACTGCTCGCGTCCACAAATGGCAAGCCCTACGCGGTGGTGCACATGTATCCGCGGTTTACCTACAAGATGTGGCATGCCGAAGGTTGGATCGCCGTCCTTGCGTTCCTGCATGCACGCGGCTATGCCATTGTGCTGACAGGCGGCCCGGCGGCAGCCGAAGTGACGTATGCGCGCGATATTTGCGCGCGGGCCGGAATCGAAGCCGTCAATCTGGTCGGAAAGCTGAGCCTCGCGGCAACCGCTGAAGTGATTCGCCGCGCGCGGCTCTTCATCGGCCCGGACACCTCGGCCTCGCATATCGCGGCTGCCATCGGAATCCCAACCCTCGCCCTGTTCGGCCCATCGAATCCGGTTCGATGGGGACCATGGCCCAAGGGCTGGACCGGCATCAGCCCGTGGATGACCTCCGGCTCGAGGCGGCGAGGCAATGTCTATCTACTTCAGGGAATTGGAGCGTGTGTGCCCTGCAAGCTAGAGGGTTGCGAAGCCCACATTCACAGTTGGAGCGATTGCCTGTTGACGCTTGACGCAAACCGGGTAATAGATGCTGCGACAGAACTGCTGGATATCGCACCCAGTATTGCGCCCGACCGGCGGCGCCGCATTCCAATTGTCGCGGAGACCTTTGCCGGCGCGCGTCTTGAAATGGCCGATGTCGGTAATCGCCCGGGGCAAGCAAATCCCGACCCTTCTCCGGAGATCACCTTATGACCGCCCTTCGTTCTACCGTGCCCCTTATCCTGCTCTCTGCCGCGTGTTCGCCGGCGTGGCCGGATGCCAGCACTCATCCCGGGCCAACGGCGCAACCCGATGCGCTCGTGCCCGCGCCAGTCGCCGTAAACGACCAGAAACACACCACACCACCCGCGAATGCGTCAATTCTTAGCGTCGGGGTGAGCGATCCCAACACGCAGCTGATCCTGCCGTGGTTCCTCACCGACATCATCAATGCGATCAATACGCAGACGTCAGCCGGCAATTTTCTGCGCACTGCCGGACGGAGTATCTAGCCTCTTGTCGGGTGCCGTAGAAGGTGAATTTACGTGCATTGATTTAAATGGGATTTCCCCCCCACTCGGTCGCTGGCAGCCGGACCTTGTGACTCGAAAAGTGAAAAAATATTTCGGTCGTGCGGCAGATCGTGAAAACGGCACAGAGGGATATCATCTGCGGCTGTCTGGCATCAGGCCTCATTCGGCCAATGCCTTGTCAAACATCAAAATCACTAAGTTTCAGGTTGAGCTGCACCCCTCCGAAGGTATCGCGAGGCCTATGCAGGGCACTCTGGCAAGCCGCTTTTTGCGCTGGACCGACGGCGTGCGTTTTAGTGCAGCCTTGGCCATGAACAACGGTCAGTTATCGGCATTATTCGAATGACCGCAGCTGAGTCAGCAATGGACATTTATTCCGCAACACCCGGACCGGGACCTAATGTCTCATCCCAAATCAAGAACGATAACGAAGCGAGTCGATGACGACACGTACAGCGATCGGAAGTTGGCGTCGGTCGGGATAATAGAGGAAGCTCCCCGCTAGCGTGACAGACCATCCCTCTAACACTTGCGTCAATGTGCCTGACTTCAGGTGGGGTTGCACCTGTTCTTTGAGAACATAGGCGAGGCCGTTTCCCGCCAAGGCGGCATGGATTAGGATATCGCTGTCATTGGCGATAAAGACCGGATCGACTGGCACCTGGACGGATCGACCCTCTCGCTCAAAGTCCCAGAAATGGAGGGTCTTCGAACTTGGTCGTTGATATCCCAGACATGCATGGCTGGCCACATCGTCCGGAGTGAGCGGCGCGGCGTTGTTCTTCAGGTACGAGGGCGATGCAACAAGGGCGGTTCGGTAGTCAGCACCGATGCGAACTGCCACCATGTCCTTAGCCAACAGTTCGCCATTTCGGATGCCCATGTCGAAGCCAGCCGCGACGATGTTTGCCAAGCAATCATCTACCGACAATTCAACTACGACCTCAGGATAGTCGCGCCGAAGTTGGGCGAGCTTCGGCACGACGAACATCAGCGCTGCCGTACGATGAACACTGATACGGACTCGGCCTGCTGGCCGGCTTCGATTGTCCGCAAGCGTCGTCAAGCCAGCCCCGATCTCGATGAAAGCGGGCCGCAACCGGTCCAACAGCTTTTCTCCCGCAGCGGTTGGTGCGACGTTTCTTGTGGTTCTGTTGAGCAGCTTGACGCCGAGGCGCCCCTCCAGCAAGCGAATGGAATGACTGAGAGCAGAAGCGGAAACACCGAGTCGCACGGCTGCACGCGTGAAGCTGGATTCCTCGGCGATGGTTGCAAAAGTTAGCAGATCGGCCAGATCCTCGCGGTTCATTGTTGAGCCTCACTCATGATTCTATGCAGAATTATGTCACTAATCAACAGAGCCGGAAGGCACTAGTACCTTTGCACAGAGGTTATGACGGTTTGTCAGAGGTCGGTACTGGGTAGGCTTTGGCCAATTTTTCCCGGGCCCTTTCGGTAGAGAACA
>NZ_JBNPVS010000068.1:0-40441 GCF_050434225.1 Paraburkholderia sp. GAS32 | reverse complement strand
CTACCATATGCGCATGTCACGGTTGCGGTATGTAACGTCGTGAGGCCGTGCGCTGAGCAACGGCCCAGAACATACCAAAAGTGTTGATAATTTATATTATGTCAAACAACAAGTACTCGACGACGCCATCACGCCAAACATCTGGCATGAAGGTGTGTTCACGCTTACAGGGACACAGCGGTAAAGCGCAGACAATCGGCGTTTTTAATGTGGCGATTCGGCCATCGAGCGACCGCTTCAAACCCTCAAATCAGCCAGAATCTGTTCAGCAAGAAAATCGCAAGGCGGTCGCCTAGACCGCGCACTGCGGGCCAAAACGACTTCGAGGTCATTCAATGGCGGCAGCCCTTCGTTCTGTGATAGCTGAACGAGGTGCGCCGGTACGCTGCATCTTGCAAGAGGTGCGATCGCGAGCCCTGCTTCGACCATGCTGATAAGGCCCAACAAACTCGGGCTTTCGTAGGACATCCGGTATTTGATATTTTCGCGCTGGAGCGCGCTGATGGCGTGGGCACGCGCAGTACTGCCATGTGCGAAAACGGCAATCGAAAGCGGGCGCTCTTTCCACACTTTTCTTGCTGGCGACCCGACCCACACCATTGGCTCGAATCGGATGAATTCGCCCGCGACGCCCCTTGTTTTCGTGAAACAAGCCAGGTCGAGCGTGTTGTCTTTAAGCAATGGAACAAGCTCACTGCTTGGCAAACCGATCACCCGAATTTCCACACGCGGATGAGCAACCGCGAACTTTGCCAGAACCTGCGGCAGCAACGATGAAGCGTAGTCGTCAGGAACACCGATGGTTACGCGGCCCTTCATCTCCGGGCGAACTACCGACGCCCATGCTTCCTCGCGCATCGCAAGCATTCGACGCCCATAGTCCAGGAGCGTCTTGCCCTCTGCGGTAATCGCTACGTTGCGGGTGCTTCGCACGAAGAGCGGTTTTCCCAGCGCTTTTTCAAGCGCCTTTATCTGCATGCTCACCGCCGACGGCGACCGACGCACGGACTCCGCACCTCGAACAAACGATCCTGTATCGGCGACCGCCACCAACATTTCAAGCACGTCCAGATCGAGTTTTTTCACTTTAGTCAGAAAATCTGAGTAATAGATTCAGTTTAATGCGTTTTACTGGAGTATGCATCAAAGCGATACTACGACCGATGAGCACTTGGGGGAGCCCGGGAAAATGCACGGTACGGTTTCGATTTACGGATTTCTGGCGGTCGGCGGAATGCTTGCTGTGACACCGGGGCCGAACATGATCTACGTGATGTCGCGCTCGATTGCGCAAGGACGCACGGCCGGGCTTATTTCGCTTGCGGGCGTCATGCTCGGATACCTCTTCTATATGTTTGGGGCAGCGTTCGGCATCACCGCCTTTTTCCTGAGCGTGCCTTATGCAGGCAGCGTTCTGGGCGCAGGGGGCGCTGCGTATCTGTTCTATCTGGCATGGCAGGCTGTGAAGCCTGGTGGCCGCTCTCCCCTGGAGGTTCGTGAGTTGCCTCGCGAACAACCTCGCCGGCTCTTCGCGATGGGCGCAACGACTAGTCTGCTGAATCCCAAGCTCGCGATGATCTTTCTGTCCCTGCTGCCGCAATTCATCAACTACCAGGACGGCAGCGTTCTCAGGCAATCGCTCGTGCTCGGTTCGTCGTTGATTGTCGCGTTCGCATCCGTCAATGGTTTCGTGGCGGTCTGCTCTGGGAGCATGGCGACGTTCCTCTCCAGTCGCCCGGGACTCCTGCAGGCTCAACGCTGGACTATGGGCGTTGTTCTGGTTGCCCTCGGCGCACATATGACCATCGATGCATTGAAGGTTTGGCATCATCTGATTGCTGCTCTCTGAATAGATTTGCGGCGAGCACGCGAGGTGGGGCATCGTCGATATAGAGCTACGCCTCGCGTCAGGTCGAGAGCGACCGCTACGCCCGGCTCTGTCACCGCCCTTCCCCGGCGACATATTGAACGCTGCGTCTGTATTGGCTGGGTGTCACGCCTTGCTGACGAACAAAGAAACGCGTGAAATTTCCCGGCGAGTCAAAGCCCAGATCGAGCGCGATATCCCGAAGTGCCATTTCGTGCTGCGAAACACTTTCGATCGACAGGTCCATCCTCAGCATGCTGCTGAAAGTCGCGGGCGTCATGCCTGTCTGCTTGTGGAATAGATGGAAGAAATGCGGACGCGATAGCCCAACCCGTTGTGCAAGATCGTCGAAGTCGGGTGTAAGGCCCATCGCCTGTTTCATTGCTTCGATCGCACGACGAATCCTGATGTCGTACGCGATACCGCCAACGAGTCCGGCTGCTGAAAGTACGTTCCCTTGGGGCGATTTGCCGACCAGTTCGCCTGTCATCTCGGCGATCAGCCCTTGGACCGCTTCAAGCGACCGGCCCTCACGGTCAGTCAGAATATCGAGCAGGTCAGAATGAAGACGGCTGAGCTTCCCCTGCAACAGCACGGAAGAACTCGGAAAGAACCGGGGATGAATACTGTACGCGAAACGCCGGTCGACATCCCTCAACCAATCCGGCTCGAGATAAAGTGCGAGCAGCACCGTCGACTGCGATTGTGGGCGATGCTCATAGAAATGCGGCTCCCACGCATTCACGAGTAGCACGTTCTTGTCTGACAAAACATACTCACGATTGCGGACCCCGAACTGGATGTCAGGACCGCCTTCCTTGAAGATGACGTGAGAAACCCGATGTGCATGGAGGACCATGCTCTTGTCCAGCAGCAGCAACGCCACCCTTCCGAACGGCCCGTGAATGATTCGTAAAGGTTCCGACATGTAATGCCTCCTGCCGTCCTGATGAATTCAAAGCGTTCGCAGTGTCTCGGCCGCATCGCGCAAAAAAGTCACCATACGGAATGATAAATCGGCCTTGTCTGTGACAAGTCTGCATACGGCCGGAGCCTCTACAAGTGGGACATTCGCCTACTCTGCGTACAGGCCCTCTTGCACCGCAGCTATCGAAGTACGGCCTGACGGCCGACCAACACGTTTTGAAGTCCGAACGTGAATGGCGTTTGCTGCAATGCAGGATGCCTCTCGCTACATTCGCACACTCAAGGAGACGATCATGGCTGGTGTCGGCAGTGAAAAGGTATTTGAGAATGACAAAGTCATTGTATGGAACTTCGTTCTCGCTCCAGGCGAGGAAACGCCGGTACATACCCACACGCTTTCATACATGTGGTACGCGATCGAAGGTGCGCCCTTGCATATCTTCGACGAAAACGGCGGGGACCTCGGCATCTTCGAAGTGCCGACGGGCGCGATTTACTCACTCAAATGCGAGAACGGGTATCTGGAAGTGCTGTCCGAAATCGGCAAGGGCGCCAAGGTCCCCGCGACGCACAAGGCACGCAACGAGGGTAGCAACCCATACCGCGAAGTGCTGGTCGAGTACAAATAGCAGTACACCTGACTGAGTCTGTCCTGGCAGTATTCCCGAACGCCCCTTGATGCGAGGCGGTGTTCGGGCGATGCTGCAACTCCGCAGAAAACGCGATGCAAGCTTCACGCGCCGCTCGATGACGCGATACGGAAAACCGGTGGCTCCAGATCTGACAATGACTTAAGCGCGATGCTTCAGCAATGCGGTTATGTTGCGAGTCTCGATCTCCGTGAACTGCTCCACGGCATTGGCACCATCCAGCGACAGATCCGGGTCGAGCCCGTCTGCCAGACGCTCAAGCTGCATGTTATTCCATGGCAGAAGATGAAACGGATGGAGCGCAGCCTCGGGACTAAGCGCACGATCAACTTCACCAGCGAGAATGCGTTTCGGAATCTCAGGATCGGCAATGATCGGACGGCCGAGCCCGATGACATCCAGTTCACCACGCTCCAGCGATTCGATCATGGCTGCCGTCGTGCGAAATCCGCCGACCACCATCACGGGCATCTTCGCTGCGGCACGAACGGAGGCGGCAAAATCCACGAAAAAGGCTTCACGCTTGACGGTGCTTTCGCGCGGTGCGTCTTCCCCCTCGTCCATTAGCGTAAGGCCCGCGATCTTCGGCTGCTCAAGCGAACCGCCCGATAGCTCGAGCAGATCGAGCGAAGAATCGTTGAGCTTCTTCACGAGTTCGATGCACTCGGCGTTGGTGAACCCGCCCTTCTGAAAATCAGATGAATTGAGCTTCAGCGCAACCGGAAAGTCCGGACCAACGGCGGAGCGAACCGCAGCCAGCACCTCGAGCACGAAACGGGAGCGGTTTTCAAGCGAACCTCCCCAGCGGTCCGTGCGCTTGTTGGCGAGCGGGCTAAGGAACTGCGAAATCAGGTAGCCGTGCGCCCCATGCAACGAGACACCGGTGAAACCCGCCTCGCGCACTTTCCTGGCTGCGAAGGCGAATTGCCCGATGGCCTGCTGAATCTGCTCTTCCGTCATTTCGCGCGGCGTGGCGAACGAAAAGCCGGCGCCCCGCATCACGTCGATATCCACTGAAGAAGGCGCAAGGGGTGACGTGTTGATCGCGTCTTGCACCTGCCGTCCGGTATGACTGAGTTGAGCCCAGAAATGCGCGCCTTCCGACGTCCCCGCAGCGGCGAGCCGTGCGAGTTGTTCCTGTCCACTGTCATCGTCGATCACGATATTGCCCGGGCGCTCGAGATGCCACCGGTCCACCTGAATATTGCCGGAGAGAAGCAGCCCGGCGCCAGAACGCGCCCAGCGCCTATACAACGCTTCAAGGCGCGGCGTGGAATGATTGTTAGCGTCGGCCATGCCTTCGCTCATGGCCGCCTTGACGAGGCGGTTTGCGAGAATCGCGCCGCTGGGCAGCCGCAACGATTGTGAAAGAGGATTACTCATCTGAATGTCCATCGGGAAACGGTCACATGTAAGCCGAGCCCTTGCCCAGAAAGGCAAAGTCGACCCGGCACAGTAACGACAGCGATCGCTGTCGTTTGTTGTATAGTGATCGCTGTCGTATCATTCGTCAAGCAGATAAAAGAGGGACACTTATGGTCAAGACCTGGTCGGACGACAATCCGAAAGCCGCCCTGATGTCGCGCAAGCGAACGATGATCGTCGACGCCGCGCTGCGGGCTTTCCTTGAAAACGGCTATGCCGAAAGCTCGGTCAACCGCATCGCCGCGGACGCCGGTGTGTCCATCAAGACGCTATATCGTCACTTCGAGAGCAAGGACGATCTGTTCAGTGCAGTGATGCAGGCGGCCTGCTCGCCTTCCGGCGCACAGTCGGCTGACGCGTCAGAACCCGCACAGCCGGGCGAACCAACCTGGTTTCGCGAACCTCCGGCCGTCGCATTGCCAATTGCGGGCAGCGATTATTTACGACACGCTCTTTCGAAAGAGCAGTTGGACCTTTATCGCGTCGTCACGCGGGACGCACCTCGCTTCCCCGAACTGGCGCGCCGCTATCGCGAGGAGGTGACGGGCACGCGCGACGCATTGTTCACGAGCTATCTTGATCGATGGCTGCCTGTCACGGGCTGGGAAGTAAGAGATAAGTACGGCGCCGGCGCAACCTTCGCGGCACTCCTGAAAGCCACGCTTTTCGACGATGCATTGCTTGGTTTAAAAAGCCCCAGCGAAGAAGATATCGCCGAATGTGCGGGTGATGCGGCCGTCCAGATGCTCGCGCTCATGGAAGCCGGTCGGCTCTAGCGTTGTTGTACCGCTACCTAGTAATCTGCCCAACCGTCCTCACCAATTAGCGGTACGAAGCTCACTTCGCCCAACCAGCACTCGTGATAATCCTGTTCCCCGTGCCGCACCAGTTTGATCAATCGTTGATGGTGACGCTCGCGCCCTACCGGCATCACGATCCGGCCACCAATCGACAGTTGCAAACACCACGCCCGCGGGATACGCGGGCCGCCAGCCCCGGCGATAATCGCGTCATACGGCGCATAGTCGCTCAAACCGACCGTGCCGTCGCCAAGATGAACGGTCACGTTAGAAATGCCCAACCGCGCGAGCGTCTCGCGAGCGGAGTCGGCGAGCACCGGATCGCGCTCAACGGAATGGACGTGCTCCACGATTGCCGCTGCAATTGCCGCGGCATACCCCGAGCCGGTGCCGATGTCGAGAACCCAGTCGCGCGGACCCAGTTCGGCCGCCTCCATCATCTGCGCGACGATGGCGGGCTGCGAAATCGCTTGCTGGCCCGCGATGGGCAACGCGCTATCGTCGTACGCGAATTCACGGAGTTGCGCAGGTACGAATTCTTCGCGCGGCACACGGCGCATCGCGGATAGCACATTGGAATCGCGAATGCCCCGTCCCGCGATTTGCCGTACAACCATCCGCTCCCGGGCTTCGCTGAAATCGATCATTGTGGCCTCCGTCTGAGGGTCGCGCAGGCTTTGCAGCAGGCTGCGCATAGCTTCCACCAAACGATTCAATTTTGCGCCTCGTTCGACGTTGGCGAACGCGCATCGGCCTTGCGTTCGACGCGGCCCGACGAATCAGGTATTCGATGGCCACGCGCTTAAGGGTCCGCACTGATGGCATCGTATGGCACACCGGTCCGTTTTCGCCAATAATGGCCCCACATCCACTACTGGACGAGGGCGGCCATGCATTACAGCCCCGACGCCATCCGCACCATCGCTCTGGTCGGCCATGCCGGATGTGGCAAGACATCGCTTGTCGAAGCCCTGCTCCACCAGGGTGGTGAGTTACGCGCCCCCGGCAGCGTGGAACGCGGCAACACGGTCTGCGATTTCGACCTGCTCGAACGCAAATATCACCACTCCCTTAACTCCGCCGTCGCCCACCTGCACTACCGGGATACCCGCATCTATCTGCTGGATACGCCCGGCTATCCGGACTTTTCCGGGCTGTCGATCAGCGCCCTGCCCGCTGTAGAAACCGTCGCCATTGTCATCAACGCGCAGACCGGCATCGAAATGACCACCCGGCGCATGATGGCGTGGGCGGAAAAACGCAAGCTCTGCAGAATGATCATTGTGAATGGTATCGATCGCGAAAAGGTCGATCTTCCGGGGCTTCTGACGCAAATCCAGGAGACCTTCGGCAAGGAATGCCTGCCCATCAACCTGCCGGCGCAAAGCGGCGGCCAGGTGGTGGACTGCTTTTTCACCCCCGCCGGCGAGGCCGACTTCCTGTCTGTTGCGGCGGCGCACAATGCGCTGGTCGATCAAGTGGTCGAGATCGATCCTGCTTTGATGGAGCTTTACCTGGAACAAGGCGAAGCCATCAGCCCGGAGCAGTTGCATGAGCCCTTCGAGCGGGCGCTGCGCGAAGCTCATCTGGTGCCGATCTGCTTCACGTCAGCGGCCAACGGTGCCGGCATCGTGGAATTGCTCGACGTGTTCGTCCGGCTCCTGCCCAATCCCATGGAAGGCAACCCGCCCCTCTTCTACCGCGATGCCGGCGGCCGCCAGGAAGTCGTGCGTGCCGAACCGGCCGCCGACAAGCATGTATTGGCCCACGCCTTCAAGATCGTCATGGACCCTTACATCGGCAAGATGGCCGTGTTTCGCGTCCATCAGGGCACGATCAGGCGGGATAGCCAGCTCTATATCGGTGACGCGCGGCAATCGTTCAAGGTCGCTCATCTGATGATGCTGCAGGGCAAGGAACACGTGGATGTTCCACAAGCCGGCCCAGGCGATATCTGCGCCACGGCCAAGATCGACGAGATCGGCTTCGACGCCGTGCTGCACGACGCCCCCGAAGACGGCAACATCCACCTGACCCCGCTCGACTTCCCCACACCCATCTATGGACTCGCGATCGAGCCTGCGCGCCGAGGCAACGAGCAGCGCCTCTGGGAGATTCTGCAAAAGCTGAGTGCGGAGGACCCATGTCTGCGCATCGACCACCCGGTCGGCACCAACGAGACGGTGGTGCGCGGTCTGGGCGAGTTGCACCTGCGCCTCATGCTGGAGCGACTATCCGAGCAGTACAAGCTCGAGGTCGTGACGCGGCCACCTAAGATCGCCTATCGGGAAACCATCGGCGCCAAAGCCGAGGGACACCATCGCCACAAGAAGCAAACCGGCGGTGCCGGTCAATTCGGCGAAGTGATGCTGCGCGTGGAGCCACTGCCGCGCGGTACGGGTTTCGAGTTCGTCGACGCCGTCAAGGGCGGCGCCATCCCCGGCCAGTTCATGCCCGCCGTGGAAAAAGGCATTCTTCAGGTTATCGACAGTGGGCCGCTGGCCGGCTTTCCGATGCAGGACGTGCGCGTCACCGTGTTCGACGGCAAGAGCCATTCAGTCGACTCCAAGGAAGTGGCATTCATTTCCGCCGGCCGCAAGGCCTTCATCGACGCGGTGCTGAAAGCTCAGCCCGTCCTGCTCGAACCTATCGTGGACATCGAGGTGATGACCCCGGAAGCCGCGATGGGTGACATTATCGGCGACCTGTCCGCCAAGCGCGGGCAAGTCCATGGCACACGCTCGGCCGCGGGCAACGTCGTGGTCGTCGCAGGCCAGGTGCCGTTGTCCGAACTCAACGACTATCAGTCGCGGCTGAACGCCATCGCAGGCGGGCACGGTAACTACAGCATCCAGCTCAGCCACTACGATCCGGTACCCCCCGCCCAGCAGGAGCGGATGGCGTCGCAACACAAGAAACAGGGCGACGGCGCGGCGCAGTGACCGCCCGCGCGTGCCCTTCCCCATGCTTCTGCACGACAACAGAAGGTCCGCAGGTGGCCGACCTGAACATGTGGAATCGGCACGATCCGCGCGAGCGCATGTGGGCCTCGCGCACGCGTCAGTTGCAGCAAGCGCACGCGCCAGTCACAGCGCAAACAACCTCCCACGCTGAGGTTCGCGGTCTTCCACGCCCGCGAGTCGCAACGCGTGCCAGGCCATCGCGAAGTTGCTCGATATCACCGGCTTGCCGATCCTCGCTTCAAGTTCTGGAACGAGTTCGGCGATCCGCAAGCTCGTGCACGACACGAAAACGGCGTCCACGTCCGGGTGCCGTGCAAGGCGCTCGACAGCAGATTGCAGAGACGCAGTGTCGATCCGCGCCACTTCGTTATCGTTTGCATGTTCGAACGACGCCATGCGCGTAATGCCGACGCCGCGCGCCTCGATGTAGTCGCGCATATAGTCGTTGATCGTACGCACATAGGGCGTCAACAGTGCCGCGCGCTGGACACCCAGTGCGCGTAGCGCAGCAAGCGCAGCGGTAATCGGCGTGGTGCACGCCACGCCCGGGCGCGCTTCGCGGATGCGCGCGAACACGTTTTCCTCGCCGATCACCATCGAGGCCGACGTGCAGCCAAACGCCACGACATCGATCCGCTCCGCCGGACGAATCAGCGCGACCGCCGAAGCGATGCGCGCGTCCATTTCCGCGAGGCGCTCCGGCGTGATGTCCGGCGAGTTGAGCACGCGGCTCTCATAGAAAGCCACCCCATCCTGAGTCAGCAGCTTGCGCCACTCGTATTCGATCGTATGGTCGGTGGCGAGCACCACCAGTCCAATCGCGGCGCGCCGGCAAATGCCGTCGTCCAGCGCGAATTCGAGCCTGACGTAGGCATCGTCCTGCAGTGGTTTCGTGCTCATTTCAGTGTCATCCCTGTCATGTCGAGTTCGGGCTGGCGACCGGCCATGATGTCGGCCAGCAGTTTTGCAGTGCCGCACGACATCGTCCATCCCATGTGCCCGTGGCCGGTGTTCAGGTACAGGTTCCGGTGACGCGTGCGGCCGATCAGCGGTGTCCCTTCGGGGGTCATCGGGCGCAGACCGGCCCAGTACGACGCGCGGCTGTAGTCGGCGCCGTCGGGGAACAACTCGCGGGCGACCTGCAGCATCTGCGTGAAATCAGCGGGCGTGTGGCGAGTGTCGTAGCCAGTGAACTCGGCGGTCGCGGTAAAGCGTAGCCGTTGGCCAAAACGCGCCCACGCCACGAGATTGTTTTCGTCGACGCCCCCCAGATCCGGCGGACGATGCTCGGGTCCGACAGGAAACGTGGCGGAATAGCCCTTTACCGGGTACACCGGCAACCGGTAGCCCAGGCGGCGCGCCAGGATGGGCGACCAGGAACCGAGTGCGAGGACGAACTCGTCGCCCAGGATGAGGCCCGTCGGCGTGTGCACGCCAACGACCCGATCGCCGGACGCTTCGATCGCGCTAATGGGTGTATCGAATTCGAAACGCACGCCGACACGCTCACACGCCGCCTTCAGCTCGCGGGTGAACAAATGCGCATCGCCGCTTTCATCGGTTGGACAATAAATCGCGCCCGCGATCCTGTCACGGGCATGCGCGAGCGCCGGCTCGCGCGCGGCCACCTGCGCCGCATCGAGCGTTTTGAGCGGCAGCCCGTTGTCCGCCAGGATCGACATGTTCTGCGTGCCTCGCGCGAAAGAAGCTTCGTCGCGATACAGGTACAACAGGCCGCGACTGATGCGATCGTATTGCAGGTGTTCGGCCGCGGTCAGTTGCTGCAGTTGACTCTGTGCGTAGCGGCACAGCCGCACCTTACGCGTGGTGTTCTGACGTGAACGCTCCGCCGTGCAATTGCGCAGGAACTGAAAGCACCAGGCCCACATGTGAGGGTCCGCGTTCAGCTTCAGGCGCAGCGCCTGCCCGTCGACGAAGAGCGATTTCAGCAGAATTTTCGGCGCCCGCGGAGAAGCCCACGTGTACGAATGTCCGGGCGCGACCAGCCCGGCGTTGGCAAAGCTGGTTTCGAGCGCGACGCCCGGCTGGCGGTCGATCACCGTCACCTCGCGGCCCTCCCTGGCGAGGTACCAGGCGGCCGTGACGCCCGCAATTCCGCCCCCCAGCACAACGGTTTTCATGGCTGACTCAAGCCCCATGCAGAGCACTTACTCAATATAACGTGGTCGCTACGTTTTTGTACGGTGTCCTATACGCGGATACCCTATACCAGCGAAAGGTGCGGCGAGTTCTATCATGAAAAAACACGCTTTCATGGTAGCGCTGCGATGAGACCGCGAGTCGGGCCGTTGAACTGGCAGATTACAACTTGCATGCGACGTACGTTTCCATCCGTTTTCTGATGCCACCGGGATAGCCGTGTGGTGGATCGCTCCGATCCCTTTCACAATAAGGAGTTTCCAACATGATTGCTCAGAAGAATGGCAGGCCGGCCGCAAGTCGCGTCCTGCGCCAAACGACAATCGCGGCATCGGTGGCTCTGGCCGCGCTCGCCGGCATGGCCCCCAGTCCGGCACAAAGCCAGACCATCAAGATCGGCGTGCCCGTGCCGCTATCGGGCAGTTCCGCCAATGCCGGCACGGACATTCTCAACGGCGCCAAGCTTGCCGCCGCCAAGGTCAATGCCGCGGGTGGCGTGCTCGGCAAGCAGATCGAACTGGTGCCCGAGGACGACGCCTGCGACGCGCAGACTGCCGTGCAGGCGGCACAGAAGCTCGTGGACGCGGGCGTCGTTGCAGTGGCTGGCGGGTACTGCTCCAGTGCGGCGCTGCCGGAACTGACGACCTTTCATCGCGCCGGAATTCCCTATGTGCTGGACGCGTCGACCAATCCCAAGCTGACCGAGATGGGCTACGACAACGTGTTCCGCACGATTGGCCGAGACGACGAACAGGGGCCGTTTGCAGCCAGTTTCATGAAAAACTCGCTACACGCGAAACGCGCGGCCGTGATCAACGACAACACGACCTATGCCAAGGGCCTCGCCGACAACACCGTGGCCGCCCTGAAAAAGGACGGTGTCGAGGTCGTCTACGACGACGCCATCACGCCCGGTCAGATGGACTACTCGCCAACGCTGACCCATGTCGCCTCACTGAAGCCGGACGTGATCTACTACACCGGCTATTTCTCCGAAGCTGGCCTGCTCGTGAAAGAGGCTCGGCAACTCGGCCTGAAGATGACCTTGATGGGCGGCGACGGCACCAACGACCCAACGCTGATGAAGACAGCCGGCCCCGCGGCCAATGACATGATCATCACCACGGCGCCGCTGGCGCAGTTCCTGAGCGGCGCGCACAGCTTCGTCGACGACTATACAAAGGCCTACGGGCAAGGGCCTGGACCGTATTCGGTCTACGAATACGATGCCGTCGGCGTCACGGCGAAGGCGATCGCAGACGCAAAGTCGGCGACGCCCGCCGCGATCACGGCCGCCCTGCACAAGATCTCGAACTACCAGGGCGCAACTGGGACGATCGGCTTTAATCCGAAGGGCGACCGCAGCGTGGCGGTGTACATCACCATCATCGTTCGCGGCGACAATTTCGCCCCCTACCAGAAGCAGGATGCCGCGGGGCACTGGATGGCGATGAAATAGGCCCCGTCGCGCCGCGCGCCTCGCCATGAGCAACTTCTTCCAGTTCGTCATCGAAGGGCTGACGATCGGCTCGTTCTATGCGCTCGTCGCCCTCGGCTACACGATGGTCTACGGGATTATCCGGCTGATCAACTTCGCTCACGGCGACTTGTTCATGGTGGGTGCGTTCATCGGTTGGACCGGTCTGACGGTGCTTGCCGCAGCACACCTGCCGCTCGCGCTGGCGCTGCTGATCGCCCTTGTGGCCGCGATGACGGTCACGGGCGCACTCGGCCTCGCCATCGAACGCGTGGCCTACCAGCCGCTGTTGCGCGCGCCGCGGCTATCCATTCTGATCACCGCACTCGGCGTCTCGCTGGCACTGGAAAACGGCGTGCTGCTGCTTTACGGCGCCGGTTTCAACACCTATCCCCATGTGCTCAGCCAGGCAGGACTCGAATTCCAGGGCGTACAGATCACGTTCGCCCAGGTCAGCATCATCGTCGCCAGCTTTGCGTTGATGCTCGCGTTGTATTTCTTCGTTCACCGCACCTTCGTCGGCACCGCGATGCGCGCGCTGGCGATCGATCAGGACGCGGCGCGTCTGATGGGTATCAATGTCGAGCGACTGATCCAGTTGACCTTCTTCCTGGGCTCGGCGCTGGCCGCCGTGGCCGGCGTCATGGAAGGGCTCTACTACACGCAGATCAATTTCTTCATGGGCTTCGTGCTGGGCCTGCGCGCCTTCACCGCTGCCGTGCTTGGCGGCATCGGCAATATCCCGGGCGCAATGGCGGGCGGCATCCTGATTGGCCTGCTGGAGTCCTTTAGCGCGGGCTATGTCTCATCGCGGTGGACCGATGTGCTCGTGTTCGGCGTCCTGATCGCCGTGCTCGTGATCAAACCGACGGGTTTGTTCGGCGAGCGCGTCGTCGAGAGAATGTAGCGCTATGAGCGCCATGCAGGGGTTATCGCATCGAGCTCGTCCTGCCGGCGTCGCGCTGCTTATCGCCGCGATGGCGCTACCCGCTGTCGCCAGCAACTATATCGTCGATGTCGGCCTAACCATCGCCACCTATTCGATCCTGGGCCTCGGGCTGAACATCGTGGTGGGGTATGCCGGCTTGCTGGATCTGGGCTATGCCGCCTTCTTCGCCATCGGCGCCTACACGACGGCGCTGCTGGAAACGCTGTTGCACTTCTCGTTCTGGGAAACGCTGCCGTTCAGCCTCATATTTGCCGGTGCTTCCGGCATCGTCATCGGCTACCCTACCCTGCGCCTGCGCAGCGACTATCTGGCCATCGTCACGCTCGGGTTCGGCGAGATCACGCGCATCGTTGCCACCAATCTCAACATCACGGGCGGCCCAAACGGGATCTACGGCATCGCCAGCCCCAGCCTGTTCGGTTATGAAATCAGCTCGCCGGCTGCGGTCTACGAACTGGGCATCGCGTTCCTCGTGTTGGTGCTCGTGTTTGCGATCCGGCTTGGCCAGTCGCGGCTCGGGCGCGCCTGGACGAGTATCCGCGAGGATGAGGCGGCTGCCGAGGCCGTCGGCGTGCCGACACTGCGCGTCAAAATGCTGGCGTACATCCTCGGCGCGTTGATCGGCGGCCTCGCCGGAAGCCTGTTCTCCGCACGCTTCGGGACCATCGACCCGACCGGCTTCACTTATCTGCAGTCCGTGACGATCCTGATCGTCGTCGTGCTGGGCGGCCGGGGAAGCATTCCGGGCGTGATACTCGGTGCAGTCATCGTCGCCGGCCTACCCGAGGTGCTGCGTTTCCTCAACCTCTGGCGCATCTTCGGTTTTGCGATCGGGCTCGTGATCCTGATGCTGCTCAGGCCGCAAGGGCTATGGCCGGCACCGCTGCGCCGGGTGGCGGCACCGCGCGCGAGTACGGGCGATCCCGAAGCCCTGCCGCCCCGGGAAAAGGTCACCGATGAAATCCTGCTCGAGGTGCGCAACATGCAGCGCCGCTTCGGCGGCGTGCAGGCGGTCGGCGGTATCAGCTTCACCGTGCGCAACGGGGAAATTCTTAGCCTTATCGGCCCTAACGGTGCGGGCAAGACGACGGTGTTCAACTGCCTGACCGGTGTGATCCGCCCGACCGGCGGCCAGGTGCTTTGGCGCGGGGCCTCGCTGGCAGGCGGCGCGCCGCATCGCATCGTCCACGCCGGGATGGCGCGCACCTTCCAGGGCATCCGTCTGTTTGCCAACATGACGGCCTTCGAGAACGTGCTGATCGGCATGGATCATCGCCTTCATACGCCGCTCGTCGCCGAATTGCTGGCGTTGCCCTCCGCTCGCGCCGAAGAAGCGGATCATGCGGCAGAAGGCCTGCGCTGGCTCACGTTTGTCGGGCTCGAGGCGCGCGCGGGCGAACGCGCGGCCGACCTGCCCTATGGCGATCAACGCCGGCTGGAGATCGCCCGCGCCCTTGCCAGCAACCCGCACCTGCTGCTACTGGACGAGCCGGCAGCGGGGATGAACCCGACCGAGAAGC
Organism: Paraburkholderia sp. GAS32; assembly: GCF_050434225.1. Taxonomy (NCBI): domain Bacteria; kingdom Pseudomonadati; phylum Pseudomonadota; class Betaproteobacteria; order Burkholderiales; family Burkholderiaceae; genus Paraburkholderia; species Paraburkholderia sp. GAS32. The sequence continues at coordinate 25,703 of NZ_JBNPVS010000068.1, read as the reverse complement.
ACGCGCTGATGGAATTGATCCGGCGGATCCGGGATTTCGGCGTGACTGTGCTACTGATCGAACACGACATGATGCTGGTGATGAGCGTGTCAGACCGGATCATCGTCATGGACCACGGCGTCATCATCGCCGAGGGGACGCCATCCGAGATCCAGGCCGACCCGCGCGTGATCGACGCCTATCTCGGCACGGCCGAAGCCGACGAAGCAGCCGACGATGCCGCCGGGGAGAAATCGCTGTGGGACTCCTAGAAATACGCGATCTGCACGTGGGCTATGGGAACGTGGAGGTTCTCCATGGCATCTCGCTGGACGTCGGAGAAGGCGAGATCGTGGCATTGCTCGGCAGCAACGGGGCGGGAAAGACCACGACACTGCGCGCCATTTCCGGCCTGATTCGCCCCCGTGCGGGACAGATCGTGATGGCCGGGCACGCTCTTGCCGGACTGCGCGCACACCAGATCGTGGCGCTCGGTCTTGGTCATGTGCCGGAAGGCCGCCGCATGTTCGGGGCACTGACGGTGGAGGAAAATCTGCGGCTCGGAGGCTATCTGATCCGGCGCGACAGCGCGGTACTCGAGCAGCGAATAATGGACGTGTATCAGACGTTCCCGCGGCTTGGCGAGCGGCGCAGCCAGCTTGCGGGGACGCTGAGCGGCGGCGAGCAACAGATGCTGGCGATCGCCCGTGCACTGATGCTGCGGCCACGCATCATCGTGCTCGACGAACCGTCCATGGGGCTGGCGCCGAAGCTGGTTCGAGCGATTTTCGGCATGATCGCCGACATCTGCAAGGAAGGCACGTCGATCCTTCTTGTCGAACAGAACGCGCGCCAGGCGCTGCGCATCGCGCAGCGGGCCTACGTGCTGGAAAGCGGCCGCATCGCCCTCGCGGGCCCGGCCCACGAATTGGCACAGGACAACCGGGTTCGCGCAGCCTATCTGGGCGGCAGCGCTGTCGCCACGGAGTGACGCCGGCGCTGATGGGGTGTTGCTCCGAGATCCACAGCGCCTGGCTGGCACTTGAGTGCCAGCCCCACCGCAGATGCGTCAGAACGAATGCCGCATCCCGATCCGCACATCGGACTGCGTATTCGACGACGACGGCGCGAAGCTATAGCCGATCACCGCATTCACGCCATTCGACGCACGCAGATAGTCGCCGGAAATATACACATCGGTCCGTTTGGACAACAGGTAGTGCAGTCCGAGCGAGCCCTGGTTCCAGTGATTGCCTTCGAAGCTCGTGTGCTGATAGCCGCCATACAGCGAAAGCGCAGGCGTGAAGTTATACGACGCGCCCCCTTCATAAACCTGCATGTGCGAAGTCTGCCCGAAGCCCTTGATCGTCGTGTAGGTGAAATCGCCGGTGAGCATCAGGTCGCCGATCGTGTAGGCGGCGCCGACCGCAAACGCGCCTTGCTTGTCCACCGGGAATGCCGACGAGCTAAACAGATCCGTCACCGCGCCAGTGGCCGGATCGACGGAAACGGTCGGCTGGCCGAGGAAGGTGCGCGTGCCGATCATCGCGTACGGGTCGAACGCATAGATGCCGAACGGATTGTTCAACTGTGTATAGGCCAGGCCCATGTTGAACGGACCGTGGTCATAATGCGCGCCCACGCTCCATGCGCTCTTCTGATGGAAGTTGCCGGCGGTGTTGCCGAACGAGTACATGCCGCCGAAGGTGAAGCCGGCGAAATCATTGGACAGGAACTTCACCGAGTTCGGCAGACGGTCGCCGTTCATACGGTCGAAGTCGCCCTGGTGAATGGCGTAGCCGCTCGCCCATGCGGAGATGTTGTACAGATAGACGAACTCTTCGGTCATATCGAGCTGGTTACCGAACGAGAATGTCCCCCACGAGTTCTTGATGCCGACATAGGCCTGACGTCCGAATTCAGCACCGCCGAATCCCAATTGCCCATTGCCCAGGTGGAAACCCGATTCGAGTACGAAAACCGCTTGCAGGCCGCCGCCGAGATCTTCCACGCCTTTGAAGCCGATCCGGTTGCCGTACGAAATGCCGTCGTCGAATTTGAACTGGTGTGCGCCACCGGCATTGTTCACGTAGGTGATACCGGCGTCCAGAATCCCGTACAGGGTGACGCTGCTTTGCGCATGGACCGCCGTCGGTGCGCATACCGCGCTTGCCGCGAGGGCGAGTCCCGAAAGACTAACGGCATTTCTCTTCTTCATCTAATTCTCCCCTGCTCTTTGCCTGCGTATTTCGTTAGATAAAGCGATCCCTGCTGCGTGCTGTCTTCCAACGCGCGGCGCTTCTCGCATGACGGGCAGTTCGAAATCGGCTGAGACTGATTGAAACGATTGAAGCTCACTAACGCTGACCAGGCCGCCAAAACTGACTCAGCCGGCCAGGCTGTTTGAAGCTATCGGCACTGCATACGATCATCTGCATGCCTGCATCGACGGGTCAAGAATAAGTGTCCAGATTTAAGAGGATTCGACCGGATGCGACATGAATCTGTCGAGTAGCGACCTCGTAGTCAGGAATGCCGGGGTTATTTCACACCGAGTGCGGTTTGCACCGCTTGCAAGCCATTGGCGCCGCTGGCGGTGTTCACGCCGTCGAGCCATGACTTCAGCAATTCGGGGTGGCGCTTGAGCGCTTCGGTGGCGGCCGTGTCGACACCGGTCTTCTTCTCGAGCACCTCGGTGATCACGCCGTTTTCCAGATCGACATTGAATGTGAGTTGCCTGAACAGGCGGCCGACATTCGGACACTGCTCGGCGTACCCGCTACGCGCAACGGTATTGACCGTGGCGCCTCCGTAGTTCGGCCCGAAGTACCTGTCACCGCCGTCGAGGTAAGTCAGCTTGAACTTCGTGTTCATCAGATGCGGCTCCCATGCAAGGAACACGATCCATTTCTTCTCACGCACCGCGCGGTCGACCTGCGTGAGCATGCCGGTCTCGCTCGATTCGACGAGCTTCCAGCTACCGAGCCCGTATGCCTTGTCGTCGACCATCTTCTTGATGTTCTGATTGGCCGGCGCCCCCGGTTCGATGCCATAGATCTTGCTGTCGAACTTGTCGGCGTTCTTCGCAAGGTCCGCGAAGGAATGCACGCCCGCGGCCGCCACGTAGTCCGGCACCGCGAGCGTGAACTTCGCGTTGCTCAGATTCGGATGCACGACCTCGATCGATTTTTCATCCTCGAACGGCTTCACGACCGGTGCTTGCGCCGGCATCCAGTTGCCGAGAAACACGTCGATCTGCCCTTTCTTCAGGCCTTGATAGGTGATCGGCACCGACAGGTTCGACACGTTCTGATGGTAGCCGAGCGCCTTCAACAGCACACCGGTCATCGCATTGGTCGCGTCGATGTCGGTCCAGCCGGGACCCGCCATGTTGACCTGCGTACAGGACTGCGGTTCCGCGGCAGCGGCAAAGGTGGCTGCCGCGCACAGCAGCGCAACGCCGGATACAGCCTGTTTGAAGAGCTTTTTCATCATGTCGGCTTCCTGTAGGTGGGATGAATCGTGAGCGGAGACATCAGCGCGTTACAGCGGGAAAACGCGCCATCGCTTCGAGCGTGTCGAGGTCGATGTGATTGCGCATGTAGCGCTGGCTCGCATCGACATGCGGCTGCCAGTCCCATGACGCGACCGTGCCCTGCGTCGTGGCCTCGAAATGGAAGCGGCGGCGGCGCTGGCTTTTCAGTACGTCGTTGTGCAGCGCGGCGAGGTTCCAGCTTTGTGCGATCTCCTCACGAAATGCTGAGACCTGTGATGCATATTCGGCGCGCGCGGCGAGGTTCTCGCGTTCGAGCGGGTCCGTTGCCACGTCGTACAGTTGGTCAGGATCGGCAGGTGTGTGAATGAATTTGAAGCGCCCGCGTCGCAGCATCACGATTGGCGCTATAGCGCCTTCCGCCAGGTATTCACCGATCGCTTCGTCGTGGCCGCCGTGGGTGCCTTGTGTGCCACGCAGATGCGGTACGAGACTTTGACCATCGAGCGAATCCGGCCAGACTTTTGGCTGTTCGCCGCGCGCCAATTCCACTAACGTGGGCAGCAGATCGAGATGCGAGACCGACTCGTGCACACGATGCGCGTCGAAACGCTGCGGCGCATGAACGATCAAGGGTACGCGGCAGCCGCCTTCGAAGAACGTCATCTTGTACCAGAGCCCGCGCTCGCCTAGCATCTCACCGTGGTCGGACGTCACCACGATAACGGTGTCTTTCGCGAGCCCTGCCTGTTCGAGCGCCTCGAGGATCGCACCGAACTGGTCATCGACGTAAGAGATCGCGCCGTAATAAGCCCGTCTTGCATTGCGGATCTGCTGGTCAGTCGGCGGCGTGCGGTCGGTTTCGCACACGTGGCGCAGGCGCTTCGAATGCGGATCGGCTTCATCGAGCGAATCGCGATGCGCGGGCAGATCGATGTCTTCATCCGCATACATGTCCCAGTACTTCCGCGGAATCGCGTATGGGTCATGCGGATGCGTCAGCGAGGCGACCATGCAGAACGGCCGTGCATCTTTGCCGGCATGCCGCTCACGTGCGATATCGAAGAGCTTCTGCCGCGTGGTGAAAGTGACTTCATCGTCGAAGTCGAGTTGATTCGTGCGCACGCATGGGCCCGCGTCGATCACCGAACTCATGTTGTGGTACCACGTGGGGCGCGTTTCGAAATCGTCCCAGTTCGGCGTCCAGCCGAAATCTGCTGGATAAATGTCTGTGGTGAGCCGCTCTTCGAATCCGTGCAGTTGATCGGCCCCGCAGAAATGCATTTTGCCGGACAGGATCGTGCGATACCCGTCGGCGCGAAGATAATGCGCGAACGTCAGCGTTTGCGACGGAAATTCTGCTGCATTGTCATAGGCGCCGATCGCGGACGGCAGCTTGCCCGATAGAAAAGAAAAGCGCGACGGCGCACACAGCGGGCTGGCGCAATATGCCGAGTCGAATACCACGCCCTGCTTCGCGAGGCGATCGAGATTGGGAGTCTTCGTTAGACGATGTCCGTATGCGGCAAGCGCAAACGGCGTCATCTGGTCGGCCATCAGAATAAGGATATTCTGTTTCGTGTCATGCATTGGAGCGTGCCTCGAATAGAATCGCAAATAGGGGTGCGGGTGTCGCTGCAAGCGGGAAACCGGTGTGCCGGTCCCCGCGTGAACACCACTATTGCCGTCCAATTCGCTGCTGTGAAGACGGCAAATCGTTATGTGCCTATAAGGGGGCCTTATGTCGAGGCAGGATCGCTTGCCGCCGATGCAGGCGTTGACGATGTTCGAATCCGCAGCGCGTCTCGCGAGCTTTACGGCGGCTGCACGCGAGCTGGGCTCGACGCAACCTGCGGTCAGTCAGCGCGTGGTGCAACTCGAAGAGGCACTCGGCGTACCGCTGTTCGAACGCGGCCATCGCGGCGTCACGCTGACGGAAGACGGTGTGCGTCTATTCGAAGCGGTGCGCAACGCCCTCGACACCATCCGCCTCGCCACCGCCGAGATCCGCGCGCGGCGCACGCCGCAAACTCTCACGCTATCCACCGACTTCGGTTTCGCGACCTACTGGCTGATGCCGCGCCTTTCGCAGTTCAAAGCGTTGATGCCGGACGTCGACGTCAAGATCATCACGTCGCAGAGCGTGTTCGATCCGTCACACAATCAGGCGGACATTGCGATTGCGTTCGGCGATGAAGATGCGGACCTGAGCGCGCGAGGCGCGCTCAAACTATTTCCTGAGCGTGTCACGCCGGTGTGCAGTCCGGTTTTTCTCGCGGCGCATCCGCAATTGCGCACGCCGTCGGACCTGTTGAGCTTGCCGCTGCTGCATCTAGAACCTACCCAGCCGGCGCGCTGGCTGTCGTGGGCCGACTGGTTCGCCGCGCAGGGTCTCGATGCGCCGGCCGCACATCGCGGCATCACGTTCAACAGCTTTACGCTCGTGGCCCACGCGGCGATCATGGGCCAAGGCGTCGCGCTTGGTTGGGCGCCACTGGTCGACGAGCTTCTTGCCACGGGGCAACTCGTAGAACTGTTCGACACGCCGGTGGTGACGGAGCGCGGCTATCTGCTCGTCACGCAGCGCGCGACGACACCCGCGGTCAGCGCATTCCGCCAATGGCTGCTCGGCGAATGTGGGCTTGACGCTGAGTGAGGGCGGCGCCTCAGAAAAGCGATGACGGGCCGTGAACCATGGTTGACGTACATGTAATCCATGGATTACACTTTCTGCATGTTGAATATCCGCACTACCGAGACATTTGATGCCTGGTTCGACGGCTTGAAAGACCGGATCGCCAAGCGCCGCATTCAGGCCCGCATCGACCGTCTGGCGATGGGTAATCCCGGCGACACGAATTCCGCAGGCGCGCCGATTACCGAACTGCGGATCGATCACGGTCCCGGCTATCGCGTCTACTACGTGCAGCGCGGCGCAGTGCTGGTGATCCTGCTGTGTGGTGGAGACAAGTCGACTCAACCTGCAGATATCAAAGCCGCACACAAGATGCTGGCGAACCTTGAATCGGAGTGAACAATGGAAAAGATCAAAACCCGGCAGTGGAATTCGGCCGAACACCTGAAGACCGAAACGGACATGGCTGAATATTTCGAGGCCTGTCTGCTTGAAGGCGGCGACGACCCTGCATTCCTCGCGCATGCGTTGGGCGTGATCGCGCGTGCACGTGGCATGGCGCAGCTCGCCCGCGACACCGGAATTTCGCGCGAAGGTCTCTACAAGGCGCTGTCCGAAGATGGCAATCCCAGCTTCGCGACGATCATCAAGGTGATCCGCGCCCTCGGTCTGGAGCTGCACGCGGCACGTGCCCACGCCTGAGATTGATTTGCGCTTGGGGCGCGCTGCCCTTCCCCCCAACCTCCCCTGACGCTCCCATTCCAGCGCGACGGCGGTTAGCTTCTATCCCCCTGTACCGCTGATTTGCTCTACTGCGATGATGCATGCCGCGTCCCGCGGCGTTGCCCTATTGCCTAAGTGGAGAGCGCATGTCCGCCGATTCCCGTCCCGATCAACTGGTTCTCACGGTCGCCTGTCCGAGCGCGGCGGGCCAGGTTGCCGCCGTCGTCGGCTTTCTCGACCGGCACCATTGCTATATCGACGAACTGACCGTTTTCGACGACGACCTCAGCGAGCGCTTTTTTGTACGCTGCGTGTTTCATGGCGTCGACACCAACGAGACCCTGCACATCGCGGCACTCAAGCGCGAATTCCAATCGATCGCCGAGCGCTTTCGGATGACATGGGCGATGCATGACGTCGGCACGCGACCGAAAGTGCTGATCATGGTGTCGAAACTGGAACACTGTCTCGCCGATCTGCTGTTCCGCTGGCGCATGGGCGAGCTGAAAATGGATATTGTCGGCATCGGCTCGAATCATCGCGATCTGGAACCGCTCGCGCAGCAACACGGCTTGCCGTTCCATCATCTGCCGATCAGCGCCGATACCAAACCGCAACAGGAGGCGCGCTTGCTCGATCTGTTCGAAACGTCAGGCGCTGAATTGATGATCCTTGCGCGCTACATGCAGATTCTTTCCGGCGAAACGAGCCGTGCACTCGCGGCACGCGCGATCAATATTCACCATTCGTTTCTGCCCGGCTTCAAAGGCGCGAAGCCTTATCACCAGGCGCATACGCGCGGCGTGAAACTGATCGGCGCAACGGCGCACTTCGTCACCGACGATCTCGACGAAGGTCCGATCATCGAGCAGGTCGTGGAGCGCGTCGATCACTCATACAGTCCAGAGCGGCTGCTTGCAACCGGACGCGACGTCGAATGCATCACGCTTGCGCGGGCCGTGAAGGCGTTTATCGAGCGACGGGTGTTTATCAACGGCGATCGGACCGTCGTGCTGCAATAAACGGAAACGCCGCTCGAGAGCGGCGTTTTTTTTTGCAGAGGTTGCCGCTCAAAACAAGCGGCAATTCACTCACCTGAAATACGAAATCACTTCACCCAGCTATCCACACGATCTCCGTGCGCACTGATCCACGCGTCGGCAGCAGCCGTCGGCTTCTCGCCGTTTTGCGTCGCCAGCATCACGCTGTCGATCTCGCCCGGTTTCCATTGGAACTTCTTGAGGAACGCGACGACCGTCGGCGCCTTCGTCGCCAGTTCGGGATTCACGACGCTATCCACGTGCTCCGCCTCGCCGAATACCTTCTTCGGATCGTCGAGGAATTTGAGCTTGTACTTCGCGAACATCCAGTGCGGCTTCCAGCCAGTCACGATAATCGGCTTGCTCGCCGCTTCCGAGCGTGCCAGTTCAGCGGTCATCGCGCTGCCCGAGCTCGGCATCAGTTGATAGTCGAGCCCGTATGCCTTGATCGCTTCGCTGGTTTTCTGCATCACGCCTGCGCCGGCATCGATACCGACAATGCGTGAGCCGAATTCCGTCTTCTTCGCCTCCAGATCGCCAACGCTCTTCACGTCAACGTTATCCGGCACGATCAGACCGATCTTTGCATCGTTGAAATTGGCACCCAGGTCGACGACTTTATCCTTGAAGTTGTTCCAGTACGCGCCATGCGTGACCGGCAGCCATGCGGACAGCGTCGCGTCGAGGTCGCCGCGCGCCACGCCTTGCCACATCACACCGGCCGCGACCGGCACGAGCTGCACCTGATAGCCGAGGCGCTTTTCGATCACGCGCGCGGCGACATTTGTGGTTGCAACGCTGTCGTCCCAACCCTCCACATAGCCGATCTTGATGGTCGGCTTGGAATCGGCCGACACACTCACGCTGCTTGCCGCCAGCGCAGCACTCAACGCGCTCAACACGAATATCTTTCTGATCAGTCTCATCACCGTTCTCCCGTTCGCCATCCAAACTACCCATTGAGCATTTAGAATCGCCAACCAGAATTGCCGGGTAGCGTTGTTTTCCGACATCCAGTTGTCCGCAGGCGACTTCGACCGCGACCGCGAGTCCGGGTCCCGCTCTTGTCTTACTTATCGACGACGAGATCGCTCAACGGCTTGCTGCAGCACAGCAGCACCATGCCCTGATCGACTTCGCGCTGACGAATCCCGCCGGCGTGTTTCATTGCGACTTCGCCGGACACCAGCTTCACCTTGCAGGTACCGCACATACCCTGCGTGCACGAGGACGGAAGCCGTATGCCGGCCTTCTTCGCCGCGTCGAGTACATGCTGGCCGCTGCCGCATTCGATCTCGCGGTTGCTTTTGGCGAAACTCACCTTGAACGTCGTTTCTATTTCCACCGGCGTGACCGGCACCTGCGCGGGTGCAAATCCAGCCGCGTGTTCACGCGCTTCGACAAAGCTCTCCGCGCTAGCTGTGGGTGCCTGCAATGCATCGCCGACATGCGCAGTCGTCAATTGCGCGGCCACTTCGCTGATCGTCTCGAACGAGAAGCTTTCCTCGTGGTAATGGCTGCGATCGAAGCCGCCTTCGTCCAGCAAATGACGGACTGCCTGCATGTAGGGCGCCGGACCGCAGGTGAAAATCTCGCGATCGAGAAAATCCGGCGCGATGAGTTTAAGCAGCGGCAAGGTCAGAAAACCGGTGACGCCTGGCCAATTCGTGCGCGCACCAAGCCGCTCACAGACAAACGCCGTGCGAAAATTGGCCTGATTCGATGCAATCAGATCGAGTTCGCGCGCGAAGATGATGTCGTCCGGCGTGCGGGCGCTGTGCACGAACACGATGTCGCTATCCTCACCGAGTTCGTGATGCGCGCGACTCATCGACATCAGCGGCGTAACGCCGGAACCCGCCGACAAGAATAGAAACTTACGCGCCGGATGCCGCGCACAGGTGAATTCGCCGGACGGCCCCAGCACACGAACCTCCATACCCGCGTGCAGATTGTCGTGCAGCCAGTTCGATACCTTTCCGCCCGGCACACGCTTCACGGTGATGGAGATCGTGTGCGGGCGCGTGGGCGGCGAGGAGATCGTATAGCAGCGATTTACGGCCTCGCCGTCAATCTCCAACTCCAGCGTGATGAACTGCCCCGGCTCGAACACGAACGCCCGCTCGGACGGTGCGCGAAAAAAAAAGCTCTTGACGTCGTGCGTTTCCTGACGGACCTGGCAGCACACCAGCGTCTCGTCGGTATCGCTGTTCCAACGCGCCGGCAACGTCTCCCAGAACCGCGGCCGCGTGACCCGGCTTGAAGTTTCGCGGCTTGAAGCCTCATGGTTCGGAGCCGGCTCGGGCCTGAGCTGAAGCGTCGCCTGATCGCGCATCATTATTTTCTCCCGCTCCTGGTTGCGGTATCGCGCTCAGCGCATGAAAGACACGACTTTTTCGCCGTGCGAAACCGGCGCATCGCCGGCATCATGGGTTTGGGGCGCATTGCTGTAGTCCGCAATACGGCCGATGTACCACTCGCAGAACTTCTCGACGAGGCCTTCGGTGAACGGCGAGTACGGACCCGGTTCGTAGGCGCTGCTGGTCGCGCCGCGTTGCGAGTACTCCACAAGCGCACGGTCCTGGTCATTGGTGGCGCGCCACACGGCCGTGAGATTGTTCACGTCGTAATCGATGCCTTCGCGTGCATCTTTGTGGACGAGCCACTTGGTGCGCACCAGCGTTTTGCCCGCCGACAGCGGAATCACCGAGAAGCTGACGATGTGATCGCTCATGAAGTGATGCCACGAATTCGGTTGCGTCCAGAACGAGAGACCACCGAGGTCGGCCTGCTCGAAACCGCCGAGCAACTTCTTCGAGGCCACCTTCGCGTCCATGGTCTGCGATTCGCCGTCGCGATCGAGCGGCAGGCGTTGCGTGCGGAAACCCGTCACCAGATCCGCCAGACGGTCGATTTCCGCCGACGGCAGTTTCATCGCCTCCCATTGCGCGGTACGGCGCGCCACGGTCTCTTCGAACGCGGCCATGCCTTCTTCGTTGGCGGGCGTGCGCTGATACCCAAAACCGTATTCGTAAAGCGAAATCGTCAGCTCGGGATGATTCGCGACGCAGTGGTAGCACTCGCGATTGTTCTCCATCGTGAGCTTCCAGTTGCCCTCTTCGATGATATCGATCGTCGCTGCGACCTTGCAGCCGGCGAGATCGTGCGGCAGCAGGTACGGTTCCATCGCGGCGCGCATCACGGCGAAGTCGGCGGGTGGCTCATCCGCGAGACAGATGAAGATCAGACCGGCGAGATTCTGGAGGTGCACCGCTTTCAGGCTGTGCTTGCAGCGGTCGAACTGATCGCCCATATGCTCGGCGAACATCAGATCGCCGTTCAGGTTGTAGGTCCAACTGTGATACGGGCAAACGATATTGCCGAGCGAACCCTTGTCCGTATTGCACAAACGCGCGCCACGATGGCGGCAAACGTTGTGGAACGCCCGCACCTCCATGTCGTCGTCGCGTACGATCAGAATCGAATCGTTACCGATTTCCACCGTGATGTAGTCGCCCGGTTCCGGGACATCCGGTTCCACCGCGACCTGAATCCAGTGCTTGCGGAAGATCGCCTCCATGTCGAGCGCGAAAATCTCGTCGCCCGTATAGAACGGCGCTTCCAGCGTGTGATTCTTTTTGCGGCGTTCGATCATTGCGCGAACGTCTGCCGAAACTTTCATTGTGTGCTCCGTTGCATGTCACGTCTGGCGCTGCGCCAGGCCCTCCTGGTCGCATGCTGGCCCGAACCGGAAATCAGTAATCCACAAGTTGATGCTCGCGCAAATACGCGAGGATCACTTGTGCTTTTTCGACGGAACTCCCTTCAATTACGACGCTGCCACCGCGGCTTTCGGTCGTCGTGGCCGAGAGCATGCGGGCATGACCCGAGCGCTTCTCGGCGGCGGCGAGACGCACCGGTTTGGCGGTCGCGGGACGGATTGTCCAGGCGGGTTCGTCGGGGTTAGCTGAGGCCGCGCGTCCGGACGCATCTGTCGCGACTGGACGGATCGTGCCTTCGCGCAACCTTGCATAGGCGTAGCTCGGCGCCGTGTTGGCCATCGGATGCACGGCGATCAAGGCCGGCAGCCGCACTTCGACGCGGCGGCGCAAGCCTTTCGGCATGAATTGCCGGACTTCGGCGCAGCCGTCGCGAATCGTCAGATCAACCGCTGCGCCGACCAACGGCAACTCAAGCGCACTGGCGACGCGATACGGCAGCATGCCGCTATCGAAGGCGCCTTCGGCACGGGTGCCGGTCAATACGAGGTCGTAGCCGCGTAGACGTGCGGCGAGCGGTGCTAGCGCATCGCCTCGCCATTCAGGCGTTGCCGGCACTTCCAGCACCTCGACAGTGCGCGCGCCGAGTGCCAGATATTCCTTGAGCGCCGGATTCGACGGATCGCCCGCGTGCAATACGTCGAGCGTCGCGCCGTGCGTTTTGGCGAGCGAGAGCGCTATCGTCAGCGCGGCGGCGTCGTTGCGGCTGTAGCGCGCGGTGCCGCTGACCGGGTGCCGCCCCACAGAAACCAGTACGGCGATTTTCATGCAAGCGCTCCTTCCGCAACAGCCGTTGAATTCAATAGCGCAGCCCCCGTGCCGCGTGCCGTGCGTGCAGCCGCCGCGGCTTCATTCAGCGCCGCGATGGTTTCCTGCGCGTCGGCGATGACGGTCAGATTGGCGCGTTTGGCGATTGGCGCGCTGGCGTCAAGATTCACCGCGATCACGTGCCGGCAATCCTTGATGCCCTGCAGGTGCTGAACCGCGCCGGAAATGCCGAACGCGATATAGACGCTCGCTTCGACGGTCTTGCCGGTGGCGCCAATCTGCTTGTCGCGGGTGAACTTGCCGTCGTCCACGGCGACGCGGCTTGCGCCGATCGCAGCGCCTAATGTGGCCGCGAGGCTCTCGAACGCGGGCACATCGCTGACGCCGTTGCCTGCCGAGACGATGAAATCCGCCTCTTCGAGCGCGAGCTGGGCGGCGTCGATCTCCTCGATGCCAAGATCGCGCACGATGCCTTTGGACGACGCCGGCTCGCCATCGAAACGCCACACCACTCGCTCACCCGCACCGACAAATGGCAACTTCGGATCGACCGCGTTCGGTGCGAGCAAAACGACCTCAGGAAGCGCGCGTGAGGCGAACGTCGTATTCGTCTGAATATAAGCCGCGACATGTGCTGCATCGATTTCGACGACATGTGTCGCGACGCTTGCGTTCGCGGCGGCCGCATAACGGCGGCCGAGATCGCCATCGCCAGTGGCGTTGTCGGGCAGAAAAATGTGCGCCGGCGCATAGGCCGCGACGCACGCGGCCAGTGCGTTCAGCTCGTCGAGCGGCGCGAAAACGCGGCGGTCGAACATCGGCAACTCGATCAGCTTGTCGGCACCGAGCGCGGCGGCGTCGCCGCTGAACTCACCGAATACGAGCAGTACGACTTCGGTTGTCGCGTCCGCGATCAGCGCAGCGGCGGCCAGGGTCTGGCGCGCGTGATCGTCCAGCGCGCCGCGGTCCGCGTGGGCAGCCACCAGCAGCACACGCTGCGCTGCAGCCGTCGTGCGGCGCGGTTTTGCGTGCTCGCGATGCGCCGACCCCGTCGAGCCATGCGCCACGAGTTCCGTCGAGCCGGCAACAGCCGTCATGCCAAGCGTAATGCGCCTGAGCCCATCGGCCGTAATCGTGAACGGCCGGCGTGGATCGATTCGTTTGAGATTGTTCATGGCGTTACTCCAGCGCCGCTGCAACCAGTTCGGCGACGTCCAGCACTTCCGGACGCGGGCCGACCACGCCTTCGAGCATCGCCGTGCAATTCGGGCAACCCACCGCGACGATCTCCGCGTTGATCGCGCGGGCGTCGTCGATACGGATGTCCGGAATGCGTTTTTTCCCGGGGATGTCAGTCAATGGCGCACCGCCACCGCCTCCGCAGCAACGTCCACGCATACCGTTGCGTTCCATCTCGACCACCTTGATGCCGATGGATTTCAGCAAACGGCGCGGCGCTTCCGTCTCACCGTTATAGCGGCCCAGATAGCACGGATCGTGATACGTGATCTTGCGGTCCGCGAACGCGGCGACCGCCTTCGGGGACAGCTTACCGCTCGATACCAGTTCTTCGATCAGTGCCGTGTGATGCTGGACCTCGTAGAAACCGCCGAGTGCGCGATATTCGTTGCGCAGGCTGTGCAGTACGTGGGGATCGGCGGTAACGATCTTGCGGAACGAGTACTGCGAGAGCGTGCCGATCAGCCGTTGAGCGAGTTGCTGGAAGGTCGCTTCGTCGCCGAGACGCCGTGCCGTGTCGCCAGTATCGGTTTCGACGCCGCCGAGCACCGCGTAGTCGATCCCTGCCCGGTTCAGCACCTTGACCAGCGCACGCAGCGTGCGCTGATAGCGCATGTCGAACGCGCCTTCGCCGGCGATCAACAGCACGTCCACCTGCCGACCCGGTTGCGCGACCTGTACTTGCAGATCGACCGCCCAGTCGTAACGCGCGCCGATGTCATAACCGTTCGAACTGCCGGTCTCGCGCAGATTCGCGAGCGTAATCGGACCTTTGCCCGGTACGCTGCCTTCGACCAGGGTCTGGTTGCGGCGCATATCCACGATCGCATCGACGTGCTCGATCAGCATCGGGCACTCCTGCACACAGGCACGGCAAGTGGTGCACGACCACAGCGTGTCCGCTTCGATCAGGCTCGATATGAGCGGCTTGTCCGGCGCGCCACCGTGTTTGCCGACCGGAATGCCAGGCGTCGGGCTGCCGGCATAAGCTTCGTCCGTGCCACCGACCATTCCGGTGACGAGATCCTGAATCAGCTTCTTCGGATTAAGCGGCTGCCCAGCGGCAAACGCGGGGCACGCCGCTTCGCACTTGCCGCATTGCACGCAGGCGTCGAAGCTCAGCAACTGGTTCCAGCGGAACTCGACCGGCTTGCCGACGCCGTATTCCTTCGCGTCGAGCAGCGGCGCCTTCAATGCGGTCGGCGGCACGACATCGTTATCGTTGCGCTCGGCAAAACGCTCCTGACGCGGGTGAAAGGCAAGGTGCAGCAGCCCGGCGAGCGCATGTTTCATCGGACCACCGCGAGCCGCTCCGAAGGTCATCGTGAACGCGCCGACTGCGATCAGCAACGCGACGATAATCGCCAAAGCACCCGACATCGCCGCAGCCGGCAGCGCAATGAATAGCGCCAAACCGAGCGCGAATGACCCAAGCAGCAGCGGCAGATGATCCCAAGGCCCACGCGAGAGCCGTGCCGGAACCGCCTTCGCGCCATGCCGCCGGCGCCAGACGAACACCGCGCCGACCAGCATCACCAACGCGGCCAGAAAGATCAGCTTGTCGAGCCACGGCGAGTAGATCGCAAGACCGTAGTTGACGAACACCAGCGCCATCGCGAGGATCGCGCCGCCCGCCGTCGCGACGTGCGTCTTCGCGATATACGGGTCTCGCGCGACCACATGGTGGAGGTCGACGAAATAGCGCTTCGGGATCGCCAGCAGATTGGTCCAGCCGTACGCGCCCGCTGCGGTGGCGCGGCCTTCGCGCCAGTAGGCAGCGCGTTTGGCGAGCGCGAACGCGAGACCCGCTACCGACAACCACAGCAGGACGGTGATGACAAACACGGGGCTCATCGTCAGAAATCCTTGCAAAGGCGCAGCGCGTCGTAGATAGCGCCGTGAATGTTATGCATGGAAATGCAGTCGCCGACGCGGAACAGCAGGAAGCGGCCGTTCCCGATTTCTTCGCTGAGCGACGGTTGCGGCTCCGACGCGAAGAGCTTGTGCACGTCCACCTGGCCGCGATTCACCGACTCGGGCTTGAGCGTCCAGTAGAGCTGGTCGTTCGGCGTGCTGCCGTTCTCGATCACCACCTGATCGACCGCGCGCTCTTCCTGCTCTTCCGTGTACTCGTTGCGGATCACGGCGATCTTCTTGCCGTCTTCCTCGTACACCTTGTCGAGCCAGTAGTTCGGCGTATGAATCACACCTTGCGCATAGAGACGCCGATAGAAAATCGGGAACGTGGTGCCGCCGACATCGTCGGCAACCTTCACGTCAGGCGTGACGATCTCGACATTCGAGCCGCGGCTCGACATGAAATCCGCGACGCCCGCGCCGGCATGCGTGCTGACGCCGTCATACACCAGCACGTTCTTGCCCGGCTCGACCTTGCCCGACAACACATCCCATGAACTGACCGCGAGCCCTTCTTCGACGCCCCACGCTGCGACTTGCGACGTGAACGACGAGCCGCCCGTGGCCAGCACGACGATGTCCGGCTTCTCGGCCATGATGGTTTTTTCGTCGGCGGCAACACCGAGACGCCGATCGACGCCGAGACGCTTCGTTTCCATATCGAACCAGCGCACGATGCCCGCCATCTGCTCGCGCTGCGGCGCTTTCGCGGCCAGCATGATCTGACCGCCGACGTAGTCGTTCTTCTCGAACAGCACCACGTCATGACCGCGCGACTTCGCCACGCGCGCCGCTTCCAGTCCGGCCGGACCCGCACCGACCACGACCACCTTGCGCTTCGGCCCACTTGTCTTCGCGATCACGTGCGGCGTGGTTTCTTCACGCGACGTCGCGGCGTTCTGCACGCACAGTACATCCAGGCCGTTGTACTGGCGGTCGATGCAATAGTTTGCGCCGACGCATTGTTTGATCTCGTCCTCGCGGCCGTCGCGGATCTTGATGACCATATGCGGATCGGCGATCTGCGCGCGCGTCATGCCGACCAGATCGACCATGCCGCTTGCGAGCAGACGTTCCGCCTGGCCCGCGTCGCGGATGCTTTGCGCATGCATCACCGGCAGCTTCACCACCGACTTGATCCCGGCCGCGAGATGCACGAACGGCTCGGGCGGCAGCGCCATCGGCGGCATGCAGTTCGCCAGCGTGTTGTGCGTATCCGCGCCGGAACCGATCACGCCGAGGTAGTCGATCAGACCGCTTTCGCTCATCGCCTGGGCGATCTCTTTCAGTTGTTCGTGATCGAGACCGTCTTCATGGAATTCATCGCCACACATACGCAAACCGACGCAGAAATCCGCGCCTACCGCTTCGCGCACGGCCTTCAACACTTCCGTGCCAAAGCGCAGGCGGTTCTCGAGCGAACCGCCCCATTCGTCGGTGCGGAAATTCGTGCGCGGGCTCCAGAACTGATCGATCAGGTGCTGGTGGGCCGCCGAAATCTCGATGCCGTCCATGCCGGCATCCTTCACGCGCTTTGCGGCCGCGGCAAAGTCTGAAATGATGCGACGAATCTCTTCCACTTCGATGATCTTCGCGTTGCCGCGGTGCACCGGTTCACGCACGCCCGACGGTGACATCAGATGCGGCCAGTGCTCGCCATGAAACGCCGAACGACGGCCCATATGCGTTGCCTGAATCATGATCTTCGCGCCGTGCTGATGCATCGCTTCGGCGAGCCGGGCGAGCGGGTCGATGATCTTGTCGGTCGAGAGATTCACCGACTTCCACCAGCCCTGCGGGCTGTCGATCGACACCGGGCTCGAGCCGCCGCACACGGCGAGGCCGACGCCGCCCTTGGCCTTCTCTTCGTAGTAACGGATATAACGATCGCCGGGCAGACCGCCCGGCTCCGCATACACCTCGGCGTGCGCGGTGCTGACGATGCGGTTGCGCAAAGTCAGTTTGTTCAGCGTGAGAGGCTTGAAAAGGTTCGGGTAACGCATCGCGATCGACCTCGGAATGAATAGGCTGTGTGCGTTGTTGTTACGACGCGAGCGGCGACACTTCGAACACGCAGTGATCGTGGCCTTCGGCCGCGCAGCGCGCTTCCTTCGAATGGGACGGCGGACCCTTGCGCTGTCCATCCGGCGCGGTGTCGTTGACCCAGTCCATCGCGCCCGCGAACCAGCCGGCGAACATGTAGCAAAGTTTGCCTTCCTTGCCCGGCTGCGCAAGCACGAACGACGAGTGGTGCAATTCAATGCGGGCACGCGAGCTGGACGGATCGGCTTCCGTGATCGTGAAGAGGCCCCAGCCGCGTTGCGACAGGCGGTTCAGGTAATGCTCGAACACCGCCATGCCCGCAATGCCGTGCTGCTTCGCTTCCTTGTCGCACCAGAAATACGCGGACTTGTAGCCGGCTTTGTAGAGAATCTCGGCATACGTGTCGATGCCGAGCGCTTCCTCGACAGCCGTGTGGTTATTCGTGAAGAAGTGACGCGGCACGTAGAGCATCGGCAGCGCGTCTGTGGTCCAGACGCCGGTGTTCGGATCGACGTCGATAGGCAGTTGGGGTTGCATGTGAGGGCTCCGTTTTTTATGGGGTGACGTTCGATAACGTGGAAAATAAGGTGGAAATCAAACTTTCCAGACTTCGCCGAACACGCGCACCCAGTTTTCACCCATGATCTTCTTGATGCGCGTCTCGCTCCAGCCTGCGCGTTCCATCGCGGCCGTCAGGTTCGGAAACTCGCCGATCGTGCGAATGCCTTCCGGATTCACCACTTTGCCGAAGTTCGTCAACTGGCGATAACGGCCCTTGTCGTGCGTGATCCAGTCGAAGAACTCGGTGCTATAGCCTTGCGTGAAGTCCGTACCAATGCCGACCTGGTCTTCGCCGATCAGGTTCACCACGTATTCGATCGCTTCGATATAGTCTTCGACGGTCGCGTCCGGGCCACGCTTGAGGAACGGCGCGAACATCGTCACACCCACGAAACCGCCTGCGTCGGCGATCTCTTTCAGTTGCTCATCGCTCTTGTTGCGCGGATGCTCTTTGAGCCCCGACGGGCAGCAATGCGAGTAGCACACCGGCTTGTTCGAGGCCGCGATCGCTTCGGACGACGTCTTGCCGCCCACATGCGAGAGGTCGACCATGATGCCGACGCGATTCATCTCCTGAATCACTTCGCGGCCATAGCCCGACAGACCGCCGTCGCGTTCATAGCAGCCCGTGCCGACCAGATTCTGCGTGTTGTAGCAAAGCTGGACCACGTTCACGCCGAGGTCTTTGAAGGCCTCGATATAGCCGAGGTTATCTTCGAACGCATGCGCGTTCTGGAAGCCGAAAATGATGCCGGTCTTGTTCTCTTTCTTGGCGCGCAAGATGTCGTCGGTGGTGCGCACGAGCGTCAGGATCTCGCCGTATTCGCGGATCTGTTGTTTCATCTCGGCGATGTTGTCGACGGTTTTCTGGAAGCTTTCCCAGACCGACACTGTGCAGTTCACTGCGGTTACGCCGCCCTTGCGCATGTCCTCGAACACCGAACGCTCGAACTTCGAAATGTTCAGGCCGTCGATGATGATGCTGTTGTCGTGCAGAGTGCTCATCGTTTGCTCCAGGCGTGCTTAGTAGATGGGAAAGCGTTCGCACAGCGCGAAAATTTCGCGGCGCACGCGTTGTTCTGTTGCGGCATGGCCTTCCGGATGATCGCGCAGTGCATCGAGCACCTCGACGATCAGCCGCCCGACTTCGCGGAACTCACTCACGCCGAAGCCGCGCGTGGTGCCCGCCGGTGTGCCGAGGCGAACGCCTGACGTGACCGTCGGTTTCTCGGTATCGAAAGGAATGCCGTTCTTATTGCAGGTGATGCCCGCGCGTTCCAGCGCCTGTTCGACCTGATTGCCTTTGAGGCCCTTCGGGCGCAGATCGACTAGCAGCAGATGGTTGTCCGTGCCGCCCGTGACCAGATCGACGCCACCCGCCTTCAACACTTCGCCGAGTGCCTGCGCATTCGCGAGCACGTTATCTATGTAGGTTTTGAAACCCGGTTGCAGCGCCTCGCCGAGCGCCACCGCCTTGCCGGCGATCACATGCATCAGCGGGCCACCCTGCAAGCCCGGAAACACTGCAGAGTTGATCTTCTTGGCGATGTCTTCGTCATTCGTCAGAACAAAGCCGCCGCGCGGCCCGCGCAACGTCTTGTGCGTGGTCGACGTGACGACATGCGCGTGCTCGACCGGATTCTGGTGGCGGCCGGCCGCGATAATCCCGGCGATGTGCGCCATATCCACCATCAGCTTCGCGCCCACGCCATCGGCGATCGCGCGCAACCGTGCGAAATCCAATGCGCGCGGATAAGCCGAAAAGCCCGCGATCAGCAGCGCCGGTTTGTGCTGCTGCGCGAGTTCCTCGATCTGCTCGTAATCGATCAGCATCGTGTCGCGATTCACGCCGTATTGGACCGCGTTGAACCACTTACCCGACATTGCCGGCTTGGCGCCGTGGGTCAGGTGGCCGCCCGCGTCGAGCGACATGCCGAGCACCGTGTCGCCCGGCTTCACCAAGGCGAGCATCACGGCGCCGTTGGCCTGCGCGCCGGAATGCGGCTGCACGTTGGCGAATTTCGCGTTGAAAATCTGCTTGATGCGATCGAGCGCCAGCGTTTCGACCACGTCGGCGTATTCGCACCCGCCGTAATAGCGCTTGCCCGGATATCCTTCCGCGTATTTGTTGGTCAGCACCGAGCCCTGCGCTTCGAGCACCGCGCGCGACACGATGTTTTCCGACGCGATCAATTCGACTTGCGACTGCTGGCGCTCCAGCTCTTTCAAAATGGCGCCGCGCACCGCCGCGTCACGCGTGGCCAGCGATTCTTCGAAGAAAGGATTCGGGTTCGACATGGAAAGTCCGTGGGGTGGTTGGCGAAGGACCGGAAGCGGCTGTGAAGCCTGGCTATGAAGCGGGCTGCTGATCGGGCTGTGAAGCCCTGCTGCCACCGGTCTGCATTGGGTCTATTCTTGACTCTCGCCCCGCGCGCCAATTTACGAATTCAGACGCGTTCTTTGCCTTTTCCGCCATGAGCGACCTTTTTCGACAAGTCACGATGGCAGGTTTCGAACGATCGTTAGCTGTTCGCGCTTTTGCTGCACTGCAGCTGATCGTTGTGCGCAGTTCGAGTGCGCGTGTGGACTCAGGTAGCTCCGTTCTGGTGCCTTTCGTGTAGCGATCCGACTGTATTGATGCGCAACCGAGGGTTTAGCCTGATGGCACGTTAGTTGCGCTCGTCCTCAAAATTGCAGGAGTCGCCGCCCCCCACGGCGACGCGACATTACAGATTCGAAGGATTCATTTCCCCCATGTCCACCGATCGCACGGCGTCGCTGTCGCACTTTGCATTCATGCCGGTGCCGAACTTCACGATGATCGCGTTCACCAACGCGATCGAAGTTCTCCGCATGGCGAACTACCTGACTGGACAAACGCTTTACCGCTGGTCGATTGTGAGTCCCGAAGGCGGCCCGGTGATGGCGAGCAACGGCCTCTCGGTCGATACCGGTCCGGTCGAGTGTGTCGGTCAGCCGGATATCGTGTTCGTGGTCGGCGGTATCGACGTGCAGCGCGCCACCACCCCTGCCCACCTCGTCGCGCTGCGCCGCTTCGCCCGCATGGGCAGCGTGCTCGGCAGCCTGTGCACCGGCACCTATGCGCTGGCGCGTGCCGGCTTGCTGGCCGGTTACGCGTGTGCGATTCACTGGGAGAACATGTCGGCGCTCAAGGAAGAGTTTCCCGACACGCGCTTTCTGAAAGAACTGTTCGTGATCGATCGCGATCGCGTCACGTGCACGGGTGGCGTGGCGCCGCTCGACATGATGCTCAACCTGATCACGCCGCGGGTCGGTACAGCGCGCGTCACACAGATCGCGGAGCAGTTCATCGTCGAACACGTGCGCGATAACAGCGCCCAACAGAAAATGCCGCTGGTGGCGCGACTTGGATCGGCCAACAAGTCGCTCTTCGAAGTGATCTCGCTGATGGAAAACAACATCGAAGAGCCGCTTTCGCGCGAAGAACTCGCACGACTCGCCGGCATGTCACAGCGGCAATTGCAGCGCCTGTTCCGCGAACATCTCGGGATGACGCCGACGCATTACTATCTGACGCTGCGCTTGCGGCGCGCCCGCGAGTTGCTGCTGCAGACCGACATGTCGATCATGCACATCACGATGGCTTGCGGCTTCCAGTCGGCTTGCCACTTCTCAAAGAGCTATCGCGACGCGTTCGGCACCGCGCCGACGCGCGAACGGCGCAAGCAGGCGCCGTCGCTGGCTGCGGCGCCGGTGATGGCGGCTTGAGTCGATTGCCTCACTGATTGAAAACTTCACCGTCTGAGAACACAACACATGCGTCGAACGGGAACCCGCTCAACGCATGCGTCGTGATCACGCTGTTCTGCCTTGCGTGACAAAGTCTCAGGCAGGATCCCTTTCCGCCCTTAAGCCGCTTTCAACAGCCCGTGCGGGTCGATCACAAACTTCTTCGGCGCGCCGCCATCGAACTGCCGGTAACCGTCCGGGGCCTGGTCGAGCGAGACAACCGTCACGTTCACGATATCCGCAATCGGCAAGCGGTCCCACAGGATCGCCTGCATCAGATTGTGGTTGTACTTCATCACCGGCGTCTGCCCGGTGTGGAACGAGTGCGACTTGGCCCAGCCGAGGCCGAAACGGATGCTCAGGCTGCCTTTGCGGGCGGCGGCATCGGTGGCGCCCGGATCGTCCGTTACATACAGACCCGGAATGCCGATCGCGCCCGCAGCTCGCGTGATTTCCATCAGCGAATTGAGCACCGTGGCCGGCGCTTCCTCATGCGAGCCGCTGCTGCCATGGCCGTGCGCCTCGAAACCGACGCAGTCCACCGCGCAATCCACTTCGGGCTTGCCAAGAATCTGTTCGATCTGCTCGCCTAGCGTCGCGTCCTTCGACAGGTCGATGGTCTGGAAACCCATCTTGCGAGCATGCGCGAGACGCGCCTCATTCATATCGCCGACGATCGTGCAGGCCGCGCCCAGCAGGCGCGCGGATGCGGCCGCCGCCATCCCTACCGGCCCTGCGCCCGCAATGTAGACGGTGGCGCCCGGCTTCACGCCTGCCATCACCGCGCCGTGATAGCCGGTCGGTAGGATGTCGGACAAACACGTCAGGTCGCGGATTTTAGACATCGCCTGGGCGTAGTCGGGGAATTTCAGCAGATTGAAGTCGGCGTACGGCACCAGCACGTACTCGGCCTGGCCGCCGATCCAGCCGCCCATGTCCACGTAGCCATAAGCCCCGCCGGCCCGCGACGGATTCACATTCAGGCACACGCCGGTGTGCTGCGCCTTGCAGGTCGGACAGCGTCCGCAAGCGACATTGAACGGCACCGACACCAGGTCGCCAACCTTCAACGTTTCAACGTCGCGGCCCACCTCGATCACCTCGCCGGTGATCTCGTGACCGAGTACGAGGCCGACCTCGGCGGTCGTGCGGCCGCGCACCATGTGCTGATCGGAGCCGCAAATATTCGTGCTGACCACCTTCAGGATCACGCCGTGACCGATTGACCGGCCACGCGGATCGACCATCTTCGGAAAGTCGATCGACTGAACTTCCACCTTGCCCTGCCCTAGATACACGACGCCGCGATTGCTGCTCATTTGTCTGTCTCCATGTCTCGTGAGCGGCGCGTCTGACTCTACGTGACGCGCCGTTCAACGAGCGTAGCGCCCGCTGAAACAAAGGACATGTACCGAACACGACACCGGTTTGGCAGGAACCGACACGCCGGGCGCAACCGACGCCCACGCTGATGCAACCCGGTTTTTATTGATTGACCGTTCAATATAAAAAAACTAGTATTCCCCATCGAACACTTGGGCGGCCGGCCTGCGCCTGCCGCCTCCAGCACCATGCCCAAACTTGGAATGCGCGAAATCCGCCGCGCCCAACTGATCGACGCAACCCTGCTGACCATCGACCAGACGGGCCTCGCCGGTGCAACGCTCGCTTCGGTCGCGCAGCGCGCGAGCATTTCCACCGGCATCGTCAGTCACTATTTCGGCGACAAGGACGGTTTGCTCGAAGCCACCATGCGCCATGTGCTGCGCGATCTGTGGCAAGCCACGTCAAGACGCCGCCGTGCAGCGAAGGCGGATCCGCGCTCGAAATTGCGCGCGGTCGTTGCGGCGAATTTCGACGCCGAGCAGACCAGCGGCCCGGTCATGAAAACGTGGCTCGCTTTCTGGTCCGAGAGCATGCATAAGCCGCAATTGCGGCGGCTTCAATACGTGAACACGCGGCGTTTGAACTCGAACCTGTGTGCGGATTTTTCTAAAGCGCTGCCGCGTCCGGCGGCGCGCCGTGCGGCGAGCGGCCTCGCGGCGTTGATCGACGGGCTGTGGCTGCGCGGTGCTTTGTCCGGTGAGCCGTTCGATACCAAGGCGGCGCTGCGCGTCGCGAACGAATACATCGATCTGGTGCTGGAAGCACGCAGCTAGACCGGTGACATTTACAGAAAAGGAGCAACTCATGGCGGTATTCGAAACGCAACGTCTCTACATAGGCGGCGCCTACGTCAACGCGACCAGTGGCGAGACCTTCGACACGCTCGACCCCGCCACGGGCGAAACGCTCGCCGCCGTGCAACAAGCCTCAGCGGCCGACGTGGATCGCGCGGTGCAATCCGCACGCGACGGCCAACGCGAGTGGGCCGCGCTCACGGCGATGCAGCGCTCGCGCATCTTGCGCCGCGCGGTCGAGATCCTTCGTGAACGCAACGACGAACTCGCCGCGCTTGAAACACGCGACACCGGCAAGGCGATTGCGGAGACCAGGGCGGTCGATATCGTCACCGGCGCGGACGTGATCGAGTATTACGCGGGGCTGGCGACCGCGATTGAAGGTCAGCAGATTCCATTGCGGCCCTCTTCGTTTGTTTATACGCGGCGTGAACCGCTGGGCGTGTGCGCAGGTATCGGCGCATGGAATTACCCGATCCAGATTGCCTGCTGGAAATCGGCGCCTGCCTTAGCAGCCGGCAACGCGATGATCTTCAAGCCGAGCGAAATCACGCCGCTGTCCGCACTGAAACTCGCCGAAATTTATACCGAAGCCGGTGTACCGGCCGGTGTGTTCAACGTCGTGCAAGGCGACGGCCGCATGGGGGCGATGCTCGCCGCACATCCCGACATCGAAAAGATTTCATTCACCGGTGGTGTTGAAACGGGCAAGAAGGTGATGTCGCTGGCAGGCGCCTCGTCGTTGAAAGAAGTGACGATGGAACTGGGCGGCAAGTCCCCCCTGCTCGTCTTCGACGATGCCAACCTCGAACGCGCCGCCGACATCGCGATGAGCGCCAACTTTTTCAGCTCCGGTCAGGTCTGCACGAACGGCACACGTGTATTCGTGCAGCGTAGCGTGCTGGAACGGTTCGAAGCGCTGGTGCTGGAACGTGTAAAGCGGATTCGCGTCGGCGCGCCCACGGACGTCGACACCAACTTCGGCCCACTGGTCAGCGCCTCGCAATTGCAGAAAGTGCTCGGCTACATCGAGAGCGGCGTGCAGGAAGGCGCGCGGCTGATTGCCGGCGGCAAGCGGCTGACGGAAGGCCATTTCGGCAACGGCCAGTACGTCGAACCGACGGTTTTCACCGGCTGCCATGACGACATGCGTATCGTGCGCGAAGAAATCTTCGGCCCGGTGATGAGCATCCTTGTTTTCGACGACGAAGACGAAGCGATCTCGCGTGCCAATAACACCGCTTACGGTCTTGCTGCCGGTGTCGTGACTGAGAATCTGGCGCGTGCGCATCGTGTGATCCATCGGCTCGAAGCGGGTATCTGCTGGATCAACACCTGGGGCGAGTCGCCCGCGGAAATGCCGGTGGGTGGCTACAAGCAATCGGGCGTCGGCCGTGAGAACGGCATCACCACGCTCGAACACTACACGCGCATCAAGTCCGTGCAGGTCGAACTCGGCCCGTATCAACCGGTGTTCTAATCTTACTGTGTCAATAAAAAGCGATACCTGGTAGTATGAAGTAATAGAGACTGCGGGCGATCGCAATGACAGAAGAGATCGATGAATTTGAAGCG
>NZ_JBNPVS010000067.1:0-45693 GCF_050434225.1 Paraburkholderia sp. GAS32 | reverse complement strand
CGATCTGAGTCATGGGCTGTGTCCACTGTTAATCAGTGGACACAGCTTGCCTTGCTCTCAATTCGGGCGCTATGTGCTGATAAATTCGCGCTTACCTTCGAACCTATTCACTGCCATGTTCGTGCAGGTCAGGCAGCTTTCCGTTTGATCCGCTATCGGTACGTTGAGGCCCTGCTGGCAGAACCGCTTTGTTGGCTTTTCTCTCCCGCCGCTCGCTGCGTCGCTGTTCCGCACGCTTCACGACTTCTTCCAGCGATTGCACGTCTTCGGGGGTCGAACGACCAAAGCGCTTGCTATAACAGTGCGCGATAAATTCGGCGAGGGGCCGCTTCCACGGCTCCTGCTGGTCGTTAGCCAGTGATCCGAATTTTCGGGGATTCAATCCCAGTTCGCGAGCCATCTGGATATGAATATGGCTCAACCTGAAACGCTGCCGCGCATCAAACCAGGGTTGAAGTTTCGGTGGCGTCCGCATTACTGCCCACCTTTGCGCCAACTCACTGCAGTCAATCGCTCCACTGCCGCGTAGTAACGCGCCTGCGAAGCAGCAGCATCGTCGTTCTGATCCGCCTTCAAAATGCCAAACAGATTCTCTGCGACAACTGAGCCGATCGCGTGGATAGCATCGTGTCGCGTGAGTCCCTGTTTCCCGAGGCGATCCATTGCCCGGACCACGGGCTCAAGGTCCAAGGCAATCTGGTTTTCGACGATCACATGTAGCGCGGCATGTGCCGTAAGGTTGGGAAGCTTGATCCGGGCGACGCGATGCCAGGTTTCAATGAGAAGAATCCGCTCCTGTTCGTCGAGTTCAAGCCATGATTGAGGCTCGGGCCCGCGCTCCGGGTTGTACGCTTCCATGATGTCAATCCTGTACTGACTTCTGTTCATAGTAAAAATGCCGACTGCCGTCGCGTTGCGCTTAACCGTGCCAATTGAGCCCATGCGGAGGCATCGCGGGCGTTACACGCAGTTCGCTCCAACGCTCACCGAGACGGTCGATGCACGGCGTCTGATTATTCTGCCGCGCATCGAACAGACGCTCTAGCCAGCGTTCCCGCATGACGGCTGGCGCATCGACTCCGGCGATGACTGGTACCGGTGCGTCGACTGCACGGTTCACGGCTGTGCCGGGTGCACCGAACGAACTGTCGACCCGCTCGAGCGCGGGTGAAAGCTTCTCGAGCAAGGACACGGCGCCATCGGCCGCGACAACAAGCTCCTTTCGGGCGATCTGCCGGATTTCCGCGACGACTTCCTTGAGACGCTGGATCGGCAGCGCAGATTTCCGGCCAGACGCGCCGCGCTGGAACCGTGCCGGGAAAGTCCACCTGTGAGCGGTTGGACGGGTCGTCATCTTCAGGCATGCCGTGTCAGCGCGTCTTCATATAAGCGGCGTACAGGCCGGCATGCAGATCGCGCAGCGCCTTGCGGCGCTCAACCAGCTCATGCTGGTTGCCCTGCCGCTCGAGGCTCAGGATCTGCAGCAACAGCCGCGTCGCCCGCTCCGGCGCCGTCTGGCGCGACGGCTGCGCTTCACGCAGCAGCGGTGCCAGTCCTGGCTTTTCGATCAGCACCCACGCGGGAAACCACGCGAGGTCGGCTGTCTGGCCTGCACCCTCGAAATTCGCGTCGAACTTTCTGCGCAACGTGTCGATTGACGCGTCGGCGAGCCGTTGCAACAGACCCGCCAGCCGGCCAGGTGACAGCCACGCCAGTTCAGTGAGTAATGGCAACGCGGATTCCAGGCCATCCGCGCGATGCTGCACCTCGGCCATCCACGTCAGCGGCGCCGGGATCCGGCGCCACGACTCGATCCGCTCGACGGCCCGTCTTGCCTCACCCCAGTCGCCCGCGCGCAGCCATAGCGGCGCCGCGTGAAGGTCACTGACCTCAGCGCGAAACGGCAGGGCCGCGGCCTGCTGCGCGAGCGTCCGCCAGCATGACGCCATCCACGCCCGTCCGGGTGCGTCGCCCAGTAACCGCCGCGCCGCTGGTTCAACCTCATCATTGAGGCGACCACAGGCGGCCGCCAGCGCCGGATGATCGACGAGCGGCGCGGGGACATCGTTTCCGAGCACATCGATCAATGTCGCCAACCCGGCCAGGGTGTCGTCATCGGGAAATTCGCCTGCCAGTCTCTTCAAGGCCTGCCGGGCAGAGACCGCATCGCGCCGGTGGAGGGCATCCACCACATCGTTGCGGAGCATGACGTCGCGGCTGTCGGCAAAGATGTCGAGCTGCATGATGGTCAGCGTCAGAAGAGTTGATCGTTCAGACCGGCCAGATTAGCCCATTTCACCACGCTGCGGAACGACCGGCCATTGACGTCGACCGATTCGATCACCGCGCGTTGACCGCTCGCTTCAGCGATCACGCGCACGATGCGATCGCGATACCGCATCAGCGCGCCGATCGATGGACAGACGGCCTTCTTCCTTTTCCGGGCGGTCGGGTTCATGCGCTTATCCCGGCTTCTTCGTCGATGCCGCCTTGCGGGTCGCACGGGGCTGCTTGCGGGCGGGTACCGTGACAGCCCCACCCTTGCGACCTGAGCCGCGCGGGGCGACCGCCCCCGTCATCTGCTGTCGCAGCAACCCGAGCTCACGCGCATAGCCGGCGCTGGCGTCGCGCACAGCCGCCAGGCTGCCCTCGATGACACCAGCCTGGTGCCGCGCATCGGCAAGTTGCGCCTGCACGGCCTGCAGTTCGCTGCGATGCCGCGTCTCGCCCTGCTCGCCCTTTCGCGTGGTGGCCACCAGTTCTTTCTGGAGGCGCGCGGTGGCAACCCGTTCACGCTCGATCTCGAGCAGCGCACTTTTCTCGGCTGCCCGTAGTCGATCTTCTGCCAGATCGGCACTGGCGCGCAGCTTTTCAAGTTCACCCGAAAACCTTTCCCTTGCCTCCACCAGTTCGCGCTCGCGCGCGGCCAGTGCCGCCTGGACCCGCGCCAGTTCTGCCTCCAGCGCCTGTCGCTGCGCGTGGCCTTCGGCGTGTGCCCTGTCGAGATCCCGTATCTCGACCTGCGCGGCCAGCAGCGCCGCGGTGCGCTGCTCGAGCGCGGTCTCGGTGCGACCCAGCTCGTCCCGCGCGGCGACGACCGCCTGCTGCGCCTCGACACGCTGCGCCTCGACCTCGTCGCGCAGCGCGTCAAGCGCGGCCTCCGCTGACGCGGTGGCGCGGGTCCAGAGGGTGGCCACCAGTTCGCCGGCTGCTGCACCGAGATCAGCCGGCAGGTCGGGATGCTCGATGCGCACCCGACTCTTTTCACGCAACTCCGTCCAGAACTCGCCGAGCACGGCCGCGGGGGTTCTGTCGCGGTAAGGCGGTTGAGTCGTACAAAGGCGATATGATGAGGATAGCTTACGTCACCAACGAGTAGAACTGGCAGGCTGCAGACGGCTTGATTTTACCAGTGTGTTTCATCTGCCCTTTGGCGATCATATGCATGATCTCGATGCCGCTCAGAATGACACGCGCGCAGCGGAAGTCCTTGAACCCGAGCATCGGTCGGATGATGCGTTTGATGGCCCGATGGTCCTGCTCAACCACGTTGTTCAGATACTTGACCTGACGAATCTTGATGGGTGTGTCGCGCCCGGCATTCACCGCGTGCAGCGCGGCCAGATTGGCTCCGCTTTTGTCGATCGTCACCGTCTCGGGTACGCCGTTTTGCTGGATCGATTTTTCGAAATAACGCTGGGCAGCGGCCTTGTTCCGCCTAGCTCGCAGAAGAAAGTCGACCGTGTTGCCCTCCTTGTCCACGGCCCGGTAGAGGCAGCTCCATTCGCCCCGGATCTTCACGTAGGTTTCGTCCACCCGCCAGCTCTTGCCAACTGCTCGCTTGCAGCGGCGGAACGCCTTCTCAAGCACGGGCAGAAGCTTGATGGCCCAGCGGTGCACTGTGGAATGATCGACCGCAATTCCACGCTCGGCCATCATTTCCTCAAGATGACGCAAGCTAAGCGGATAGGCGACGTACCAACGCACGCAGGTCAGGATCACTTCCAGCGGATAGTGTAGCCGTTTAAGCGCGCGTGCCACACCCGGATCCAGCGTCTTCATTCTTCGCCCACGCACCATTTCGATTGAGCCAGATTACCAGAACCCCTTATTGCGACAAAACCCCTTTGAATGATCACGAAGGTTGAAGTTGCCGCCAGCAGATGGCGTTGAACATTGGCCCAATTGATGCCGTCCCACGTCACGCCGGAAGGTGCACGCGCCCGTGTTGCTGCACTCATTTGCTTTCCTCCCGTATAGATGGTTCTGCAAACTCTCTGGTGAGGAGAGACCATGAGGAAGTCTGCCCGCTTTCGCGTCGGGTGATGTTGCAACCCGTATCCCGTCCATTACAGCCGGGCATACGCTTTTTCCCCGTTCCTGTGCCCGCACCGCCATGGGCAGACCTCGCAGCCTGCTGTCCCCGAAGGGAGCGATACGGGGTTTCCACGTTCCGCTTATGGAAGTACGTCGGGTTAGGTGCCTGCTCTGGGCCGGGAGGTATATGGGTCACGAAAAGCGTAATCGAGAGACGCTGTTCCCACCTCCGGTACCGTTTTGGTTCGAGCGCAATAGCCATTTCCGCTCGTTCAACCTAACGACCTTATTGCAGATTCAAATGTTTTCACCATACCGACTATCCGGCACTCATCCGGCGTATGGCTGCCAGAAGGGTACGCCTCTCGCGATTGATACCCCGCGCCTTGCGGCGCTTCGTTACGTTGTCAGAGCCGCTCTTGATTCAGGCTCCTAGATTCACCGGGTGACACCGGTGGTTCTCTCCTTCTATGCTGCGAGAAGTGAGAACAACTTCTGTAAGCGACCTCGTGTCGCACCTCGACCAGGTTGTTGAGATATTTAGACTGGCGAATCTCGACGGGCGTTTCACGATCGACGTTGATCCCTTCGAGCTCGGCGAGATTGGCGCCGCGTTTGTCGATGATCACCGTCCCGGGCGCACCTTTCTGGGCGATCGATTTCTCAAAGTAACGTCAGACTGCAGTCTTGTCCCGGTGGGCGCGTAGCAGAAAATCGATGGTGTTTCCGTCCTTGTCGACGGCCCGGTAAAGATATCGCCATCCGCCCTGGACGCGAATGTACGTCTCGTCCATGCGCCAGCTCTTGCCAACCGGCCGCTTGCGCAGGCGAACGCTTTCTCCAGCACCGGCAACAACTTCACGGCCCAGCGGTGCACGGTCGAATGATCGACCGAAACGCCGCGCCCAGCCATCATGTCTTCGAGATTCCGCAGGCTCAGCGGATAGGCCACGTACCAGCGCACGCAAGTCAGTATTATATCGCGCGGATAATGCAGGCGTTTGAGCACTCGGGCCAGCGCCGGATTCAACATCCTCATTGGGCTTTCAGTTGTTCGTGTCGTTTCACGCATCGTAGCGCAATGCCTTACTGCAACAGATCCATCGCCGCGATACCGCCAACCAACATCAATGGTATTCACCATCGATTTATGGAAAAATGACGGAAATCGACGCACAGGCGAGGAGGACAGTTCATGGGTCTCTCAAGGCAGCAAGCCACTGAAAACCGGCAGCTAATCATTACCGCTGCCGAAAAGCTCTTCCGGGAGCGTGGGGTGGATGCGGTGGGATTGACGGAGCTGACGAAGGCCGCAGGCTTTACTCATGGCGGCTTCTACAACCACTTCGAATCGAAGGATGCGTTGGTGGCTGCGGTGATGAACCAGGCCATGGAGAGCCGTGCAAGACGACTGATCGCGGCGATCGCGCAGTCCAGAGCGATGAGGGCGGATCCCATCAAGCGCCAGATCGACTGGTACTTGTCCCTCGGTCATCGTGACGACATCGAGTCAGGTTGCCCAATCTCCACCTTCGCGGGCGATGTCCGGCGACTGGGCGCCGAGGCGCGCAAGTCCTACGCCGACGGCGTTGCGTTGAATCTCGACTACCTCGCGGATGCCCTTGACGGAACGAATAAAAAGGAACGCAGAAAGAGAGCTAGTGCGATTCTGAGCCGAATGGTCGGGACTTTGATACTGTCGCGTGCAGTGGTGGACGTTGATCCGGACCTCGCCGACGAAATATTGAAAGACGGCCGTCGACAGTTGTTGCTTGCCCTTGCTAACTCTTGATTGTGATGGGCACGCTCGTTTGTAACGAGATCCATGCACACGCGTTCCTGCACATGCCGCTGGTAACACCCGCCAGATGGCCGCTGATTGACAGCCCCAAGAGCAGGGCAGTGCGGTAAACATCAGCGGTGTCCTGCACGCGGGAGATCGCGCGCCGGTTCTTCGTGCAGGCGGCCGAAGTGATCAAACTCGAAAGACCGGCGCTTGCGAAAAAACTGCGCCGTGCGAGCTCGCAATGGGCGCGCGGGCCGAATTGACAACCATCCGAGATAACATGCGCCACGCCTCGATCCCGACGACGTCAATCTATCTGCATGGCGACGAAGTGAAACTTACCCGGCAGATCGGCGCGACGTTTGCAGATCAGTGGGCGCCAGCCGGAACCACATCAGATCAGCACGTAGGTTGCATTTCGAATAACTAGATCGTCGCCGACCGGATTTGACGTGGAAAATAGGCTCTGGAGCAAATTGCGAGCGCGAGAAAGAAGCGCCGTAATCGCGGCCACATCAACGTGTTGAAAGGACTGCCATCCAAACGGCAGGCGCAGCTGTATCTTTGAGACGCAGCTTTGCGAGGTTGAACTGACCGTAGCTGGGGCACGCCCCTGAGTTCTGATCGCCTTTGCGAGGAACGCCTTTGCTGCAGCCACATCGCGCCTGGCGCTGAGCCGGAAATCAACCGTCCTCCCCACTCGGTCAACTGCACGGTAAAGATAGGCCCATTTGCCGCGGATCCTCACGCAGGTTTCGTCGACGCGCCACGACTGACCGGCTACCGTTGCCAGGTGATTCCAGCATTTGACGAACTCCGGCGTGAAATACTTTACCCAGCGCATGATCGTCGTGTGCGCCAGCGACTGGCCCCGCCCAGCCATCAATTCAGCGAGGTCCAGAAAGCTGAGCTTGTAACGCAGGTACCAACGTACACACAGGACAATGACTTCGCGGTCAAAGGGCCGCCCATTGAACAACCAGTCGACGTCTCCCAGCGTACTCACTGTGTGCCCGCGCCTGTGAAAACCCAAGCGTAGCCCATCCCGTCCACCGATTTTCACCAAAGTCCCACCGTCTCGGTCACTCACTTTGGCCGCTTGCAGAAGATCACCCTCCGGGAAAGGAATCGCTCACGACGCCGCAGAACCGACTAGCTCAGAGGCAGCATCGACATGAACGTCACACCTGATGCGCCCTTATAAACGCTGCACACTCTTCGATCGAAGCCATACCTTCATCCAGCATCGGAGCGTACAGCTGCCAGCCATGGATCATGCCGTCAAAAATTTTCAGATCAGCCGCCACACCAACAGCCTGCATCCGCGCAACAACCGTAATCGAGTCGTCATGCAATCTCTCCCAACTACCTACATGCACCAACGTCGGAGGCAGACCGCTAAAGTCCGAATAGAACGGCGTCACTTTGGGCGACTTGCGGTCGCCCACGCCAAGAAACGAAGACGTCAACAGGTTCAACAGTTCTGTAGAAATGATTGGATCATCGTGAACCTCCTGATAAGAAGCACCTTCCCTCGCCAAATCCAACCAGGGCGACGCCAACGTCAACGAACTGGGTAGCGGAAGTCCAGCTTCCTTGGCACGCACCGCAGTGGCAAGCGCCAAATTGCCTCCCACCGAATCCCCGCTTAAGGCCATCCTCTCCGGGGTGTAACCCTGACTCAGTGCCCATTGATACACGGCGAATGCATCATCGTGGGCGGCAGGAGCTGGATTTTCGGGGGCGAGGCGGTAATCGGGCACTAACACGGCGCTCCCCGCGGCGCGTGCCAAGTTGGAAGCGATGACACGGTGTGTGCGGCTCGAACCAATGACGAAGCCACCACCGTGATAATGAATGATGAGGCGCAAGTCATCCCCACCTTCGGGCAAGATCAAATCGCCCTCACAAGGACCACACTTCACGCGCTTGATTTTGACGTTCTCCGCCACAGGCAACTGGCTCGTAGCATCCTCTAGCCATGCGCGCATCATGTCCGGCGTGGCCTTTTCCGGAGGGGGATTTTCGGCGCTAATTTCAAGAATTCTTTTCAGTTGCTGCATGGTCATATTCGTTCTCCTGATGAGTTTGGGCCGAGGCACCCTCGATTGACCTCATTTGCTCCCCGATCTTTGTGTTGGTCTCGCCCTTTCGTCAGCAATCCCAAGCGGCGATTGGCGCCGCAATTTTTCAGACCCGCAAACTACATGTCGATTGCCATTGTGTGATTCTGATACTCAAGATTATTATCATACGCCACAATTGTCAATACCAAGTTTGTCAAATAAAGCATGAGCCTGAAGGTGCGGTGTGATTCCGACCAGGAATGAGCCTCGGGCGACGGGAAACGGCGCCTGGCCGCCGGCCAGTATGGCGGGTCGATCGACCTGTCTGATTTTTCAGTCTTGGAGAACGGCCTCGGCTGCTTCAGTTGAATTCAGTTGAACAATACCGCTGCCTGAACTCGTCGGGCGTCAGGTACGCCAGACTTGATTACGGCCGAATCGCATTGTAGTGGCGCCGCCACTGTTCGATCACGACTTTTACATCCGCACGAGTGCGAAACCACTCGAGGCTCAGACGCTCGTCGCGGAATTTACCGCTGAAACTCTCATCCGCACCGTTCTGCCACGGCTTGCCTGGATCACTGAGCGCCATTTCCATACCGTCTTCAACCGCCCAACGTTTGCGCTGGTGGTCAGATCGACGGAATACGATCGCTCCTCCGTCTGACGACACGCTAGTGGCGAAATCAACAACGTCCACGGGAAACCGCGTCAGATCTATCCGCAACGGCATCAGTTAATGCGCCGCCGTTTTTCGAATTTACAAGAATCGATGGAACGAAAACCAGTGCCGTTATCGACGAGCTGCGCGCGACCGGCATTCGCAGGATGGGCAGGTAGCCCTCGTTGCTGCTGAGCGGTTTTGACATTGCGGGTTGATGTTTTAAACATAGACGGTTAGTTGCGTTATTAGTCCATTTTGTTAATGCCTGCGCGCAACACCAGCCACCAGCGCGACGGCGCGTCCACTCTCATGTGGGCAATCGCCTTGCGCCTGCGTGACTGGTAGCCAGGGTCACTTCCGGGGGGGAATTGTAGAACGCACACCGACTCGAAACCCACCGAAGTCCGCGCCCTCACCTTGCGCTCCGGCACATCCTCATGGCGGCATGGATCGGCCAGCCGTGACTCCGAGGCTTGGTGTGGTAGCTGGCGGCAACATTGGAAACATGATTTTCCGCCCTCCTACCGAAGTCGAACCGCGACATGGTTGCGCAGCAAGCTGTTTCCTCACCTTGCGCGGAAAAATATTTCCCAAATATTGATCTTTCGTTCATCTCGATATTAATATGGACACGTTGGCGCGCGATACGCACTCACCTGAATCGTGCTCTCCACGGCCGCCATCCCCGAATTGATCCGGCTTCTGAAGCAAGTACAACGGATTAGGTTGCCAGCGAAACGAAGGCGTAGCCAGGAGACGGAGATGCTCAGCCCACATGAATTCGCCACGCTCATGCTGCTCAAGGATGCGCCGGACCCAATGAGCCTGGATCGTGCAGATCTGGAAACGCTTCTTGAACAACAACTTGTCACACTGGAGCAACTCGCCTCCGGTCAACAACGCCCTCGCGTTACCGACGACGGCCAGCTTTTTCTCAAGGCTGCTGCGCGCATGCTTGACGACAAATAACACTTAGTGGGTGATCCAGTTCTTCAGCCAAGGGAGCCTTCCTTGAGTGACTCGTGGGCGGGAATTGTCGTGGGGGTTTTAGGACTGGCCGTCGCCGCAGTGCTGGTTGCCAGTCACTACCGTCGCGAATTGATACGGCGGAGAATGCTCAAGCAAATGGACCCACGCCAATGTTGGGACGTGATGCGTCATCGCCGATGAAAAGCATATTTTCAAAGTTGCAGATGGTCTGCGGCTTAGGGGAGCCTAAGCACCTGGCACGGAGACTCCGTTTTAGGGGGAGACGACTGCATGCCCGATCTGACTTTTGCCGAAAGAATCAGCGAGCGCACCTATCAGTTCGGGCAACAAGACGGCAGCCTCGAACGATGTACTGGTGAGTAGCGACAAATCCCCCGGACACTAATCGAGCAGGAATTCGCGCTTCCAGTACCGCCCGATCCTGCGGATTCAGCCGCCGTCGTGCCAAGCTAAAGACTCCGGCAGGCCAAACCGCATGCCGCTTCCTCGTCCATCAGAATTGCTGTCGGCTGCTGCCTCAGCAGGACCCAGTCGCACGCGATTCCCCTCCTTCAGCGCTGAACTATCACATCGCCATCGGCAAAAAGCCGACCCGGAGCAGTCCGTCGGCACGGTTGCCCGAACGGCAGGTATAGGTGACTTCTGCCAATCACGTATCTCGAGCGGAAAAGAGCCGACGTTGGCCGGAACGGATTTGTGGCACTCCTCGCCAACATAGACAACCACCAGGCGAACGACCGTAAAACACTCTGGGAGAGCGTGTTTCCTTTTGGCAAGTCGATCAAGATTCCGCAGCATAGGAGGTTACCTCGCGTTGCATCATGCAAACATCTTCGCATTTAGCTGCAGATAAAAGCCTCGCAGGCAGCCCCGAGCCCGCGAATATTGGATGACCGAAACGCGGAGCCCGGAGTCCTGGAACCAGGCGGGCACGCTTGGCAAAGCATCTGCTGACTAGTCGAGCGCAACATGCGCCTAAAAAGCGAATGCACTCTCGAGTTCATGTGGCGTATGAAAATGCTCCACAAATTTTATGTAGAGAACGGAAGAATCTCAGTGCCAAGGCGGCGCGTCGCATTCTATGAGTTGCGGAGCATTTCATGCACTCAAAAAAGGTGGTGGCCCCCAGCATTATCTGTTGCATTTCTTCTGTCGCTCATCTTCAGGCAAGCGGCAACCGAATGTTAGCGAGGGATTGGCCTTCCGATGACCATTATCCACTCGTGCAACTCCAAACGAGTTGACACACTTCACATCCCAGATTTCGCTGGTGCCCGGATACCGCCTACTATTCCGATCCGGAAAATAGTGTTTTCGCGCGCGGCATCTATACCCAGAAATAAAACATCACTATCCTAGCGCTCGTATATTGCCGTGTGGTATGTCTCAAGCAGCCTGGGTGGCAATGTACCAGCGAGCCTTCCTGTCGGCCGCTGTTTTCGACCAAGGGACATCCCTATAGCACTGTGTGTCCCCTCTCGTCACGAGCACGGCCTTCTCCGTGCTCGTTTTTTTCCTCTATAGTGTTTCGTACCGACGGCCTTTCATTCGCGTTGCCATGCGATTGCTAAACGTCAACAGGGAACCTGCGATCACCGCCCACACAGGAACCCCCGAGAAAGATACAGCAACGAGGTGCCGACGTATCCGAAGACTCCCACCAAAAATCAAATGATCCGTTGCTAGGAAGTCGCTTTCTTTTGCACGAAATGAAGATTATGATGGTACTTTAGATATCTTGGTGGCTATTAATCCTCGGCGGAAGAACAATGGGACACTCCCAAGCAGATAAATTGGCGACACATCAACGGATCGTTGATGTAGCCGCAAAGCGGTTTCGTGAGGTTGGACTGGAAGGCGTCAGCGTGGCAGATATCATGACGGAAGCCGGGCTCACGGTAGGCGGGTTCTATAAGCACTTTGAGTCACGCGATGACCTCGTTGTGGAAGCCTTGGCCGCCGCACTTTCGGACCTAGACAGGTGGGAGATTGCTCACAGGTCAAACATCCGCAAGGCAATGCGCAGCTATCTGTCTGAGACTCACCGCGATGCGTTGAGTGAAAGTTGTGCATTATCGGCGCTTGTGAATGATGTCAGTCGGAGCAGCGAAGCCGCTCGCGACGCCTATACAATGCGTCTTAGGCGGATATTCGACTTCTTCGAGAAGGCTCTTCCTGCCGATTTGGCCGAAAGTAAGCGCCCGAGAGCCATGCTTCTCTTCAGTGCGTGCGTCGGAGGTTTGGCGCTCGCCAGAACCGTTTCGGATCCGAAACTCTCGAAGCAAATTCTGGACAATGTAGCTGACGAACTGGTTGGGTTATACGCTGTGCAGCACACCTGAAAATAGTTCCATTATCGGATAATGGCGCCGAATCGCAATACAGGCCACTAACGCAAAGATGTGATTGCCTGACCGCCGCCCGATGCAACCTCGGACGATACTGACAAGGCGCTCGTTGCGTGCGCCGGAGGTGCACCATATCCATACCGACACACAGACAGATGTACCGGGAGGACTGCTTCCCGGCATCAATTGTAGACGCATAGGCCGGTGCATTCCCGAGCAGTTCGAAACCTGCCGGAAACACTGCGCCTCGAACAGTTACCGGCATTTCGCATATAGCACCCCGGAGACCACACGCGTCGCGTTCAGACCGAACTAGGCAATTGCATTCTTCTGCGCGGCGAAGTTGATGTCTTCGTCCACGGTCGACTTGCCGCGCGTCCTTCGCCCACGCTGGAACACAACGTCTCGTCCAAACAACATCGAGGATCGCCAACGGTCCGGCCAGAGAATGCCAGCCGCCCTCTGCCGATGCCGGCGCCGTGGTGTACCCCCGCCACGTTCTGTCGGTATGCCGCGCCCTCCAGCTCGCAAGAGTTGCATCTGGCATCTCCTGAACATACCGAGCGTAGCAACATATTTTTAAACGCGATGTTCAGGCATGTTCACGGCTGAAAAAATGCCGCCGACCCGCTCGGGCACTTCTCCATAGCGACCTCGTGCGACACGTCGTGTCAGCAAAACTCACGCCTGCCAAGTTCAGATCTATTCGTGGTGTCCGTGGTAGCAACGCTACGTAGTCCTTGCACGCTAATTTACGCTACTGAAGCGCTGGGGATTCGCCTTCCGCCGCGCGTTTTGCCTCTCAGAGGATATCCTCTAACACCTCAGATATTCTTTCGATTTGTGGCGTATATGTATACTCCTTAAAACTCACCAAGATCGCCGCGGTATGATCCAAACCCAACAAAGCGGTTTGCGACTACAACTCGTGGGATGACAACACCTCGGCCAGTGGCGAATCGTCTTGTAGCTGACCGTCACTCCGTGCTCGAACAGCAACTCCCGATGCCGCACTGGCTTTTCTGGAATCGGAAATAGCAACG
Source organism: Paraburkholderia sp. GAS32 (assembly GCF_050434225.1). NCBI lineage: Bacteria > Pseudomonadati > Pseudomonadota > Betaproteobacteria > Burkholderiales > Burkholderiaceae > Paraburkholderia > Paraburkholderia sp. GAS32. Next base: position 32,479 of record NZ_JBNPVS010000067.1, on the reverse strand, counting down.
CGCAGCATGACTGATGGCCGGGATCCGGGAGCCGGTGATTCTGATAAAGCGATTTCGTTTTCGACATCGCATCATGTCATGCGAGCGCTCACTCAACGTGACAGCACCATTCGCGCATCTCCTCACCATGCAGTCGCAGACATCCATGATTTTTTTGAGTCTCGCTTTCATCCCGCGCAAATTTTCTGGATGTTATATATACTCCACATTGAGATCGCCGTCATAGCCTGCGGATGCGAAGGAGTCGATCCCACGCAAATATCCCAGTCAGGAGGGCGCTATGGCTGGATCGGCCGGCCTCAACCAGACGAGCAAGTTGATTTTCGAGGAATTTGAGCAAGTGGACACGCGGACGAAAGACGAGAACGATCAGATACAGGCGGCCGTCGGCCGGGGTGCGAAAAGGCAAGCGCGACGCGGGTTTTGGCTTGCAAGCGGGGCGGCGATCTTGGCCATCGGAATTGGCATATGGATTCGCTCAGGAAGCGGAGCGTCTCCCTCCACTGACGCACACGCAGCGCCACTCCCACACGTAACGGTGAGCAAACCGCTTATGAGGGAGCTCGACACACGACTCGGTTTCCTCGGACAATTCTCCGCAGTCGACCAGGTTGAACTGCGCCCCCAAGTCGGCGGCACCCTAACCGGCATACTTTTCAAGGATGGAGACATCGTCCACAAGGGTGATTCGCTCTTTACGATCGACTCGCGCCCGTATGAGATAAGACTTGCTCAGGCTCAATCCCAGCTTGAGACGGCGACGGCTCGGCTCGTACTTGCAAATCGCGAACTCAGTCGCGCGCAGAAACTTCAACTTAACGACGCTGGAACAATCCAGAATGTCGAACAGCGTACGTCTGACCAACAGACGGCACAAGCTTCAGTCGACGACGCCAAAGCCCAGATTCACGACGCTCAGTTCGACATGGAGCACTGCCGTATCACTGCGCCCTTCACTGGACGCATCGGCTCGCATCTTGTTTCTGTAGGCAACCTAGTTTCCGGCAGTCGCGCGGCGACCAGTCCGACGACCCTCCTTGCCACACTTGTGTCGCTCGATCCTATCCATTTCGACTTCGACATGAGCGAGGCCGACTTCCAGACCTTTTCAGAATACCGTACGCAGACCAACGGAGTCCTTTCTGACAAAGTTGAGCTTGCAATTGGTAACGGTAACGGATTTTCGCGTCAGGGTACGCTCGACTTTATAAACAACGTTCTCGACCGTTCAAGCGGAACGATTCACGCCCGGGCAACCGTTCCGAATCCTGACCGTCTTCTGACTCCCGGAGAGTTCGCGCGCGTGAGGCTGATTGTTGCACGTCCTGTGCCCACGCTGCTCGTGCCAGACGCAGCCGTACTTCCTGACCAATCGCAACACATAGTCATGACCGTATCCGCGGACGGCACTGTTGTGCCTAAACAGGTTGAAGTCGGCGATATTCGTGGAGGCCTTCGGGTAATCCGCACCGGCATCACTGCGAATGACCGCGTGATTGTAGATGGGTTGCCGTATGTGTCGCCCGGAGCAAAGGTAGTAACGCAGGATGGTGCGATTCGTTACTCCTCCAACCAGGACTAGGATCGAACCAGAACCATGCGCATTGCACATTTCTTTATTGACCGACCGCGATTCGCGACTGTCGTAAGCAGCTTTTTGACACTGATCGGACTCGGGGCGATGTTCGTGCTCCCGGTCGCACAATATCCGGAAATTGTTCCGCCGACTGTGCAGATTACGACGACCTATCCAGGGGCGTCGGCGGAGACCATCGCACGCACAGTTGCTACGCCACTCGAGCAACAGATCAATGGCGTGGAGAACATGATTTACATGAGCAGCCAGTCCACCGGCGATGGCAAGCTCGCGATAACCGTCACCTTCCGGATCGGCACCGACCTTAACGTCGCACAGATGCTGACGCAGAACCGCGTGCAGGATGCCCTGCCAAGGCTGCCGGAAGACGTCCAGCGACTAGGTGTCCAGGTCAGGAAGTCTACGCCAAGCATACTTATGGCGGTACACCTCTATTCGCCGGACAAATCGCACGGCATGCTTTATCTTTCGAACTATGCGACTTTGCACGTGAAGGACGCGCTTGCGCGACTGGAAGGCGTCGGTGATGTACAGTTCCTGGGTGCACGCGAATATGCTATGCGTATCTGGCTCGATCCAGACAAGGTCGCTGCCAACAATCTCAATGCAGGCGAGGTACTTACAGCATTACGTGCTCAAAATCTGCAGGTCTCGGCTGGCATTTTGAATCAGCCACCCACTCCCGGGACCGCGGCGTATCAGATTAACGTCGAAGCACTTGGTCGGCTTTCTACGCCCGCGCAGTTTGCAGACATCGTCGTGAAATCCGACAGCCAGGGACGTGTGACGCGTATCCGCGACATTGGTCACGTCGAGGTTGGTGCAGCTGACTACGGCTCAACGGCCTTCATGGATCGCAACGACTCATCGTCTTTGCTGGTTTTCGCTGAGCCTGGCGCCAACTCCCTGGCGGTCGAGCATGAAGTCCTGTCCACCATGCAGGAGCTGAAGAAGGACTTCCCGCAGGGCGTCGATTACAAGATTATTTACGACCCGACAATCTTCATTGGCAAATCGGTCCACGAGGTGATCATCACGATTTTCGTCGCGATTCTGCTTGTCGTCGGCGTAGTGTTTATCTTCCTTCAAAATTGGCGCGCCACAATTATTCCGGTCATTGCGATCCCGGTTTCGCTACTCGGATCGTTTATTGTGCTGGATGCGTTCGGGATATCGCTTAACAATCTGTCTCTATTTGGACTAGTCCTTGCGGTCGGCATCGTAGTCGACGACGCGATCGTTGTTGTCGAGAATGTGGAGCGTAACATGCGCTCTGGGATGGCGCCGATAGAGGCCGCTCATCGAACAATGGACGAAGTCGGTGGCGCACTCCTCTCGATTGCCCTAACGTTATGTGCCGTGTTCGTCCCCTCTGCGTTTCTGAGTGGGATCTCGGGACTTTTCTTCCGTCAGTTTGCAGTCACCATCGCGGCGTCGACTGTCATTTCGTGTTTCGTGTCACTCACCCTCAGCCCAGCGCTTTGTGCTGTTCTCTTCAAGGCTCACGAACCCCACAACGCTACACGCGCCGGCGGGCCGTATCGGCTGCTGCACGCAGGGTTTGACCGTTTCAATCGCGGCTTCGACAGGCTGTCATTCGGATACGGGAATCTCACTCGCCGCATGGTCCGGGGACTAACCGTTGTACTAGTGATCTATCTAGCGCTAATTGGCGTGGCGGCACTGGAACTCTCACACACTCCGACCGGTTTCATTCCTGAGCAGGACCAGGGCTATCTGATCACCGTCGTTCAACTGCCACCTGGCGCATCGTTGGACAGAACCGAGAAGGTAGTTCGACGTGCCGCCGACATCATCCTGACGACGCGCGGAGTTGAACACGTTGCCCCGTTCGCAGGGCTCGATGCGACGACCTTCACGGTGGCCTCAAACTCCGGCACCATCTTTTCTGGGTTACCGTCGCTCTACAATCACTCTATCCATGGTGTAACTGCGAATACGGTATTGGCGGACCTGCGCAAGCGCCTATCGGCAATCCATGAAGCGTACGTCCTTACAATTCCGCCTCCGCCGGTGCAGGGTATCGGCAACGCCGGTGGCTTCAAGATGATGCTCGAGGACCGTGCTGGCCTCGGCCCGGAAGCGCTCGTGCAGGCAGCACATGCTCTCGTCGCCGCGGCCAACAAGGATCCAAGTTTTGCCGGCGCGTTCACGTTGTTTAATGCGGGTTCGCCCTCGGTCTTCGCTGACATCGACCGCGTGAAAGCGGAGCAGGTTGGGCTCACCCCAACTGACGTCTTCTCTGCGCTACAGGTCTATCTGGGCTCGCAGTATGTGAACGACTTTAACTACCTCGGCAGAACCTACCAGGTGATCGTCCAGGCTGATGGCCAGTTCAGGCGTACCCCGCAGGATATAACTCGACTGAAAGTGCGCAACACGTCTGGCGAAATGGTGCCGATTGGCACGGTCGCGCAAATGCGCAGCAGTACGATTCCGTATCGCGTGCCTCGCTATAACCTCTACCCTGCTGCCGAGGTTCAAGGGGTTGCTGCGCCAGGCGTCGCGACCGGAACGGCACTGCGCCGGATGGAGGAGCTGGCGCATCAGATTCTCCCGCAGGGCATTGGATTTGAGTGGACCGAGCTTGCTTACCAACAGCAGCAACGTGGCACCCCGACTCTTCTCGTCTTTGGTGCGGCCGCTCTATTCGTGTTTCTTGTTCTGGTTGCCCAGTACGAGAGCTGGAAGCTACCTCTCGCGATCGTTCTGATTGTGCCCATGTGTCTGCTCGCGTCGGTAACTGGCTTGATATTCCGCGGTATGTCAATCGACATCCTTGCGCAGATCGGCTTCGTTGTTCTTGTCGGTCTTGCCGCCAAAAATGCGATTCTGATTGTAGAGTTCGCGCGTCAGAAGGAAGACGAAGGCACGCTCCCCGCCGACGCTGCAGTGCATGCAGCGCGTACGCGCCTTCGCCCAATCCTCATGACATCTTTTGCGTTTATCCTGGGAGTTGCTCCGCTCGCTGTTTCAACAGGCGCCGGTGCTGAAATGCGGCAATCGCTTGGAACGGCCGTGTTGTTCGGGATGTTGGGTGTGACTTGCTTCGGCTTACTTTTCACACCCGCATTTTATGTATTCATCCGCAAATTTGGCCACAAGGAGCGCGCATGACGACCAGAATCGCTTTCGAATCTCGGCGCTGCTGCGCTCTCGGAGCTCACAACCTGCGATCCGCGCCTGAACGCCAACGGTATGCGGAAACTTCTCTCACAGTGAGCGGGAGCGCGAGAGTGTGCCTCGGGCGTTTAACGATCCCTCGCGTGTCGGCAAGCAAAAACTCGGGACGTATGCTCGGGGTTATGGTCGCAAGTTTCGCTCTCGGACTTTCCGGGTGCGCTGTTGGGCCCGACTACGTACCCCCTGCGGCCCACTTCGCTCCGTTTCACAATATCACAGCAACGAACGCTCCAAAAACTCGGGTGGCCGCGCCTGGCCTCGACCGTTGGTGGACGGGCTTCAACGATCCGATACTTGTCACAGTCGTAGAACGGACGCTGGACGAGAACCTTGATCTTGCAGTTGCACTTGCACGAGTCCAGCAGGCCCGGGCAACGGCGACCGCAGCTGGCGCTCAGCTCCTCCCGACAGTAGATCTTGACGCAACGGGAACGGCCCAGCATCAAAGCCTCCGAAGCCCGCTGGGTGCACTTGGGAGCACCCTCCCCGGATACACCCGCGATCAGAAAGAGTACAACGTAGGGGCCTTCTCGAGTTGGGAAATCGATCTGGCCGGCGGCCTACGCCGTAATGCCGCGGCGGCTCGTGATGAGGTACAAGCCGCGCAGGACGAACAGGTTGGGACACGAATCACTGTTGCTGCGGATGCTGCCGACGCCTACCTGCAGATCAGAGGGTTCCAGGCGAGATTGGCGGTGGCGAATGATCAAATCGAAACCGATACACATCTTCTGAGCCTCGTTCAGGTCCGACGCCGGCTAGGCGCCGCAGAAGACAGGGAAGTGGCTCAGGCGGAGGCGCTGCTCAAACAGGCAACATCGACTGTCCCGGCGCTTCGCACCGGATTGGAGGCACAGCTTAACCGACTTGACGTTCTGATGGGCGCACAGCCGGGAACGTATGCGAAGGAGTTGGCAAATCCGAGCGAAATCCCAGCAATTCCCTCAATTGATGCGAGCGACGAGCCGTTGGACGTTCTCCGACGCCGTCCGGACATCATGGCGGCGGAACGGCGACTGGCCGCCTCCAGTGAGCGCATCGGAGCCGCAATCTCGGACTACTATCCGAAAATCTCGCTTTCCGGCGCACTCGGATTCGACAGCACAAGCACCAATCACCTGTTCACGGGCTCAGCGTTCCAACCCATTGGGATAGGAGCGCTCCGGTGGCGTCTTTTCGATTTCGGCAAAGTCAATGCAGAAGTTGCGCAGGCACGCGGCGCTAATGCGGAAGCGCTCGCCGAATATCGACAGGCGGCCCTCAAAGCTACAGAAGACGTCGAAGATGCTCTCTTCGTACTCTCACAGACAGAGGTACGGTTGCACGAATTGCAGGGCGAAGTTGCGTCGCTGACCCGTGCCCGCGACCTGTCTCAACGCGCGTATGAAGCGGGCGCGATACAGCTCACCGACGTCCTCGACGCTAATCGCCAGCTACTCATTGCGCGAGATGATGTGGACAGTAGCCGTGCGGATGCCGCGCGCGCCGCCGTACGCACGTTTCGCGCACTCGGGGGCGGCTGGAACGCTCCTGATAGCACGCGGATTGCGAATAACAGGTGACGTCCGGTAAGTGATGTTGAAGTGGAACATCGACGATCAATGTATTGCACGCCGAAAGACCTCTACCAACCTCAACAAGCCGCTCCGTAGGTTCGCAATATTTCGTGAATCAGTGCGGGTAGGCGCCGAGCGACTTGCTGAGTGTCGCTCGGCGCACGCAAATTCATGGTTGCACCGTCCCATAGCAGCATCAAGGTATCGGCCAATCCAGCAGCATCGGCCACATCCGATGCTAGACTGAGCTTCCGCAACAATCCGTGAAACGCATGCTTATATTCGGCTATCGTCACGCGCACAGGATGTGCCGCATTTGGGAAGTGCCTCACAAGCCGGTGCATACGACAATCATGGCAATCGCCGGCCAGCAAGCGGTTCGATAGATCGACAAACAGTTGCCGTAGTTGCTCACGCGGACTCCCTGAGAAATGATTCAGAAGTGCGTCCCACTGAGCGAGCTCGCGTTCACAGAGTTGTACAACGCAGGCCTGTACCAAACCTTCGCGCGATCCGAACGAACGATAGATATTCATTTTGTGGAAGCCTGCCTCGGCCGCAACACGGTCGAGGCCCACAGAGTCGTACATTTCAGAGCAAAAGAGTTCCGCAGCGGCTTCCAGAATGGTATTTCTTGCATCGCACGCAGCAACTCTACTTCGACGGTGCAACGGCTGGCTACGTTTGGACAGCGCCGCGTCCGCTTCCCTCTTCGTCGACAACCCTTTGTATGCAGGTCGGTCCGCAATCTTCATAGTCTTTCGTGCATTTTCGCCAGACACTTCAATCAGTGCATTCCCTCGCAGGAACTGCTATCCCAACTATCGAATCCCCAAGCTTATGGCCCAGGTCTCTTCAAATGAACTCACATCATGATCCCGACATTGTGCCGCTCGCAACTCGCGGACATCGAGTTCAACAGGCCAGCGAGCGGCCCCGCCGACGGCGTCTATCACGCATAGCTTAACATCGAGAATTACGCATACTAAGCCACCTCGTTGGCGATCATGTTAGCGGAAACAAGTGCATGCGAACATCGTACGAGGGAAAGCCGGCGCTATTAACTAACAATCAGCCTGGTTTAACAACAACTGTACAAGTAGTCCCAGCAGAAAGCATAAGACCATCTGGCACATGATCAATCCGAATCCTTACAGGCACCCGCTGCGCCAACCTGACCCAGTTGAAAGTAGGATTCACATCAGCTAGCAGCTCTCGGCTCTGCGGATTGTCCCGATCATAAATCCCGCGCGAAATGCTCTCCACATGCCCCTGCAATACCCCGCCGCTCATCAGCCGCATCTCCGCCTTGTCGCCGACGTTGACGTGCGGCAGCTTCGTCTCTTCAAAATACCCATACACCCAGAACGAATGACTATCCACAATTGCAAGCTTCGCAGAGCCCGCCGTCGCATAGTCCCCCTGGAACACGCTCAGATTGGTCACGTATCCGTCCACCGGTGACACTACCCGCGTGCGCTCCAGATTCAGCTTCGCCGCATCGAGTGCGGCCAACGCCTCCTCATAGGCAGCTTCCGCCGCCGATGCCGTATGCGTCGCGTTATCCCGGCTCTCCTTCGAGACCACCAGGCTGTCCATGTCCGCGCGTCGTCGCGCGTCGTCGCGGCGCATCTGCAGTTCGGCTTTACGTGCTGCAACCGCCGCCTCGGCCTGCTCCACCGTGATCTGATAATGCGATGGGTCAATCTGCATCAGCAAATCGCCCTTCTTCACGAACTGGTTGTCGTGTACCGGCAGCGCCACTACCGCGCCTGAAACGTCCGGCGCAATGTTGACAACGTCCGCGCGCACCCGTCCGTCACGCGTCCATGGTTCATCCATGTAGTGAACCCACAAGGCACGGCCAATCAGGATCGCGACAATGAATACGACAGCTGTTGCGATAAGACCTAGAGCATTTCGGATGGTCATGATTCGATTCTAATCAACGATAAACGGCGAGACTCAACACGCCGCATACACACACGAGCAAGGCGGCGCGGAACAGGTTGGGGTGCCAAACAATGCGGTAAAGGCCCGTATAGGCGATCACACGATCCAGCAACCAGGTAAGCGCAACGCCGACGATAGACAGCAGCACGATTGCCGGCACGTACGCATCAAGGACAGCGACTTCACGTGGCATGGCGAACTCCGTCCTGGACATTGGTCGGTGCGTCCACCCGCGCTCCCAAGGGCGATTGCGGATCGAGCAGCGCGGTACGAATAAAATGCAGATGGCTCAAAATGCGTTGCAGCTGATGACGCTCTTCGTCCGGCGACGTGAACGTCGTCATCGCTTGCTGTATAGCCGCAAGCGCATCGGTCGTGGCCGCCAGGGCTTCGTACAAGCGCTGTGTATCCGGGCGATCGAACAGCGCCGCGACTGCGTCGCGCGTCTTGCGCTCGGCCACCCGCCACGACGTCTTCACCTCATAGCGGGCATCGTCCGGCAGCGCCCCAATCTCCAGACGCATGTCAATAATCGCGTTACCTACTTCGAGCACCGTGAACAACCAACGCAAACTGTCCCGTTGCACCTCGGGCTCCTTTGCGGCAAGTGCATTGATCTGGAACATCAAGTCGCGCGTTCCGCTTTCGAAGCGGGACCGGAGCCGTTTGAGGCGGGAATGGCAGGCTGGCACGATCTGACGACGCAGGTCGACCAACAGCCGGTTGCGCATCCATGGCAGCGATGGCGGCAGCAGGAGCGCAAACGCCACCGCGGCCACGGCCATCCCCAGAAAAGTCGCCAGCGCGTCATTCATCACCCCCGCCGGATCGTAACTGATCACATTGTCCGGGCCAGCGAGGAAGCAGAAGGAGATGCAGTAGCCCACGCCGTAACCGGCCAGTTTGGGACGCGTCGTCATAAAGACGCCGAGCAACAGGAATGGAGCAAGCGCAACGCACAGCAGCGGGAAACCGTCAATACGTGGATACAGACCGAATATCACGATCATTGCCATCAGCGACGTCAGGATCGCACCGCCCGCCATCTGGAACGCGGCGCGGGTCGGATTCGGCGACGACGACGCCAACGCGGAGACTGCGGCGCCGAAGGGCAGCAGCGTTTCGCCACCGCTTGGCCACGCGGTCGCGATCCAGAATGCCCCGAGTAACGCCAAGACGATCGTCGCACGGATGCCGGCGACACCGGCGACAAATGCGTTGGTCTTCGGCTCGTAATGTTCGATCCAGCGCTCGCGTTCGTGCGCGTCGACAGCCAGCGATGCATAGGTGGCCGTATACGCATGCAGATCGTCGATAAAGCGGAAAAGAAGTTCGGCGGCCGTATCGAAATCGAGTAGCGGCACGTCAGGTTTCGCCTCGAGCACGTCGCGCGTCGCGAGCATCCGTTTTCGCAACTCGGGTTTGTAGGCTTCAAGTTGCCTCGCCGCATGTGCGGCGTCCGCAGCGGTGAGAACCGGTTCGCCCGATTTGTCGAGTAGCGGCGCGATCTCCTTGAAATACGGCTCGATTGCTTCGATCGCGGCGGACGCACCAGCATCACGCAACCGGTTCATCAACTGATGCAAGGCGTGAAAGCGTGTCGACGCGGCCATGAACTCGCTGTTCAGCCGGGACAGACGACCGCTCCTCATCCGCGAAGCGGGCGTTTCGAACACGGCGACGCTGCGAATCGCTTCGAAGCCCACGACGTCGGCAACAAAGCGCGCGTTAGTCGCTTCGATTTCTGTGCGGACCAACCGTCCCGACAGCGATGCCGCGATATAATCAACGAACGCGCTAAAACGAGCGCGTGCCGTAGTGCGCATCTGTTCACCGGTGAGCTGCGGAAACACCAGTCCGCTAACTGCACCCGCGCAAACAATACCGATCACGACTTCCGCCACACGCGTCAGCGCTGACACGAACGCGTCATCCGGATGTTGTGCACCATGAAAGCCGACCAACGCCGCCGTGTAGCCGGCCAGCACAAACCCATACGTGCGGAAATTGCGGTTACGCGCAGCACCCGCAGTGCAGATGCCGACCCAGATAGCCGTCGAGGCGATAAACAGTTCGGGCTGCTGAGAAAACAGGCTGATGAATACCAGCATCGCCACGAGACCGGCCAGCGTGCCGCAGATCCGGTAGAAGCTCTTAGCGAACACCATCCCGCTTTGCGGCTGCATCACGATGAACACGGTGAGCATCGCGGTGCGCGGCTGCGGCAGGTCAAGCTTCATCGCAACGAAGAGCGCAAGAAACACGGCGGCCAGCACCTTGAACAGATAGATCCACGTGCGGCCGGCTGTGCGCGCCCAGTAGACCGCCGCCGAGTTGAGGGTCGTGAGAGTCAGCAGCCGGCGGGGAGCCGATGGGGGGGAGATAGACATGATCGCCTTGGCCTTCATTGCACAACAGCCGCGTGGGTGGACGCCTTGCTGACCGTGTTGGCGGTCGCAGAGGCTGCTGATGCGGCGGCGGCCGGCGCGGTAGCCGGTGCGTTGCCGTGACCGTGCGCGGCCAGCGTCTCATCCTGCTTTGGGCCGTCCGCGGGATCGGCGAGGCCGCCGCCAAGCGCGGTCATCAGCGAGGTGTGGGCGCTGAGGCGCTGGGCCTGGATACGTGCGACACCCTCCTGAGCCCGCAGTAACTGGTTCTGCGCGACCAGCACATTGAGGTAATCCGTCAGACCGCGCCGGTAGCCTTCTTTCACCAGGTCATAGTTTTTGCGCGCGATGGCAACCGAGCGCTCCGCATCGCTTTCCTGAGTCTCCAGCGAGCGAATGCGCACCACCTGGTCGGCCACGTCCTTCAGTGCGCCGACGATAGTCTGGTTGTACTGCTCGACCGCCGTGTCGTAGCCCGCATCCGCTGCACCCAGCTCCGAACGCAGCCGACCCCCGTCGAAAATCGGCAGCGACAGCGCCGGACCAGCCGTCCAGCCGCCGCTCGCCGACCGCAGGAACTGAAACAGCGGACCCGCCGCGGCATAGCCGCCCATCGACGCGAGCAGATTGATGTCCGGATAGAAGTTGGCCTTGGCGACGTCGATGCCGCGCGCCTGCGCCGCTACGGTCCAGCGCGCCGCGACGACGTCGGGCCGGTGGCCGAGCAGCTCAGCAGGCAAGGCCGAAGGCAAACCGGCAGGGGCATTCAACGCTAGCGTCGGCCGGGCGATCGAATCGCCCGCGCCCGGCCCCTTGCCAGCCAGCGCGGCGAGCTGATTGTGGCTAAGTGCGATCTGCTCTGCGAGCTCGTCGATCTGCCGTTCGTATTCGGGCAGCGGCGTTTCGGACTGGCTTACGTCGAGTTGGGTGCCGAGACCGCCTTTCAGGCGGCGCGTTGCGAGACCGGCGATCTGCTGCTGTTGGGTAAGCGTGGCCCTCGCGATATCGAGCAGCGCGCAATTCAACGACATGCCGATATATGCCCGCACCACATTCCCTTCAAGTTCGAGCTGTGCGGCGCGTTCGTCGGCCGCACTGGCATAAGCGGCGTCGAGCGCGCGCTCTGCGGCGTTCTTGTCCTTGCCCCACAGGTCGAGGTGATAGGACAGGCCAATCGTGCCGGTGTTGTTCCAAGTGTTTGCGTTGGAAAGCCGGCCCGGTCCGTAACGGACATTGTCCGGCCAGTGCTCGCGTTCGATCGAGAGGCTGCCGTCGACCCGCGGCGACAATGCCGCGTGTGCCACACCGGCCAGCGATTGCGCCAGGCGCACCCGCGCCTGCGCAATCGCGAGCGTTGGATTGCCGGCCACTGCCGCGTCAATCCACGCGTTGAGCTGCGGATCGTTGTAAGCACGCCACCAGTCGACAACAGGCCATTGCGCCTCGATATTGGCGGCACGAACGGCGGCACCAGCATCGAGAGAGGCCAGCGCAATGCCACTGGCTTGCGGGGCGATTCCTCGAGTACTGGCACAGCCTGCCATTGTTAGTGAGATCGCAAGAATGACGAGCGCTGCACCGTTTTTCTTCAGCGGAAATTGCACAATTCTTCCCTTATGTGGCACGGTCTCGGCGTTTCAGTATATTTTTTGATCCATTCGTGAATAAGTCGTAAAAATACAAGTAATCCTTACTAAAATTGAGACAATCGTTCTTGCTAAACGTGTAACAATTATCCTAGCTCAGTAAGGATATATATGGACACGCTTCAAAACATGCGCGTGTTTCTCCGCGTCGTGGAAGCAGGCAGCTTCACGGGTGCAGCGCAACACCTGAATACGACCACGGCGTACGCATCGCGCGCGGTCTCCGACCTGGAAACGCATCTGCGTACACGGCTATTGAATCGGACCACGCGCCGCCTCGCGTTGACCGAGGCAGGGCAACGCTATCGGCAACGTTGCGAGCAGATCATCGCCTACGTGGATCAGGCCGAGGCAGAGGCGAGCGATGCTCATGCAAGGCCGTCCGGCAAGCTGAAAGTCCATGCCATGACGAGCATCGGCCAGCACTATGTGGTGCCGGCTATTGGGCAATATCAACAGCGTTACCCGGAAGTGCACATTGAGTTGACGCTGGCGCAGCGAGTGCCCGACCTGATCGAAGAGGGCTACGACGTCGCGCTGACACTCGCGCTGGGTTTGCCCGATTCGATCTTTGTGTCACAGCGCCTGGGCAGTGCATTCAGCATTGCCTGCGCGTCGCCCGCTTATCTGGAACGTAGTGGCGTGCCGCAGGTTCCGGCGGATCTCAACCGCCATACCTGTCTGCAAATGGTCACGCCAGTTTTTCCGGCCAACGAATGGATCTTCGATGGCCCGAACGGCCGGGAAACGTTCGAACTTGGGGCCGCAGCGTTCCAGGTGAACGCCTTCGAAGCACTGGCTGTAGCAGTGCGGGAGGGAATGGGTATCGGCCTCGTGCCGATCTACTCGGCGATCAGCGGCCTGCGCAGCGGCCAGCTCGTGCGGATTCTGCCGGAGTACACATCGCAGGAGATGAATCTTTACGCGCTATATCCCTCGCGCCGGTATCTCGACGCAAAGATCCGCACGTGGGTCGAATTCCTGCGCGACCAACTGCCGCCCACGCTGGCCGCCGATCACGCTGAATTATGCAAGTTCGCGTGTAGCTGATTCCTGAATATGAAACCGGTGCAACGCATCTTTATAGGTTCCTTGAGCTCGGCGTTGAGCGCCTCGAACATGGTTCAACCAACGGGCACACAACAGAAACTCGATGTTGCGGCATCCGTGTCGACAGCGTTGTACAGAATTGTCCTGTTGTCCCTTAACCGCGAGAGTTCAGTCACCTTTGAGAGATGGTCACGTTAGATCGCGCAACGACAACTGCGCAAAGTTGTCGTCGGACAGCAGCCTGAAAGCGATCAGGCCGCACCGCGTTGTATATTCTCCGCTTCGCATCGATCGACCGATCCACCTAGAACGAATGTCGTATCCCAAGCATGGCGGCTGCCTGATTCATTCCCTTGCCCGGCGTGCCGCCTGCGGCGCTGACCGCGTAAGCTGCATTCCGACTATTCTGCAGGAAGGCTACCTGTGCATAGACCGCCGTGCGTACCGATAGCAAATAAGTCGTTCGCATCATCTCCATGTTCGCCCGCGTATCTTGCCGGCTGTTGACGATCCGCTGCACCAAGCTGTCAATGATCAGCGACGGTGTCACCTTGTATTGCCCTTCCAGCGCAAACTGATTCGACGTAACGTCGGGCGTCAACAGCGAATCCGCCTCGACGTGTCGATTTATCCAAACCGCACTGAACATGAACTTGTCGAACTTCAAGTAGCCGTCGACAAGTAGGCGCGAGTCGTGATCTCCGCTGCCCGACATGGGAAGTGGTGTGAGGCCATTGAACAGGTTGACGGAGGCACCCGGACCACCGTTCTGGCGATCGTAGACCGCCGCGACACCCCAGTATTTTGCGTCATACTCCAGCAGCATCGACCATTCTCGGCATGCTTGGGCGTTGCCCGGAATGCTACCCGCGCATGGACTCGCGCCTGGCGTGTTCGAACCACCCGCAGGTGACGCGTCCCGACCAAACGAATAGCTTGCGCCGACAGTCAGGCCACTGAAGCTTTTCCGGTAAGCCACGGTGTTGTCGCTGCGCGGGACAGAGAAACCCGCATCAAGCGAATCAATCCCATATATGCCAGGCCCAATGAAATCGCCGTACACGGATGCCCACGCCAGCATCGTGTACTGACGACCGAAGGTCAATGCGCCGAGTGGTCCGTCAATTCCTACGAACGCTTGCCGCCCGAACAGGCGCCCACCCTGACCAAGGTTGCCTGTACCGGCGTTAAAACCGCTTTCGAGCGTGAATATAGCGTTATAGCCATCACCGAGAGGCTCGACCCCCTTCACCCCCCAGCGCGACGGAAGCTCCCCCGTGAGGCCCTGCAAACGTGCGACCGAGTGGCCGGCAGAATTTGCGTTGTGAATATATTCAACACCGGTATCGACCAAACCATAGAGCAAAACGCTCTGCGCCTGTGCAGAGGTACACCAACCACCTACCTGGACCGCCGCAGCGATGATGGACACAACTACGATTCGCCTCATGTCTCCTCCATTTATATAGTACTACTAATTTAAATCAGCATCTTCCTCCGCTTAGTCAAGACACCCATGAGCATCTAGTCTGTTCGGTTCGATACCTCCGCATATCCCGAGCCGCAGGTGTTTTCGCCATCCGTGCTTCAACTACATCCGCTCGGCGCGTCGCATCAAAACCGGCTTGCTCTCAACGTTGAGCTGGCATTGAGTCGATTTTCCGCACCGTCGTCGCAGCCGGCTTCTGTTGGTGTTCAGCGTGCCTTTCTGGCAAAGCGTGTGGCTCAGTGCACCAGCCCGCATGGCGGCTGGTGCACTGAGCTTAGTGCCGTTCCACTGTCAGCTTGCGCCAGGGCACATCGAATCGTCGGAAACGCTCACTCCAGGAATTCGGCTATCAGCCCGGAAAAATGCGCGGCACGTTCGATCTGGGTCCAGTGACCACACCGCCCAAATACGTGGAGCTGAGCTCGCTGGATCAGCTCAAGGAGGCGGAAACTATTGGAGATCGGAACCACCCGATCCTCGCGACCGTGAAGAATCAAGGTTTCGTGCGGCAGCCCTGCGATCGCAACCTCATTCGACGCCAGAGCGTCGACCCAACGCTGCCTTGGCGCCGGGAACAGGCCGGCATACGATTTCTGGAATCCCGGCTCGATGCTCGCGCGGTAGCGCAGCTCCACAAGCTCGTCGGTAATCAACTCATTGTCGAAGGCGAACCAGTCAAGCAAACGTTTCATGTTTTCAACCGTCGGCTCATAACCCCACACTGCGTCCAGACCTGGCGTTATTGGGAAAGGAACGCCAACACTACCGCACAACACCAGCCGCCTTACGCGCTCGGGCCGGGCAATCGCGGCCGCAAGCGCCACCGCCCCTCCGAATGAATTGCCCACGAGAACGACCTGTCCAAGGCCAAGCGCATCCATCAGATCGAACAACTGGTCTGTCCACGTCCCAATGCTACACACCAGCCCTTGCGGACCTTCGCTAAACCCAAAGCCGAACATGTCGGGGGCAATCACGCGGAAACGCGATGCGAGCACCGGCATCGTCAGACGCCAGTTCGCGTAGGCCGAAACGCCCGGGCCCGATCCATGAACCAGAATCACCGGCGGGCCTTCCCCCATTTCCAGAACATTTGTACGCCACCGGCCCGTCCGGACCATACGACCAACTTCGGGCCGTGTAGCGGCAAGGGTCGTGCTCATGGGCGCACCGTGTCGAGAAACCAGGCTCGAGCCAAACGCCCACGTCTTCCGGACACCGCGCCCGATCGGTTGCCGCTGGAACGCTGTACTGTCATAGCTGTTTATTCCTCCCTGAAAGCCTCTATTCGAAGAGACCGTGCGCCCTGCTTTCGTGCGGACAGGTTCGAAGTCTCACCAAACTCTGCCTCCATCATCAATCCCACAATCTCGATTGTCAATACAAATCACGAGATTTTATGGAAACGCGGCTTTTCAGGCGCAGCCGTTTGCGCTGCAAACACTCAACGACTTCGGGCGTACGCGCGACGAGTGTCGGAACTGACGAGAGTCACCGCGGCAATCAGCACCTAGCAGATCGCGACTGCAACGCGGGCGATTTCCTCAAAGATCTAAGCGGAAATGCCAGTGACTATTGGCGGCGGCGCCAAATTCACGTAAAACGGACGGTTTCAAACTCACCATAGTGACGGAGACCATTCGCCACCACCACGTCGCGACCAACCTCACATGGCCCATTACGAAGAACATGCGAAACACTACGGGGAGTGACAGAAAGTACCGAAGAAGAAACGAAGAAGAGCTCGGCGTTAGAGAGATGAGTTCGAAGAAAACGAACGAAGAAACGATACTTTCACGCCGCCAGCCTTAGATGACTTTCAGATCGCCAATGACAAGTGACAATACGCACGATGATTTCGTCACAACGACACGCAGCCTCTATTCAGGCAAACAGCGAGACGTCGCGTCCGGGTTCCCGGAAGACCGCTCAGCTGAATGCGAGTTCTGTCGCGAGAAGGTGATCCGCTATGGGGTGCGGAGCAACGTGAACGACTGAAAGCTCGATGAGTTCTACCGGGTCGCCTTCCGCAGGAAGATCTATGACTCCATCCCGGCCTTGCAAACCGATCTGGAGGCATGGCTTGACCAGTACAACAATGAGCGCGAACATCAGGGACGATGGTGCTATGGCAAAACACCTATGCGTACCTTCCTCGATTCACTCGAACTTGCCAGGGAGAAACTGATCCCTCACTAGATCTGCTTCCTTATCTCGCTTCTCCGACTACCTGTCAGGTCCGGTCTAGGCTAATACATATGATCGCCAGCCGACGGACGCGGCATACTCGCGAAGCCCATTCATTCGCCGCGGATCAACTCCACGATCTCGTAATATAAATAGTACTTTCTATATCGATTTATCTCGCATCTTGATTCTCATTGCGATAAAACCGAATTAATTGCGAATTAGCCAACTCCACCTCCTGCCACATATAGAGTCTGACCGGTAATGTAAGATGCCTCCTTGGAGGCGAGGAAACATATCGCGGCAGCAAGTTCTTCGGGTCTTCCGAATCTTCCCATTGGGGTGTCGCGCAGCGTCTGTTCCACAACGCCTTCAAAACCACGAACATCTATGTCGCTTAGCGGCTTTGAATTGCGTGGTGTGGCGCGGGTGCCAACATCCACCCCTCCGGGAGCTACGCAATTAACGCGAATACCAGTCGTGCCCAACTCTAATGACAGAGCGGCAGTGATCGCAGCGACACCGCCTTTGGCTGCCGCATAGGGAACGCGATTGATACCCCGGGTCGCTACTGATCCTACATTGACGATCGCGCCAGAATTTTGTCGCAACATCACCGGCAGTACGGCATGGCATCCCCAAAGCGTCGGCCAGAGAGATCGCTGGATCTCAGCAACAATTTCCTCCGGTGCGTACTCCCAGTAGGGTTTAGACCAAATGGTGCCACCAACATTGTGTACGGCCACGTCAATACGCCCAAAGTCTTGCTCGATATTCTTAACGAGATCAACGGATCCCTCTTGATGTTCAAGGTCATGCACGGCATAGATCGCATTGCCGCCATCGTTTTTGATCTGCTGAACTGCGGCCTGCGCAGGTTCAATTGCCCGGTCAGCGACAATCACGGTCGCTCCTTCGCGTGCTAACTGACGTGCTGCTGCAAAGCCAATTCCCTGTGCGGCGCCGGTCACCAACGCAATACTTCCATCAAATCGCAAATGGCTCATATCTACTCCCAATCTCCGTCGTATTTCGCTGTGGTATCGCCGCAGAACCTTAAATCTATCAGGCAATATTAATGGGTATTGCATAGATAAGCAGTGAAGGGCTCATCTATTACACGGTTCCGCACCGTTGCCGCAACCGGCTTCTGTTGGTGTTCGGCGTGCCTTTCTGGCAAAGCGTGTGGCTCAGTACACCAGTCCGCGTGGCGGCTGGTGCACTGAGCTTAGTGCCGTTCCACTGTCAGCTTGCGCCAGAGCGCATCGAATCGTCGGAAGCGCTTACTCCAGGAACTGGGCGATCAGCCTGGAAAAATGCGCGGCACGTTCGATCTGGGTCCAGTGACCACACCGCCCAAATACGTGGAGCTGAGCTCGCTGGATCAGCTCAAGGAGGCGGAAACTATTGGAAACCGGAACCACCCGATCCTCGCGACCGTGAAGAATCAAGGTTTCGTGTGGCAGCCCTGCGATCGCCGCCTCATCCGACGCCAGAGCGTCGACCCAACGCTGCCTTGGCGCCGGGAACAGGCCGGCATACGATTTCTGGAATCCCGGCTCGATGCTCGCGCGGTAGCGCAGCTCCACAAGCTCGTCGGTAATCAACTCATCGTCGAAGGCGAACCAGTCAAGCAGACGCTTCATGTTTTCAACCGTCGGCTCATAACCCCACACTGCGTCCAGACCCGGCGTTATTGGGAAAGGAACACCAACACTACCGCACAACACCAGCCGCCTTACGCGCTCAGGCCGGGCAATCGCGGCCGCGAGCGCCACCGCCCCCCCGAATGAATTACCAACGAGATCGACCTGCTCAAGGCCAAGCGCATCCATCAGATTGAACAACTGGTCTGTCCACGTCCCGATGCTGCACACCAGCCCTTGCGGACCTTCGCTAAACCCAAAGCCGAACATGTCGGGGGCAATCACCCGGAAACGCGATGCGAGTACCGGCATCGTCAGACGCCAGTTTGCGTAGGCTGAAACGCCCGGGCCCGATCCATGAACCAGAATCACCGGTGGGCCTTCCCCCATTTCCAGCACATTTGTACGCCATGGGCCCGTCTGGACCATACGGCCGACTTCGGGCCGTGTTGCGGAAAGGGCCGTGCTCATGGGCGTACCGTGTCGAGAAACCAGGCTCGCGCCGAATGCCGGCATCTTCCGGACACCGCGCCCGATCGGTTGCCGCTGGAACACTGTACTGTCATAGCTGTTTATTCCTCCCTGAAAGCCTCTATCCGAAGAGACCGTGCGCCCGCTTTCGTGCAGACAGGTTCGAAGTCTCACCAAACTCTGCCTCCATCATCAATCCCACAATCTCGATTGTCAATACAAATCACGAGATTTTATGGAAACGCGGCTTTTTCAGGCACGGCCGTTTGCGCCGCAAACATTCAACGACTTTGGGTGAACGTATTTGGAACGACACCTGGCGAAGCCGTCAGAACGAGTGATTGATCCCAATTTGGATACCGGTCTGGCTCATGCCACCCGTCTGGGACGGGTCAAACGAGTTCAGGCTGACTGTCTTCGCGCCTAGGCTGTCGAGATAGCCGGCGTAGCCATAGACAAACGTGCGCACGGACAGGCGGTAGATACTGCCGAAGATCGCCCACGTCGGATAGCCCGGCCCTCTCGAAGTGTCATAGCGCATCGCATGCACTAGCAGTCAGCGTCTGCGCGAACATTAAGTTCGGTTGCTTGCCGAATTCCACCGAACCCCACGGACCCTTCAGGCCGACCAGCGCAAAGCGGTTGAACAGATCACCTGGCACCGTCATTGAACCGCTGTTCTCGAGAAAGCCGTTCTCGATCTTGAAATACGCCGACAGGCCCTCGCTAAGGTCTTCTCTGCCGGTTAGCCCCCAGTGCGACGGAATCGAGTTGCCGGATTGCATACCGATCGACGCCTTGCCGTCCGAGTTCGCGTGCGACAGGTACTGAATTCCCGTGTCGATGGTCCCACACAGCGTGACCGTTGATTGCGCATGCGCTACGCCGATTAAGCCTGCAACTGCCATTGGGAGGACAATCTTTCTAACCGACATGCTTAGGTTCACTAAATATAATATGCAAGAATATTAGTCAACCGACACTGAGTATGAACCAATAAGATCCAGCTCAATCGTCTGTCAGCGGGTCGCCCAGTGCTGGCTAGTCTCAAACGCATGTGCCAGGCGGAACAGCGTACTTTCTTCAAAATGACGTCCGACCAGCATCATGCCGACTGGCAGCCCGTCCGACATCCCACATGGCAGGCTGATTGCGGGGTGATGCGTGATGTCGAAAGCACATGTGTTGGCCAGCATCTCAGTTGCGCGCTGCCAATGCAGGCCAATATCCGCCGATGCATCGGGGATCGGTGTCGCCTGCATCGGCGTCGTGGGCAGCACCAAAACGTCGAATTGACTGAGCGCCGCATCGTATTGCGCGCGGAGCCGGCGCGCCAGATTCACACCCTTTCCGTACAGCGCGTGGCCCCGCTGACGGGTAGCGAGTGTGCTGGTAAGCAGCATGCCCTTGATGCCTGCAGGTAGGCCGCGGCGGTCACTACCCGCTCGGTAAAGATGGTCCATGAAGTCCGTCGGATAGGCATCAGCTCGGCCAATGCCGAAACCGTTCCCAGCCGTGATCAGGTTCGTGAGACCGTCGAGTGCAATCACCCCCCCAAATCGCCACTCCGTTTAGATGGGCCGGCACGCTAACGTCCTCGACATTAGCGCCAAGTCTGGCCAGCGCGTCGGCTGCCGCACGGACCTTGCCGTCGACGTCTGCCTCCGAGTTGAGGTGCCCGAATCCCTCCTTGAGCACGCCTACGCGCAAGCCATCGATGCCCTCGGCGATGTTCTGCGTATACGGCGACACCACCGCTTAGCATCGGCACACCGGCGACCATAATGCTGTCCTTGATGGCAATGCGCTTGCCAACCAGCTTCCCCTCTCCTGTTTCGCGAATCGAACACTTCAGCGACCACGAGTTGTTCCGGTTGTCCGCTCCTTCCAGGATCGAGAAGGGGCGCGTTGCGGTCGACGCGTTGGGCAGGTAGTCGTCAGTTGCGTCAACGAAAGCGTGGCCGTGGATCAGCTCCCCGACAATAGAGCCGAGACCGCCGACCTCCGCTTCGGTGAGTTCACCAATTCCGATGTCTCGGGCAGCAGCGATGAGGTCTGTCGACGTGAAGGACGGAGCGGTCATGTTGTTTTCCTGTTGGTTGGCAGAGTGAATATGGACTGAACTCTACCGACTGCCAAAAAGCCGACCTTCGCGTTATTGCGCCGGCCATCTGATTGTTGCTCTTGCAATATTGACAAGTTGCATTCAGCGTCCGACTTCTCTGACACGAATGGTCACCGCGACAACAATGGTATCCAACAAATGCCATGTCCAACGCGCACGAAATCATTAACCCCTTTGAAAGGGTTCTTGGAGGCAGGCAGGGCGTTATAGTCGACCGCGGTTCTCACCTGGATGGTGGTCGTGTCGGCTCGATGATCACATGCAATCTCGAAGCAAACGAACTGCGCAGCCCGGCGTTGCCCGAACTAGTGATCCTCGCCGGGCACGAGTACCAGCTCAGCTCCGCGCTCATGGACTTCGGCTGGGGCTTTCGTGAGCACTTTTCGAGCGCGCCGCATCCGATCCATATCTTCCCGCCCGGTGCGGACTTCTCGTGGGTACTGAACGGTCCCGCGCGAGCGACCTTCCTGACGATTGACGCAGACAGGACCTTCAGCATTTTCGATGAACTCGGCATCGCGAATCCGCTCGACGGGCTTTGGATGTTGTCCCAGCGTGGATTCGCCGAGCCATACGTGTACGCAACAATCGCCGCGCTCGCCGAGCAGATGGCGACGGGTGAATGCCCAGGTCTGCTAATCGATTCCTATTGCGCGACGATCGTCTTCCAGCTCGCGAAGCGTTGGACAGCAATGTCGGCCCGTGCGAAGCAGACCGGTCGGCTTTCTCCGGAGGCGCTAGGCCGTGCGATCGCATTCATCAACGATCGCCTGGCCGACGATTTATCGCTCGACGATCTCGCCAGTTTATGCGGTATAACGAAGTTCCATTTCCTGCGACTCTTCAAGGCGTCGACCAACTCGTCGCCGTATCAGTACCTTCGGGACCGCCGTATCGAGCGCGCGTGGCACCTGCTATCCACCACGCAGTACGCCATCGGCGACATCGCAGGCCAGTGCGGATTCGCGTCCGCTACTGGCTTCGCCGAAATGTTCCGGAAGGTGGTCGGTGTCGCACCGACAGCGTGGCGTGCAGCGCAAAAGAAGTAAGTTAGGGGCGACCCCGTCTACTGACAAGTTGCCCTCGCCGTCCACCACTCCAGGCTTTGAAGGCGTCGCGCGACACCCCCTAAGGGGAGATTCGAAAGGCTCGAAGAGCTTCCTACTCCAGTGCAGCAGCTCTGCGTGCGGCGGCTCAACAAAGTCTATGCTGCATCTGATCTGACTTTCAAAAGATCACGTAGCTCGGTGGAAGAATCAGCGAGTTCGTCTGGATTGACCGATATTCTTCGTTCAACAAGACGCTTTCCGATTCCCATTTCAAAAGCGCGATTGACAGTAAGAACACCCTCAACAACGTTCCCATTCAAGAAAAACGCGGAGAAGTCATCGGCTTCCAAATCACCACGCACAACAATGGATAAACTGTCGTCAAGCCTCCCAACACCCTGGATGTTTAAATCATACTGATCCGACCAAAACCAAGCCGGCTTGGAATATTCGACAGTCTGACCAAGCATGGCCTGGGCGGCGACGGAGGCCTGATCGATGGCGTTTTGATACGTTTCTAAACGCACCCGTCCCCCAAAGAAACCAGGTTGGCTGGCAACGTCCCCCGCCGCAAAAACATTCATGTGACTGGTACGTGATGAGCGATCGACGACAATTCCATTGTCCACTACCAGTCCAGCGCCAGCCGCCAGTTCCGTTGCCGGAACGATGCCAATCCCAACGACCACGGCATCGCAGTCAATACTTTCGCCATTCGACAGTTCGACTGCGTGGACTTTCCCCTCTCGTTGCCGTAAGGCTATCGGGGAAACTCCGAACCTGACGTGAATACCCTTCATACGATGCTTTTCAGCAAGCCAATGACCAAAACGTTCGCCGACAGCCCGAATCATGGCCGCCCGCGTCGGCTCGACTGCGAATACTTCACAACCAATTTTACGAGCGCTGGCCGCAACCTCCGAGCCGATCACGCCCATACCAATGACAACAATTCTGGCTCCCGGATACAAATCCCGCGCGAGAGCGTCCGCTTGATCCTTAGTTCGAAGATGATGTACGTTCGGCGCACCGGCACCCGAGAGTGGCAACAAGCACGCCCGAGCGCCCGTTGCAAGCAAAAACTTCTCCGCCGTAATTAGCTCGCCGTCCGAAAGCCGGACACCCCCCGCGGAAAAGTCTAATTCCACAGCACGAGCCCCAAGCCGCAAATCTACTCTATTCGCTTGATACCAATCTTCCGAATGCAGGAAAATTTTTTGCGCCGACTTGCCGGGCTCCCAAAGAACCTCTTTCGAGAGCGGCGGTCGTTCATAGGGACGCCAAGGCTCTTCCCCGATTAAAGTAATTCTTCCGTCGAAACCGGCTTGTCGAAGGGCCTCAACCGAACGCCCTCCAGCAAGATTAGCACCTACGACGACTATTGATTTAATCATGTACCTTGCCTGCTTGCGTACGACTCACTGATCAAACATTCCGACATTTCCTCTTTCGAAGACTGACGATAACTCTCTCAGGTTCCGCATAATGGGGAAAGCATCACATTCACAAACGTGTCAACTACACAATCCAAAATCAAGCAGCCGCACCCTCAGAAATCGAATGGCGAATTGATATCCATCCGTCATCAATCTCAACCGAATAAGTTCGCAACGGAATTTGGCACGGTGGCACGCTCGCTGCACCACTTTTTATGTTGAAAGCACCCCCATGAAATGGACATTCGATAACTTCGCCATCCTGAAATCCCTCCGTAAGAATGCCATTTCCATGGGTACACTGGTTATCGGTAACGAAGTACTCCGTGCCGATTTGATAGACGGCTAGGGAAGGCAGCGACGGAAGATTAATAGCAACTGGCGAACCTTCCTTAACAGCAGTGATTTCGCACAAACGGACGTGATCTTGCATAAAATTTCCTCTAGCTAGTAGAGTTTTCCAATATTCCAATGACAATATGGAACAGTAACCTGATGTCTTTTACACAACCTTTTTTGCCTGATTCATTGGGAGCGGACAAACCAAGACAGCGTGATTCGGCAATTATGGCGATGTACCGGCTCCCTGAACATGAAACCTCCTCCTTTAATCTCCTTAAATTTTATTTGTAAATATCCCTATACACCGGTGTGGTACCGTCTTTACCATCTCAAAGAGGGTAAACAAGATAACGCGGCAAAACAGTTGTATCAAGGACGGCTCGCCTAGAGAGTATCCGCGCGCCACTTTGATCAGAAGTCAGCCGAATCTCGTCTTCATATACCCCCGTCGCAAGAACCCCTGAACTGCCACCGTTGTCCGGCGTATATAGCACTGAAAAATTGGACCAGACCTTAAAATCTAGATCTGAAATCCGTTCAGCGCGCACTCGTTGGACGAAATGGCGCGTTTGGTAATCTTCAAACGTGCCTGCCCATATCTTTGTAATATAGGTAACGCGATCGAAAAGACGAGCCTTACAGTCATCCATCATCAACGCAAGCGGCAATCCCCGATTGACATTTTCTCGTGAAATACAAATATATGAAGCGATATCATCGCCTGAAAATGCATCCAGCCACTTGTTCATTTCTTTGCTATCAAGCGCTTCGACGTATTTGAGATTAATCGCATCAATGGCCGCCAATGCGTTAGCACTTATCTCACTCATGCTTGCTCACCCCGCGAAAAGTCCATTACCGTGCGATAGTACTCCCACCGTGCCAGGTTTCCGCTCTCCTCATTTTGCTCCAATTCCGTAGCGGGAAGCTTCCTGAACTCCTTCACGCCCTTCTGAAAGACGGCATTACCCGGTGTAAAACTACCGGCAAACACACGATTGAAAATCGATGCGTCTTCAAGGCTGACCATGCCTGACGGCCCGAGCAGATTCGAACTCTGCCGCAAGCGATGGCGAAGCAGTTCCTCATTGTCGTCTTGATGGGCGAAATAAGCATAGTGGACCTCGACCTTATCAACGCCAACCGGATTCGCGAACCGTAAATTGATAACATCCAAATGTTTCGTAGAAACGAATGTTGGAAACAGTTCAACGATCCGCGTACCAATGGAAGGGTCTTCTCCCTTGAACGCTATGATAGATGGATCTTTCAGAACGTTAGCGCCAGTAGAAACCGAAAGTTGGCTTTCAAAACCGATATGCCCGCGCTTCGTCGCCGTGAACTGGCGGCCCTTTCCACCCTGCCAGTTAAGCAATCCAAAAGCCTTGTGTAGCAACGGGGCATGATAGCCATCGTTATCAGCGTAAACCTTCCAGTTCGAGCGATAAGAAACCTTCTGATATCCCAGCAACTTCAAGCGCCCGTCCCCACCCATCAGGTCAGCAAGGGTTGGTTTCATCTCTTCGCCAAGGAATTCATCGAGAGATTCCGTATCGGGAGAAAATGTCACGAATATCAGCCCCAGATAACTATCGCTCCGCGGCTGACTTAAAGGGTAGTCCTTCCGATCGAATCCCGGCGAATATCCTGATTGGTTTGGGCAACCAATCAGCTGCCCTTCCGTACTGAACAACCAGCGGTGGTATGGACATTCGAATTCTTTCTTGGTACCGAAGGGAGCTGTCTCCAACTGGTTACCGCGATGCGAGCAATCGTTATAAAATACTCTAACGATGCCGTCCTGCCCACGAGCAATCAGCAAAGGGACATCAACCAGTTTCGTCGTTTTAAAATCTCCCGGGTTCGGAAGCTCGCTTTCGTGGGCTATCGGATGCCATTCCCGGCCGTAGAAAATTCGCTCGACTTCCGCTTTATAGATATCGGGACGAACAAAACTTTCCTTGGGAACTTCATTGAAATTTTGTGGCCAGTTAAGATGAGGCGTTAGCGGTTGATAATCCATCAGTTTACTCCCTAAACAAGTCAAATCGAACCTTATGCGCAAGCAGAGCCTCAGACGTCCTTCACACCAAGTAAAAGGCAAAGACGCGTTGGATTTGCGCGGTCGTGATGCTTACACCTCAATCTTGTTTGATTCTAAGCACCGTTTTCGTCATTGAATTAAAGTCGACGATCATCCTGATACGTAAAGCTCACAGCACCCAATCCTCCGATTACTGCCTGCACATGGTCGCCTGGCGTCATCGAAACCATAGGCCCGAGTGCGCCAGTCAGCAGGATATCGCCGGCCTTGAGGCTGATGCCGAGTGAAGTCAGGGTCTTTGCCAGCCAAGCCGCCGCTTTCAACGGATGCCCGAGACATGCAGCGCCGGCCCCTACCGAGCGGACCTCGCCGTTGACCTCGAGTGCCATTCCGCAGGTATAAAGATCGAGGCTGGAAAGTTTCCTGCGCTCCTGTCCAAGGACAAAGTATGCAGAAGAACCGTTGTCTGCGACGGTATCGGCGTAGGTGATCTTCCAATCTGTAATGCGACTATCGACAATTTCGATAGCAGCAACTGCATAATCAGTTACGTCTGCTACGTCGTCCGGAGTCGGATCCGATAAGTTAAGTTCACGTCCAAGTACTAGCGCGACCTCGGCCTCCACCTTCGGTTGGATTGTTTTGGAGACTGACAATGTTCCGCCATTCTGAATCTGCATATCATCGAAAAGCACGCCATAATCGGGAATATCAACACCGAGCTGCGCTTGCACCGTTTTGGCAGTGAGGCCGATTTTGCGCCCTACGATGCGTCGACCCTCCTGTTCCCAGAAACGGGTATTGATATCCTGTACGATATAGGCGGAGCTTTCGTCAGACGGCTCAAGCCCATCACGCAGCGGCGGCACAGGGCCTTGAGAATAGGCGAGCCTTAGACGGGCGGCTAATGTATCGTGATTAATTGACATCTGGTTTCTCCCTTTTCCGGCTTTGGCCGAATACGCGTCTGCGAGATTGCTTTAGATTGAATTCTATGGGGTGATATGGAGTGCCACCCTTCCCAACGCCTCTGTCGTCGCGCAAACGTAGTCGCCCGGCATAAGCGGATGCGCAGGCGTCGCACCACTTATTAGCACGACATCTCCAGGCTGCAGCGCTCCGCCGGTACGTTCCAAAGCGCACGCGGTCTCTAGCAGTGCACGCATAGGATTACCAAGGATCGCCGCAGTCGAGCCGATTTGAACAGTACGACCGTTGATGTCAAGGAGGACTCCGAGATTTTCGATATTTGTGCTGGGTTTGGAGATGCCGCCAAGAACGAAGCCTGCAGCAAAAGCATTATCTACAATCATATCCTTTAGAGAATACTCGGCGGCACCGTAGCGGCTATCGATAATCTCGAGCGCAGGAGCAATGGCCGCGATCGCCGCAGACGCCTCGGCCGCGCTGGCACTGCTCCGTAATGGCTGCTCCAAAATATATGCGAGGCTCGGCTGCACCTGAGGCTGCAAATAGCGGCTGAGCGACAAGTCGCTACCTTCGGCAAGACGCGCCGCTTCGGTGAGCCACCCAAAAACAATTTGCGGCGAATCACCGTGCCGCATCGCTGTCCTTGAGGTAAGGTTCACTTTAACTCCCACGCGTGTATCGCCGCGGGCGCGACGTCTCGCAATGGATGCGGCCTGAATCGCGTAAGCGTCCTCTACTGTCAAGGAGGCCGTGTCCGTGAGCGGAACAATGGCTGAGGCCTTGTCCGCAGCTTCGTCGAGCATCCGCGCAAACTCCGACCAGTTTTTCATGCGGCATCCCTCAATAAGCTAGACGACGGAACATAGTCATCGGCAAATACGGCGCTTACCGTCCCAAGTCCATTGATTCGTACTTCGAACGCGTCACCTGATCCGACCGGGACCATTGGCCCGAGAGCTCCGGAAAGAATAACGTCACCTGTTTTGAGCGGCAGTCCAACCTCCGCCATCTTCCGCGCGAGCCACAACGCCGCATTCACGGGGTTGCCCATACTAGCCGCGCCGGCACCGACCGAGACCGGCTCGCCCCCCTTTTCCATAACGGCGCCGCAAAGGCGGACGTCGAAATCCGACAGACGAACAGGATTGGAACCTAGCACATACAATCCTGAACAGGCGTTATCAGCAATGGCATCGACGAGATCGAAATCACGGTTACGGAACCGCGAGGTACAAATCTCAATTGAAGGAAGAGCAAACTCGATTGCGAGAAGCATGTCGGCGAGCGTAATTTGTGGCTCGTTCAAATCGCGGCCGATAACAAACGCAACTTCTGCTTCGATGGTCGGCAGCATCAGGTTCGCCATCGAAATTTCTTCGGATTCGTATCGGGACATATCGGCGAACAAGACGCCGTAGTTCGGCTCAACGACGCCGAGCTGCTTGCGCATGGCGGCCGAAGTCGCCCCGATCTTGCGGCCCACGAGCCGACGGCCCGATTCTAGTGCGGCCTCTGTAACAAGAGCTTGCACCGCATAGGCGGCGTCAAGGTCACCAGGAGGAAGAAGCGTTCGGATTGGCGCGCATGGTTCGAGCGTCGCCGCAGCCTGGATCAACCTCTCCGCCGATATGGCGATATTAGGGTCTAGAGTCACTTTCTGACGCCTTGTCCGTTAATGTGTATACGAATTTCAGCTTGATCTGAATTACGTTTCGTTCTACATAATTTTGTAGAACGCTAACCAGATAAATTTCATACGCCTCCCCGGCCATAGTGAATGGCTGGGGTTGTTGTCCTCGCGGAGTAGAACTTAGGTCATAACTGACAGAAATGACTCAATGATTTTCCGTTCGTAATAGAAAACGCCTTTAGGTATATGCCGTCCGCTCCAAGTCCGAACTGGGTGATCCGGATAAAACGTGTAACTACCTGTGAAGACCTCGTTGCGGTTTCCGGACGGATCGAAAAAGTAGATAGTTCTGCCCTGTGTTGCACCGTGGCGTGTGGGACCGATTTCGATCGATACATCGTAACGGGCGATAATATCCGCGGCATGTCCAAGATCGTTCCAGGTCTCAAGTTCAAAGGAGACATGGTGTAGTTTGTTTGGCTCGGGGAAACTCAGGAAGGCGATGTCGTGCGCTTTCATGCCACAGGAAAGGAAAACGGCTATGAGGCCATCCTCCCCCTCAATCCGCTCCACCAAAGAAAAATCAAGAACTTTTTCAAAAAATTCCAGGACTCGCTCGATATGCGGTCCAATTAATTGGGCGTGGTCGAATCGCCGAGCCCGCATACCATGAGGTTCATGCTCCCAAACCTCGGGGTTTTGAAATGATGGACGAGGGTGAGATGGTTCGGCGGCATGATACAACTCCAGGCGATGCCCGGATTCCAATGTCCAGCCGATGCGCCGACCGATCCCCGGCTGTTCGCCAGCGGGTACATGATCTACGTCATAGCCGAAGTCCTTGACACGGTGCTCGAACTCATTTAAATCGGCTTCCCGGGCAACTTTGAAAGCCATTAGGTCGAAGCCAGGAGATGCCGCCTGACGCAGCACGATCGAATGATGGTCTACTTCATCGGCAGCCTTGAGATAGACACGGCCGTCTTCTCCGGTCGCGACTTTGTGCAAGCCGACACGCGCGACGTAGTGCTCAACGGAGGCGTGCAAATCGAGCACGCGAATTTGGATGAAGCCTGGACGAAGCACGCCGGTAAGCGCCATGCTTTTTCTCCTCCTGGATTTTTATAAGTCCGCGGCGACAACGGTCCGCGGTCTTGCTTTCGGCGCCGGCTCAAGCCTGAGCGTGATATCCGAAAGCGCAAATATTGAGCAGCACAAAACGATTCCGAGATCGCGACCCTCTGGCGACACATGTTCCTGGCTCATCGCCTCGGATCGGTAATTTCCCTTTAAAACCCGCGCGCGGCAAATGCCACAGCCCCCCCGACGACAACCAACCGGCAGCTTGGTCTTCAATTCAGGGAGCCTCCCAAGGCTCTGTGCGCGTTCAAGCGAAACAAGGACACGCTCATCGGAAAAAGTGGGAACGTGACCCACCCCGTCTATTGCTACGACAAAAGACTCTGGGGCAGCGCCGACCATCTCCGCCTCATCTGGTGGAATTTGCGGCCGATCAAATGCCATCCCAGTCTCCCAAATCCATTCGATCGCCAACTTTTTTTGGCAAGAA
Source organism: Paraburkholderia sp. GAS32 (assembly GCF_050434225.1). Taxonomy (NCBI): domain Bacteria; kingdom Pseudomonadati; phylum Pseudomonadota; class Betaproteobacteria; order Burkholderiales; family Burkholderiaceae; genus Paraburkholderia; species Paraburkholderia sp. GAS32. Next base: position 2,167 of record NZ_JBNPVS010000067.1, on the reverse strand, counting down.
ATCAAGCTCATAGCGTTGATTTGGATCATATCCACGAAAATATCCGTCGTCAAGAAAAATGTCGAGATTTTTAATCATCATCGTATTTTCCATAATTTCCGTACATTCGAGACTTGCACGAATCTTCCGAGATTGTTAGCATATATCGAACATATAGCACATCTTGCCCCTCGCCACACAGTGGTCGAGCGGAGTCGTAAGTGGTCAAGCAGACTGAGAATGGGGCACGTCAATGAGAGTGATCGAACCGCAGCGTCGAGATGGCGTATCGGCGCGTAGTCTGGTCGAAGCAGCTTATGTCGCTTTGCGCGATGACATCATGAATGGCACCTTGCTGCCTGGGGAGAGGCTTCGTGTGGAAATTCTTAAAGACCGCTATGGCGTCGGTGCCTCAACCCTTCGAGAAGCGTTGACCCGTCTTGGGGGGGAAGCTTTGGTGACATCCGAAGAGCAGCGTGGCTTTCGCGTGGCGGGCGTCTCCCTGGCTGATTTCATCGACCTAAGCGAGACTCGGAAATTCATCGAGGTTGAGGCCGTGCGCCAATCGATTCTGGCCGCGAATGACAGTTGGGAAGGAAACTTGATTCTCGCCTATCATCGTCTTTCCAAAGTCGAACAAAAACTAGCAAGCCCTTCGCCGAGCTTGATCACAGAGTATGAGCAATGCAACCGAGAGTTCCATCGGGCATTGGTAGCCGCTTGCCCGTTACGATGGCTCTTGCAGTTTCAAGCGATCCTCTTTCAGCAGTCCGAACGTTATCGACGCATTTCCCTGACGCACACCGAGATAGAGCGCGATGTGCACGCGGAGCATAAGGCCATTATGGAAGCTGCGCTGGCGCGCGATGTGACAACTGTCTGCCGGCTCGAGGGCGAGCACATCAAGCGGGCAGTTGAGAAGCTGACGGCGGTCATTGCCCGCGACGAATAGATAGCAAGGCAGATATCGCTCCGGTGCGAAGTGTTACCTGATCAGCGCGAAACACGAGATGCCTTTCCATGTGCGTTTCGGGTCGCGAAAGCCGCACACGTCGCGAAAAAAGCCCCTTTGGGGATTCGCCGCTCGCTGAGGTGTCGGTTGATGGCTGTTCTGCAACCGATCGTTCTGCTTCACTGCCGCTTTGATCAATATGTGTTTTACGCTAGCCAGTACGGTGTATCGGCCTTCGCTGCCGGATAGCTTCACGCAGAGCGCTGGGTTCGGCGCGGTGTCCGTCTGACAGCACGCCACAACGGGTAAGACTCACCGCGCATTGCGATGAACATTTCGCCAAGATGCCACGTACTGCCAGCCCCGCGGCGCGCTGCTTACCCGCGGCAAGCAAAGTTCTTGTCGAACTTGTCGCACCAGCACTGGATCGTCTCGTACTTCACGATCACGCGTGCTCTAACAGCTCTTCGATTTCGCACAAGTCCGGTTGGAAGCGGAAATGCCAGCACACTGCACGACTGATGACGCCAGCGGGGAAGCGGTGACCATGATGGAGCGACTTCGACCTTTTCAGCGAGTCATATTGCCCGACTGAACCAACAAACTGACTAAGCCCAAATTTTGTCCGCGCGAGTTCAGCCCAATGCATCACGACCGCGCGACCTGTCGTTCTCCCCACTTACAGGAACCCAGCATGGCCATCTCGAGCTATACCGACACCCGTCTTCTGATCAACGGCGAGTGGTGCGACGCCGCCAGCGGCAAAACCCTCGACGTCATCAACCCCGCCACCGGCAAGGCCATCGGCAAGGTGGCTCACGCCGGTATCGCCGATCTGGACCGGGCGCTGGCCGCCGCGCAGCGCGGCTTCGAAGCCTGGCGCAAGATTCCGGCCAACGAACGTGCCACCACCATGCGCAAAGCCGCGGCGCTGGTGCGTGAACGTGCTTCGGACATCGCCCGCCTGATGACGCAGGAACAAGGCAAGCCGTTCGCCGAGGCGCGCGTCGAAGTGCTGTCCGCGGCGGACATCATCGAGTGGTTCGCTGACGAAGGCCGCCGCGTCTACGGCCGGGTCGTGCCGCCGCGCAATCTGGCGGTGCAGCAAACCGTGCTCAAGGAGCCGATCGGCCCGGTGGCGGCCTTCACGCCGTGGAATTTCCCGGTCAATCAGGTCGTGCGCAAGCTGAGCGCGGCGCTCGCGTGCGGCTGCTCGTTCCTCGTCAAGGCGCCGGA